>JAEXPQ010000336.1 GCA_023446735.1 Verrucomicrobiota bacterium
CCCCAATCTCCAGCACCCCGCCGCCGCGCAGCGGCTTGGTTCAACAAGCGGCCAGATGGAATGTCGGCAGAGGCCCCACCTTCTTAGCCGAGTCAGGGGCCGCCGTCCCTCAACCGTAATCGTTAGGCGAAGGTGAACTTCCCTGTCTCCTGTTCCCTGCTTGAGCCGCTCTTCGTTGAGCGGTGGATTGCCGGTACGTATGTCGTTTCCGGAACGTTCTTTCTCGAAGGGGACGGGGTTACACCCGAAAAGGTCTGGGCGGATATCGACGCTCTTTACCGTGAAACTCGGGCAAAGAAGAAGGCCAAGTGGCCACGGGGTGTGGCAGGCTTCTACGTTATCCCGATCTATTGCGGTGCGGCGTTTTCGACGGAGATCCTCGCCTGGGTTCGACGGCGTCACCCGTTTAGGTGGGCGGTTTGGGCGGAGCCCATGCTCTACGACGTCTTGGCGAATTGTGTTACCTTCCGAGAAGATTACCGGTACTTCGGACGCGCGTTCTTCCCGTATCTGGGCGAGTTGTTTGCCACGGGATTGAGCCGCGTTGCCCCGCATTATGGCCACACCGGAATGCCGCAGAGAAAGTCGGAAGCCGGCAAGGCACCACTGTGCGCCGCCGGTGGGATCGTCCGCTTCTCAAGCGATGTCTGATTCCCGAAATGGCCGACCTGAGGCATTCTGCAAAGAGATGAAACCACTCGTAAAACTTCATATCTGGAGCGCGGGCTATTGCTTGGTGCTGGCGGGGCTGAACTGGTCCCGCACCGTCGTGTATTCGCGGGATTCCGGCATTCTGCGCGAAACCCTCGATGGGGTTGGCGGGGCGCTGCTGCTGAGCGGGGCGGTCGCGTTCTACCTGTTGTGGCGCTGCATCCGATCCGCGCGTGCGCGGTTGGAAGCCGGAAGGAAAGTCGAAGGTGGACGATGGGTGCAAAGTCGGAGCGTGCTGGTCTATGCGCTACCGCTGCTCTTCCATTCCAACTCCACATCGAGCTGGACCGCTCCCGATGGAGCGCTGGTGACGGTTTCCGGCGGTTACGGGAGCGACCGATCGTTCGGGGTGTTTCTCTGCGGTGTCGTGGGTCTGCTGCTGTTCCAGATTTTGCGTCGTCTCTCGACGGTGAAAACGGCGGTGCAGCCGCTGCCGGGAACGTTGGCCAAGGCCCCCTCCCCGTCGTTCGAAGCGGTTGGCCGACGTTCCTGACGTCCGGCAAGAGGGTATGGCTTTCCGAGTGCTCCTGGGTGTGGCCGACCTCTTGGCGCTGCTGCCGTTCGCGGCGGTATGCGCGCTGCACCCGGAGGCCAACCTGGATGTTTCACCCCGTAGCGAATATCGCCAAGGCTTTCGACCCAGCTTGGCCGGTCGAAACTCTGGCGAGTTTCGCTCCTGCGCTGCTTCCGCCTTCATCGGGAGGATGGAGTTTGCCGGCCAAGCCGAAGACCTCCGTTTCTGCGACCGGTCCGAACGGCCTTTGCTCGGCCGAGACGCAAGGTCCGGCGGGAGTTGCGACGCCGTGCTCGTCCCGCCTCGGACCTGGGCGGGCAGCACACCTCCCGCTTCCCGGCTACCGCCGGAGCGTGGCGGCGACGCGGGCGAGCAGTTCCTGCGTCTCGTAGGGCTTGGCGAGCGCGGCATCGAAGCCGTGTTCGGCGGAGGCGAGGAAGGTGGGGTCGTCGGAGCGGCCGGTGGAGAGCACGAGGCGTAGTTGCGGGTCGATGGCGCGCAGGCCGGCCTGGATCTCCCGGGCGCCGAGATCGCCCGGGATGGTGAGGTCGACCAGCGCCAGCCGGATCGGATGGCGGCCGACCTGGGCGGCGCGGACCAGTTCCAGCGCCTCGCGGCCGCCGGCGGCGGTGGCGACCTCGTAGCCGGCGCGCAGCAGCGTGATCGCGGCCATGCGGCGGATGGTGACATCGTCGTCGACCACGAGCAGGCGGACCGCCTCGGGGGCGGGCGTGGCGACCGGGGCGGGCAGGGCGGTCGCGCCGTCGGGCACGGTGGCATCGGCCGCGGCGGCGGGCAGCCAGAGGCGGAACGTGGTGCCATGGCCGGCTTGCGACTCGACTTCGATGTGGCCGCCGTGGCGGCGCACGATGGAGAAGACGGTGGCGAGGCCGAGGCCGGTGCCGGTCTTCTTCGTGGTGAAGTAGGGGTCGAAGATCTTGGGCAGCACCTCCGGCGGGATCCCGGTGCCGGTGTCGGAGACGGTGAGGCGCAGGTAGCGGCCGGGGCGGAGCGCGGCGCGGAACCCGTCGGCCACTTGGGCGTTGGCGAGCGCGAACTTCACGACGCCGCCCTTGGGCATGGCCTGCAGGGCGTTGACGGCGAGGTTCTGCACGACCTGGCCGATCTGCACGCGGTCGACCTCGGCGAGCCAGAGGGTGGCGGGTTGTTCGACCTCGGCGCGCACCGGGGTGCTGTGGAGCGCGAGCTTGACGGACTCGTCGACGAGTTCGCGCAGGTTCACGGCGGCGCGGGCGGGGGTGCCGCCCTTGGTGAAGACGAGGAGGCGCTGGGTGAGGTCGCGCGCGCGGAGGGCGGCGAGCTCGGCGTCGGCGAGGCTGGCGTCGATCGTATCCTGTTCATGGACCTCAAGGCGGGCGAAGCTGAGGTTGCCGAGGATGCCGGTGAGGAGGTTGTTGAAGTCGTGCGCGATGCCGCCGGCGAGGAGCCCGAGGGACTCGATGCGCTGGGCCTTCTGGAGGTCGGCCTCGAGCTTGGCCTGGTGCTCGAGCTGGGCGCGGATCAACGCGGTCTGCCGGGCGACCCGGGCGCGGAGCACGGCGAGCCAGCCGAGGACGGCGCCGGTGAACACGAGCAGGCCGCCGACGATCCAGAGCGTGCGTTCGACGGTGAGCAGCGGCGGGGCTTCGAGCAGCGCGATGTCCGCGGCCGACCGCAGCCGGAGATGGAAGTCGATCGGTTGCCGGTATTCGTCGTAGACGACTCGGTACACGCCCTGGAGGGCGACGACCGCCCGTTCGGGGCAGCGCGCGGCATCGAGCTGGTCGCAGGCGATGTGAGCGTCGAAGCGGCGCTTGCCGGCCTGCACCGTGACCATGCAGCCGGTGTGCTGGCGGTGCAGGGCGACGACCGTGCCGCGCAGCTCGACGAGCCGGCCGTCGAGCGCGGAGTCGATGGTCTCGGGGCTGGCGATCGGGACAGCCGCCGGGGTGTCGCCGGCCCCGGTGCGTCGGTAGGCGGCTTCGCGCAGGACTATGCGGCTGCCCGCCGTCCCCGGCAGGCCGACGACCTCGACCCGATCGCCGGGTTGCAGCGGGGCGGGGTCGCGCGAGAGCACGAGGAGGGAGTCCGTGCCGTCCTGGAGGCAGAGATACCGACCGGGCTCGTGGAGGAGGACGGTGCCGAGCGTGCAGATCCGCCGCAGGGTGGAATCGGTGGGACCGAACTCGCGTAGACCGGCGAGGGAGCGGACCGGCAGGGCGAAAGGGTCGGCGGGGGCGGCCTGTTCGATCTCGAGGTGCGCGGCGCCGGGGACGAGGAGCTGGACGCCGGCGAGCTGGCGGCGGGTGTTGGCGATCGCGCAACAGACGCCGCGCAGGGAGATGATCGAGCCGGGGACGGCGGCGACCTCGGCGTTGCCGGGGAGGAGGGCGGTGAATTCGCCGGAGGCGGTGGTGAGCTCGAGGCGGACCGCCTGCGGCGTGCGGTCGATCGCCCGCAGGTAGGCGCTGGTGGCGACCCACCGCCCGTGGAGGTTGCCGCTCATCATCTCGTCGAGCGTGGCGGAATGGGGGTCGGGGGAACCGAGCGGGTTGCTCCACACGACCATCGAGGCGGCGACCAACGGGGCGAACGAGCCGCGCGCCGTGCGCCCGGCGATGCGCACGGTGCAAGGGAGCACCGGCGGCAGCTTGGTCATCGGGGGCAGGCGCACTTCGACGCCGCCGGAGACGTCCTGCATGAAGATGGTGCCTTGGTCGGCGGCCATCCAGGTGGCGACGCCGAAGAGCTGGACGGACTGGCCGCGGTCGGCGGCCTCGGGCTCGAGCGCGAGCACTTGATCGACGAGGCGGAAGGGGGAGGCGGCGTCGCCTTTGGGCGCGGTGGTGGCGCGGTGGTCGGCGAGCACGCGGACGCGGGCGTTGCGCAGGCGGCGTTGGAGGCCGGCGGTCTCGGGGATGCCGACCGCCTCGAGCGAGGCGCCAAGCCGCACGTCGCGGCTTTGGGCGGTGATGACGTCGATCTGGCCGGTGGCGTCGCGCAGGGTGATCGTGGCGGCGGTGTTGTCGAAGGCGTGGACGGTGCCGATGATGTGGACGGGGCGGCCGCCGGTGCGGGTGGCGATTTCGTCGATACGGACGACCGGGGTCTTGAAGCCGGCATCGTCGGCGAGGTTGCCGCGGACTTCGAGGGCCTCGAGCGACGAGACCCAGAGGGCGATGCTGCTCAGGTTGCCGGAGAAATCGCGGTGGGCCACCAACACGCCGGTGGCGCGCACCTGGGCGCCTTCGAGCGCGGGTCGCGCGGTGTCGGGTTCAACCTGGATACGGATGACGAGGTGGCAACCTTCCGCGCTGGCCTCGAGCATGAGGTGGGCGGGATCGGAGTCGCTCTGGCGATCGACGATGGCCTCGAGCGTCACGAGGCGTTCGTTGAACTGCGGGAACTCGGCGAGCCGGCCAGTGACGTCGAGCGGCTTCAGGGCGGCGCGCTCGGGCAGCGGGGTGAGCCGGGCGCCGGTGAGGGAGACGCCGGCCGCGGGCACGAGTTCGCCTTCGGCGCGCACGCGTTGGCCGTACTGAAAACGAGGAAAGCCCTTCTCGGTCGGGATGAAGGTCGAGAGCCCGTCGCTGTGGACCCACAGCAGATTCCAGTCTGGGTCGGAGTAGAGGATGTCGAGGTCCCAGCAGAACGAGCGCGCCTTGGTCATCTCGACGGGCGGCACGGCGTAAAAGTCATTGATGCTGCGCAGGGGCGGGCCGGCTTCCGTGCCGGCGGAGGCGGTGGCGGGCGCGCCCCGCAGCGGGCCGAGGGTGAGGAGGCACGCGAGGAGAGCGGCCGACCCGAAGGGAAGGCCGTGGCCATGGCGCGGGCGGGACGAAGGAAATCTCATCGAGGGCGGCGGTGCTCCGGTGGGGGGAGGTTTCAAAGGGCATTGGACGGTAAATCCGGCAGCGAACGCAATCCTTCTGTTATCTGACCAGTTCGAACGCACGGTCGGCAGCACGATGTAAAATTGCCCTGGCGTTCCCCTGTGCGGTGGACGGGCGGCCCCGGGCGGGCATGGTCCGGGCGTGCATTTTCTGCGGACCATCGTCGGTGTTGCGGGTGCCCTGTTCCTCGGCTCAGGCGTGGTCCCGGCGGGGCGGCTCGCAGCGGCGGACTATCATGTCGGTCCGGGGCAGCCGCTGGCCGAGCCCGGCGCGGTGGCGTGGGAGGCGTTGCTGCCGGGGGACACGGTCTGGATCCATTGGCGGGCGGAACCGTATCCGGCGAAATGGGTCCTGTGTCGGGCGGGCACGGCCGAGGCGCCGATCGCGGTGCGCGGCGTGCGCGGTCCGGATGGCGCGCGGCCCGTGATCGCCGGCAACGGCGCGAGCACCCGCGCGGCGCTCAACTACTGGAACCGCAACCGCGGCGTGCTCAAGATCGGTGGGGCGAACGTACCGGCCGACACCATGCCGCAGCATCTCGTCGTCGAGGGGCTCGATTTCCGCGGGGCGCGACCGCCGTACGCCTTCACCGGGCCGGGCGGTGCGACCGAGAACTATGTCGCCAACGCCGCCGGCATCTACGTCGAGAAGGTCCGCCATCTGGTGGTGCGCGACTGCGCCTTGAGCGACTGCGGCAACGGGCTCTTCATCTCACCCGACTCGCAGGACGTGCTGGTCGAGTACTGCGAGCTGTCCGGCAACGGCAACACCGGCAGCGCCTACGAGCACAACGCCTACACCGAGGCGCTCGGGATCGTGTATCAGTTCAATCGTTTCGGCCCGTTGCGGGCCGGCTGCAACGGCAACAACCTCAAGGACCGTTCCGCCGGTCTGGTCGTGCGCTACAACTGGATCGAGGGCGGCAACCGCCAGCTCGATCTGGTCGATGCCGAGGGCAGCGCCGTCATCGCGGGCCATCCCTCGTACCGCGAGACCTTCGTCTACGGCAACGTCCTCGTCGAGCCGGAGGACGGGAACCGCCAGATCATCCACTACGGCGGGGACAGCGGCGCCACCGGGTCGTACCGCAAGGGCACGCTCCATCTCTTCCACAACACCATCGTCTCCACCCGGGCGGGGCGGAACACGCTGCTGCGGCTCTCGACCGACGACGAGACCTGCGACGCGCGCAACAACATCGTCTTCACCACGGCGGGCGCGGGGCAGCTCGAGATGATCGATTCCGCGGGCACGCTCCGCCTCGCCGGCAACTGGCTGCGCGCCGGCTGGGTCGTCTCGTTCAACGCGGCGCACACCGGCACCGTGGTCGACGGCGGCGGCAACCTCGCGGGTGTGGAGCCGGGCTTTCTCGCCGGCGCCGCGCAGGACTTCCATCTCGACGGGAGTTCGCCGTGCCGCGACGTCGGCACGGCGCTGGCGTCGACCGCCGGGGCGCATGCGCCGACACGGGAGTATTTGCGGCACGGACGCGTCTGGATTCGGTCGACGGCCGACACCGCGCCGGATTGCGGGGCGCACGAGTTCCAGCCGTATGCGGTCTGGCGGTCGCAGGAGTTCGGCGCCGGCGGCGACGGGCTGGCGGCGGCGGATCCGGCGGCCGATCCCGACGGCGATGGCGCCGACAACCTCGCGGAGTTCGCCTTCGGCACCGCGCCGCTCGTCCCGGCCGCCGGGGCGCAGCCGCGGGCCGCGCTGCACTTCCCGGGGGGCGGCGCCGTGTATCCGGAGATCGAGTTTGGCGTTCGCCCGGAGCCCCATGGGCTGGTCTATGTGCTGGAGGCCTCGACCGACCTGGCCGCCTGGGGCGAAGTGTGGTCGCGGTCCGACGCGGGCGTCGCGCCCGGCAGTGCGTGGGGCGATACCGGCGAGCCCGGGCGGATCCGGTTGCGGCGCGCGGAACCGCCGGCGCCGCGGGAGTTCTTCCGGCTGCGGCTCGCGCTGCGGTGAGCGGTGCCGATTTTCGCAGTTTACACCGGCGGCGGGGGGACGATTTTCGGGCGACATGATCGTCATCCACGATCCCGCGTGCGCGGAGTTCGGCAGCCCGGAACGGCCCGAACAACCGGCCCGGGTGCTCAAGACCGCCGAGCTGTTGCGTGCCAACCATCCCGACTGGGAGTGGCAGCGGCCCGACGGCGCCGCCGAGGCGGCGATCCTGCTCGCGCACGATGCGGCGCTGCTCGCGCGGCTGCGCAAGCCGGAGGAGTTCGACGCCGACACCCCGTATTTCGCGCGGATCGACGAGCATGCGGTGCGCTCGGTGGGCGGGGCACTCGCGGTGCTCGACCATGCGTTGGCGGGCCGGCGGGCGTTCTCGCTCCTGCGGCCGCCGGGGCACCACGCGACCCGCAGCCGGGCGATGGGTTTCTGCTACCTCAACCAAGTCGCGATCGCCGCCCTCGAGGCGCGCCGGCGCGGGGCGGGGCGGGTGGCGGTGTGGGATTTCGACGCACACCACGGCAACGGCACGGAGGAGATCCTCGCCGGGGTGGAGGGCACCTTGTACGTCTCGGTGCACCAGCATCCCTGCTATCCCGGAACCGGCCTGGCGAGCGAGGGCAACTGCCTGAATTTCCCGGTGGCGCCGCGCCTGCCGCGGGAGGCGTTGCTCGAGGAGATGCGCAAATCCTGGAACGCCCTGCTCGCCTTCCACCCGGACCTGGTGCTCGTCTCCGCCGGTTTCGACGCCTACGCGCAGGATCCGGTGGCGCAGCTGACGTTCGAGCCGGCCGACTTCGGCAGCCTGGGCCGGTGGGTGCGGGAATCCGCGCTGCCGGCCGCCGCCGTGCTTGAGGGCGGCTACAGTGCCGATCTACCCTTGCTGGTCGATGCCTTCCTCTCCGCCTGGGATGCACCCCCGGCGGCGCCGCGCTGAGCCCCTTTTTTCCGCCCGTGTCCCACGACGAATCCTTCACCCTCATCTCCCTGCCCGGCCAGCTCGCCCCGCTGCTGGCCGCGCTCGACCGTGCGACCGAGGTCTCGATCGACACCGAGGCCGACAACCTCTTCCGGTACCGGACCCGCGTGTGCCTGATGCAGATCCATGCCGCCGGGGAGACGTTCCTGCTCGACCTGCTCGCCGGCGTGCCGCTCGCCCCGCTCTGGGAGCGGCTCCGGTGCAAGCATCTCATCATGCACGGCAGCGACTACGACCTGCGCCTGCTGTATGAGGAGTATGGTTTCGTGCCGACGTCGATGTTCGACACGATGCTCGCCGCGCAGCTGCTCAACCGCCCGCGCTTCGGCCTCGCCTCGCTCCTGCAGGACCACTTCGGGGTGACGCTCGCCAAGGAGGGCCAGAAGGCCAACTGGTCCAAGCGTCCCATCTCCGACAAGCTGCTCAACTACGCCGCGAAGGACGTGATCTTCCTGCCGGCGCTGCGCGACCTGCTGCTGGCCGAGCTCGAGCGGCACGGTCGCGTCGACTGGCTGCGGCAGAAATGCGACTGGCAGATCCGCGCGGGCCTGGCCGGTTTCCCCAAGGCCGACGAGAACTCCTGGCGCATCGGAAAATCCGAGCACCTGCGCGGCCGCGGCCTGTGCGTGCTCCACGAGCTCTGGCACTGGCGCGAGCAGCAGGCGGAACGCCTCGACGCGCCGCCGTTCAAGGTCGTGGGCAACGACCTGCTGTTGCATCTCGCCGCCGCCGCCGACCATGGCGAGGCGCTCGACGCCTTCGCCAACATCCACCTCGGCAAACGCGAACGGATCCGCGACAGCTTCGAGCGGGCGCTGCGGGCGGGCCTCGACCGTGACCCCGCGTCGTTGCCCCGCCGCCGCAGCAACGGCGGCGATCGACTCCCCCTCAGCGCGCGGGAGTTGGAGCGTCAGGACAAGATCCGCGAGGAACGCGACCGGCAGGCCAAGCGTCTCAACATCGACCCCACGCTCATCGCGAGCCGGGCCCAGCTCGCCCAGCTCGCGCGCGAGCCCGAGAAACTCGGCGAGATTCTTCTGCCCTGGCAGGTGCGGCTGCTCGAGGACTGCGCGGCGCTCGCCCCGGTCCCGAACGCCTGAGTCCGACGATGCGGTGAAACCGTAGCTGGGCGTCGCCAGCCCCTGCGGTCGGACAAGGCCGGAGGCCGGCGGCCAGTGCGCGGGAACCGTCGGGGCGTAGTTCCACCGGGCGAAACGCGAGCCGCACTGCCCTCTCGCTGTGGGCGCGGTGGTCCGGCGTGCGCACAGCCCGGACCCGGGCCCGTGCGCCGGCCGCCGCGAGCGTAACCACATTTTACGACAAGTTCGTGCCCCGGCGGGCGGCTTTGGGTTGATCACTTCGGACCGGGCCGTTCGGCTCGGCGGCCTCCTATGCATCGTGCTCAATCCCGCGCCGGCATCCGGCGGCATCTCGCGGCCGGTCTCGGGCTGGTGTTGGCCGCCGGCGGAACGGTTCCTTCGCTTCTCGGCGTCGTGTCGGTAGGCGATCCATCGGTACAGCAGGCCCGGCCGGCGGACGACCCGGGTTGGGACAGCGTGGTGACGCCCTCGACCGCGTCCGGGGTTTATCTCGGCAATCGCTGGGTGCTCACGGCTGGGCATGTCGGGTTTCCGGCCAACATCGTGGGCTCGACGGGGGCGGTCTCGTCGCAACCGGGCTCGTGGGTCCCCCTGCGTTCGCCGGATGGCGCGGCGGAGACCGATCTCGCGCTGTTCCGGCTCGCTGCGGATCCGGGCCTGCCGGTTGCCGAGACCATCACGCGCCCGCTGGCTCTCGGCACGGACGTCGTGCTGATCGGATTCGGGCTGCAGCGCGGGGCGGCGGCCTCCTACGACGCCAACTGGGTGCTCGGCGGCACGCCCGTGAAGTACACCGGTTTTCAGGCGGCCGGCTGGGGGCGGAGTTGGGGGCGCAACCGGATCAGCGGTGTTCTCGACACCGACTACGGCGTCGGCCCCTGCCGCGTCTATGCCGCCGCCTTCAACAAGCCCGGCACCGGCGATTCGACCACCGCCGAGGCCATGATTGCCGCGTGCGACTCCGGCGGGGCGATCTTCGCCCGCGAGGACGGGCGGTGGCGGCTGGCCGGCACGCTTGTGGCCTTCCCGGATCTGCCCGGTCAGCCCTACTTCACCGCCATCTGGGGCAACGACACCTGGGCGATGGAGTTATCGACGTACAAGAACCAGATCGATGCCGTGCTGGCGCTTTCCGACGGCTACTCGATTTGGCAGTATCAGAACTTCCGTGCCGCAGCGACCAGCGCATCCGCCGATCCCGACGGCGACGGCTTCACGAACCTCGAGGAGTATGGCTTTGGCCTCGATCCGAAGGCGAAGAACCCGCGGTCGGCCGCGCCGCAGATTGCGCTCGCGGCTTACGCCGACGGGCGGGCGCTCACGGCCACTTTCACCCGCAACACCCTTGCGACGGATGCGGTGCCGGTCGTCGAAGTATCGGACGATCTCGTGAACTGGACCGCGGGCGCCGGGGCGACGGTGGAGCTTCCGTCCGTGGCGCTGGCGGACGAGGTCGAGCGCGTGACGGTGCGCGATGCGATGCCGGCGGCGAAGGCCGCGCGGCGTTTCATGCGCGTGCGGGTGACGCGGGCGCCGTGAATGCAGAAGGCCGGCGCCGTGGGGAGCGCCGGCCGTCGTGAAGTGCGGAAACGAGTCCCGTTCAGCGCTGCACGCGGGCGCCGCCGCCGGAGAAGAGCTTCTCGACTTCCTTGCGGGTGGCCATCGAGGTGTCGCCGGGGGTCGTCGAGGCGAGCGCGCCGTGGGCGGCGCCGTACTCGACGGCCTTCTGGGCGTCGTTGAACTGCATGAAGCCGAACTGCACGCCGGAGGCGAAGCTGTCGCCGCCGCCCACGCGGTCGAGGATCTCGAGCTCCGGATACTTGCGGCTCTCGTGGAACTTGCCGTCGTGCCAGAGGATGGCGGACCAGTCGTTCTTCGTGGCGGTGATGACGCGGCGCAGGGTGGTCGCGGCGACCTTGAAGTTCGGGTACTCCTTCACGGCGGTCTCGATCATCGCCTTGAAGGCGTCGGTCTCGATGGCGGAGATGTTGTGGTCGACGCCCTTGACCTCGAAGCCGAGGGAGGCGGTGAAGTCCTCCTCGTTGCCGATCATGACGTCGACGTACTTGGCGATCTCGCGGTTGACCTCCTGGGCCTTCTTGAGGCCGCCGATGCTCTTCCAGAGCGAGGGGCGGTAGTTGAGATCGTAGGAGACGATGGTGCCGTGCTGCTTGGCGGCCTTGACGGCCTCGATCACGGTCTCGGCGGTGGTGGCGGAGAGGGCGGCGAAGATGCCGCCGGTGTGCAGCCAGCGCACGCCGAGCTTGCCGAAGATGTGCTGCCAGTCGAAGTCGCCGGGTTTGAGCTGCGAGGCGGCGGTGTTGCCGCGGTCGGAGACGCCCACGGCGCCGCGCACGCCGAAGCCGCGCTCGGTGAAGTTGAGGCCGTTGCGGATGGTGCGGCCGATGCCGTCATCCTCGCGCCACTTGATGAAGTCGGTGGCGACGCCGCCCTGCATGATGAAGTCCTCGACGAGGTGGCCGACCTCGTTGTCGACGAAGGCCGTGCAGACGGCGGTGCGCAGGCCGAAGCATTTGCGGAGGCCGCGCGAGGTGTTGTATTCGCCGCCGCCTTCCCAGGCGGTGAAGGAGCGGGCGGTGCGGATGCGCCCCTCGCCGGGATCGAGGCGGAGCATGACCTCGCCGAGCGAGATCTGATCGAAGGCGCACTGGGCGGCGGGCTTGATGGGAAGACTCATGGGTTTTCGGATTGCGGAATGCGGATGGCGGAAACGGGAAGACGGAAAGCGGAGGAAGACGGACGAGGGTGATCGGATGCGAAGCGGCCGGGGAGGGCAAGGGCGTCGGACGGTCAACGTGTTGACCGTTGAACGGGCGGGGAGACCGGTCGGTTCGAGGGTCGAGGGTGGGTGGGGCGGG
This sequence comes from Verrucomicrobiota bacterium, assembly GCA_023446735.1. GTDB lineage: Bacteria > Verrucomicrobiota > Verrucomicrobiia > Opitutales > Opitutaceae > CAJCBL01. The sequence continues at coordinate 12,036 of JAEXPQ010000336.1, forward strand.
TTTTTCGCCCGACCTGCCGCGCTACTGTGCGGCGGAGGGCCTGTCTCGCTCCGGGCTCTCGGCGCCTCCGCGTGGGAACCATTCCGAAGTCAGACTCCATCCAGCCTCACGCGAAGTCGCGGAGAACGCGGAGACGAATCGCGGTCCCGCGAGGGCCATGTTGCGATCTGTGCGATCGGACTGCTGCCGGGGGTACGATTCTCCGCGGTCGCGCGTGGCCGGGAAGGCCGGTGAAGGGATTGCTATCGCAAAGGGGTTATGCTCCCGCTGGCTGCCCGTTCACCAACGCTTTCCCGGCCCGCTCGGCCGCAGAAACCCTGCGGCAGGGGCGTTCCCGATGCGGGCGGCCGGCGAGCCACTTTCCTCAAGCCCATCCCCATGATGCCTTTCCTCCGTCTGGCGGCGATCACCTTGCTCTTCATGGGCGGCGGGCTCGTCGCCTGGGCGCAAACCACCCCGGGTGCGGTCGTTGAGAATTCGCGCGACGGGCGCCAGGTGCGGCTGACGCTGCGCTCCGGCCCTCATCCGCTCCCGGGCGATTATCCGGTGACGGTCTATCTGCCACCCAACTACGAAGCGGATACGGCCACCTATCCCGTGTTCTTCACCTTCGATGCCTTCGATCCCCATCCCGAACACGATGTCCTGGTGCAGGAGAACCTCATCCAGCCCGCGATCTTCGTCGCGATCGCCAACAAGACCTCCGACTCGCGCAGCTACGACCTCACGCCCTCCTGGACCGGCCCGAACACCGGCGGGCTCGAGGCCTTTGCCGACCTGATCACCCGAGAGCTCAAGCCCTACCTCGACACCCGCTTCCGCACGCGACCGGAGCCGGCCTCCACCGGGGTGATCGGCATCTCGCTGGGCGGGCTCGCCGCCTGTTGGCTGGGCTATGTCCATCCCGAGACCTTCGGGATGGCGGCCTGCCTCGAACCGTCGCTCTGGTGGAACGGCAACCAGTTGCTCAACCGGCTGCTGGGCGATACGGCACCCAAATTCGCCACGCGTTTCTGGATCATGGCCGCCGACCAGGAGTATGTCTCCATGTGGCAGAACGCGAAGATCGCCGCCAACGCCCTGCGGCAGCGCGGCTGGCGCGAGGGCGTGGAGGTCGCCTTCTGTCAGGTGCACAATTTTCCGCACAACTGGGAAGCCGTCCGGACCCAGGCGCGCAGCATGCTCCACTTTTTCCTCCGCCACGCCCCGGCGGAGTTGGTCGGGGCCGAGCTGACCAACTGCCACGGCCCCCAACTGGTGCCGCTGCGCCCCTCCGACCTCGGGGGCGCCGCCTACGCCTACCTCGATCTGCGCTTCCGCCACGACCTGCGCACTACCGCGATCAACCCGACCCTCGAGGTGGCCGACCCAAGGGTGGTCCAGCTCTCCAACCCGGTGCTGGGACGACTGACGCCGCTCGCGTCCGGCTGGACGACTGTCTCCACGACCTATGACGGCTTTCGGGCTGTCATCGATGTGCAAGGCTACTCGTTCAACACTGCGGCCGAACCACCGCCCCGACCGGCCCCGCCCACCATCGTCGAGCAGCCGTCCGGCACGACCGTGGCCCCGGGGAAAGAAGCCATTCTTGTCGTGACGGCGACGGGCGAGGGCACGCTCGCCTACCAATGGCGCCGGGACGGCGCGGACCTTCCCGGGGCGACCGGCGCTGTGCTGACCTTGCCCGACTTCTCCGTCGCGCAAACCGGCGACTACATGGTGATCGTCACCAACCTATCGGGCTCCACCGCGAGCGGATTCGCGCGCCTGGACATCCCGCCGATGGGGCCGCGTATTGTCACGCCGCCGACCAGCCGCTCCGTGGTTGCGGGCGACGACGCGGCTTTGGCGGTGGTCGCGGCCGGCAACTCCTCGCTCTCGTATCAGTGGTTCAGAAACGGTCATGCCGTCACGGGCGCGACCTCCTCCGCCCTCACCATCCCGGCAATCACGCCGGCCGATGCCGGAATCTACGACTGCGCGGTCTCCGGCGGAGGCGATGCTGTTTCCCCTCCGGCGGTTGTTGGGGTGCTTCCTCCGGCGGGCGTCCGGACGGCAGGCGCCGTCACCACCCGGCCCGAGTGGCAGAATATCCGCCACCCCAACGGTCACACCTACGACCAATTTCTCCTGACCGGCCCGGCTGGCTCCTTCACGGCCGATCCCGCCGAGATCGCGCGCCTCTCGTTCCTCGACGAGAACGAGAGCATCGTCCAAGTTGAGCTGTCGGGCGCCGGCGCCATCACCGTCGTGCTCGAGAATCCCGCCGGCCCGATGGCCCCGGCTCTCTACAACCAGAGCGCGATCGCCTACATGAGGGGGCGGGCAACGCTCGTCCTCGCCGGGGCCGACGCCACTACCCACTTCACCATCTATTCGGTCGGTCCGGCCAACAACCCCGGCGTCGCCCGCCCCGACGTGCCGTATGCCGGCTGGGCCGAAGTCGCCGTCGCCGGAATCGTCAGCGCCGACGGCGGCCTCGGCGGGATCCACCAGGGGAATGTGAGTTTCGCGACCGATCGCGGCTACGCCGGACTTGTGGCGCCGACGGTGGCCCGGGTCGCCGGCCAGCCGGTCGTCGTCCACGACATCGCGGCGGCCGGCTCGGCCCTTCCGTATCTGTACTTCGGAGCCACGGCGCAGGTGCAGGTCAAGGTCGCGGGCGGCGGCCTCGGCCAGCCGACCGGCGGCCCCGTCGTGGTCTCGGGCTTGGCCGAGGTGCGGATGGAGGCCGGGCAGGACTCCACCGGAGCCGCGGCCCCGGCGCAGGCCATCCGGGCGCGGCTGGTCGACGCCGATGGTGTTGACGTCACTGCCCTGCTGGTCGCCGGGCCGTGACCGGAAGGGTGGGGCGTCCGTCGCCCTCTCCGGTTTCCGTCCCGGCGCGGCCTCAGGACGTGTACGTCAGGAATTTCGCGACGCCGAAGACCGAATAGGCGTTGCCGAGCGAGAGCCACAGCCACCGGCCGCGCAGCGTTGGCTCCCGGGCCAGTTGCAGGTTGAAGGCGATGGTCAGCGGGATCATGTAGCGACACGCCGCCGACGGCAGTTCCCACATCGGCGCGCCGAGGAAGAGGAAGAGCACGGAGAAGACCGCGCCGGTGCGCCAGAGCGGATCGTCGAGGCGTCGGTGGGTCCAGAGGAACGCGCCTTGGGCGACCAGGCCCGCCATGATCAGCACCGCGGCCATCGCGCCGGGACTGGCGGTGGTGGCGATGCGGCCGACATTGAACCCGAAGGCGTGCACCAGATGAACGAGGGGGGCGCCCAGCGGGCTGCGGGGCACGAAGGCCGGTTCCAGGCGGTAACTCAGGTACACCAGCCAGAGCGTGAACGGGAGAATCACCAGCGCGCCGAGCCCCGCCCGGGCCCAGAACGGCCGCCGGACCGGCGCGGGTCGAACAAGGTACGCCGCTGCGGCGAGCACCCCGGTCTCGCGGGCGAGGCAGCCCGCCGCCAAGGACAGCACGGACGCCGTCGCCGCTGTGCCCAGCAGACTCGGCAGGACGGCGAAGTACGTCGCCGGCAGATCCAGCAAGGCCAGCCGCACGCTTTCCAGCGTCCCGGTGGAGAAGAGGACTGCCGTGATCGCCCAGCGGGTGAAACCGGAGTCGTCGGGCGCCGAGCGAAGGAGGAGCTGGAGCAACAGCAGCCAGAAGAGGACGTTGAGTAGCGGATAGACATGGACGATCCAGTACGGTCGACCGCCTCCCAGAAGGTGGGCCAGCAACGGGACGAGGATGCGCCGCGCGCGGAACACCGGGTTGTCGAGCGCGGCGGGCGTATCCGGCTCGCGCAACAGGGGATCGATCGCCAACTGGCAATAGAACTGCCCGTCGAACCCCGTCGGGGCCCGCACGTGGTGCGGGATGGTCGCGAGCACCGCCTTCTGGCACGGGGCGAAGTCGGTGGAGAACTGGGTGAGCGCCGTGAAGCCGTACCCGGGCTCGTACCGCAGTCCGACCAACAGCAGGAGCAGGGCGATCAGGGCGAGAATCCAGACGGAACGAGAGGGACGGGCGAGTATTCGGGACACGGTGCGCAGGGGAGAGGGCCGGAGAAATCGGCATCACGGCGCCCCCTCGGCGTGCTGTCAACCGGGACGCATGGAGGGGCGGGGAGGGCCGGCCGGCGGCGCATCGGAGCCCGCGGGAGAGCCTGCGAGAAACAGAAATTTAGTTACGTGCGCTGGCCGATCTCCGTGGTCGTGGGCCGCCCGTCGGTCGAGCGGCGAGCTGACGCCGCCGCCGAACGGCGTTCTGACGGCCGGCCCGGTGCCCGCCCGGGGTCTCGCCGCTCTGCCGGTTCCAGCCCGGCGTTCAGGTCCGGGCGGGCAGCGAGCGGCCGTCGCGCCAGGTGCCCTCGACGTAGGTGGTCGTCGAGATCGCGGGGATACCGTATTTGTTCTGTTGGAGCTGGCCGGCGAGCAGCTCGACGGCGAGGCGGCCCACCTCTGTGTGGTTCTGGACGACGCCGGCGGTCTTCCCGGTGGTGTCCTCGAGGAAGATGTCGACGAACGCGAGGTCCTTGGGGATGCGCAGGCCCAGCGCCTTGAAGGTGTCGGTGACGAACTCGGTCTTGCCGATGAGCACGTCGGGCCGGTGGCGCTGCAACCACTCGGCGAGCGGCTCCTGGTTCGGCAGCAGGAACGGCGGCAGGCGGTCCGCCGCGGGCAGGCGTTGTTGCTCCCAGAGGAAGCCGGCGAGGTAGAGGTGGTCGACCGTGATGTCCCAGCCCTCGTCGATGACGAAGCCGATCCGGCGGTAGCCGCGCGCGATCACCCGCTGCATCGCCAGGCGGATGATCTGGAGCTGGTCGTTGGTGACGACGGGCAGCTGCGGCTCGTGCGGGAAGTAGTCGATCTTAACCGCGGCGAAGCGGCTCCAGTCGAACTGCAACGCCTCGTCGATCTCGCGCACATGGGAGGCGATGACGACGCCGTTGATCCCGCGGGTGTGGAGGATGCGGCTGAGGCGGCCGTGGGTGAGGCCGGGCTCGCGCATCCAGAAGTGCTCGAGGTTGTAGCCGAGCTCCCGGGCACGGGCGGCGGCCCCGTCAAAAAAATTCGGATGCGCGGTGACCTCGCGCCAGCCGAACCGGGTGTTCCAGTTGGTGACGTAGGCGAGGGTGGGCGGGCTGCGCCGCGCGGCGGCCCCGCTGCGGTAGGCGACCAGCGCCTGGAGCATGGGATCGGGTGCGTATCCGAGCTCCTTGGCCAGCGACTGGATGCGCTCGCGGGTGGCGGCAGGCAGGCGCGGGCTGTTGCGCAGGGCGAGGGAGACGGTCGTCACGTGCACGCCGGCCTTGGCGGCGATGTCGGCGAGGGTGACGCGGGGGCGGTTCATGGGCGCGAGCAAAGCGCGGCCGGGCCGGAGTGCAATTCTATCGTTAGCACTCAGGCTCGATTGAGGGACGGGGCCCTGCCCGCTCGACTCCGCGGCCTGCTTCTGATTATCCCCCGGCTCTTCCCATGAAAAAGAAAAGCACTTCTTTCTTCTCCACGCCCGCCATCGCCTTCGAAGGCCCGCAATCCGCGAACGCCCTCGCGTTCAAGCACTACAATCCCGACGAGGTGATCGACGGCAAGACGATGGCCGAGCACATGCGCTTCTCCATCGCCTACTGGCACGCGTTCCGCGGCGTCGGTTCCGATCCGTTCGGCCCCGGCACGATCTCCCGCCCGTGGGAGGCCGGCAAGGACCCGGTCGCCATCGCGCTCAAGCGCCTCGATGCCGGCTTCGAGTTCTTCCAGAAGATCCGTTCGCCGTTCTGGTGCTTCCATGACCGCGACATCGCCCCCGAGGGCAAGACCCTCGCCGAGACCAACAAGGCTCTCGACAAGGTCGTCGCCCACGCGAAGGAGCTGCAGAAGGCCACCGGCGTGAAGCTCCTCTGGGGCACCACCAACGCCTTCTCCAACCCGCGCTTCATGTGCGGCGCCGCCACCAATCCCGACGCCCACGTCTTCGCCTACGCCGCCTCGCAGATCAAGAAGGCCCTCGAGGTCACCCTCGAGCTCGGCGGCGAGAACTACGTGTTCTGGGGTGGCCGCGAAGGCTACGAGACCCTCCTCAACACCAACCTGAAGCGCGAGCAGGAGCACCTCGCCACGATGCTCCAGATGGCGGTCGATTACGCCAAGGAGATCGGCTTCAAGGGCCAGTTCCTCATCGAGCCCAAGCCGAAGGAGCCCACCACGCACCAGTACGACTTCGACTGCGCGACCTGCATCGGCTTCCTCCGCACCTACGGCCTGCACAAGCATTTCAAGTTCAACATCGAGACCAACCACGCCACGCTCGCCGGCCACACCTTCCAGCACGAGATCGAGGTCGCCGCGGCGGCCGGCATGCTCGGCTCGATCGACGCCAACACCGGCAACCTCCTCCTCGGCTGGGACACCGATCAGTTCAACACCGACGTCAAGGAGCTCACGCTGGCGATGGTCTCCATCCTCAAGGCCGGCGGCCTCGGCACCGGTGGCTTCAACTTCGACGCCAAGCTCCGTCGTCCGTCCGTCGATCCGGAGGATCTCTTCCACGCGCATATCGGCGGCATGGATGCGTACGCCCTCGCGTTCAAGACTGCCCGCCGGATCCTCGCCGACGGCAAGTTCGAGGCCTTCGTGAAGGAGCGCTACTCCTCGTTCGACACCGGCTTCGGCAAGGACATCGAGAAGAAGAAGATCGGCTTCAAGGAACTCGAGCAGATCGTCCACAAGCTCGGCGAGCCGACCCTCAAGTCCGGCAAGCAGGAGTACCTCGAGAACCTCCTCAACACCTACCTGCACGGCTGATCGTCCAGCTGCGCGGCTCCCCCCACCCGCCATGACCGCTCCGGCCAACCCCGCCGTCGAGAGCTACCACGCGCAACACGCCCCGTTCGGCGCGTTCGCGAGCTTTTCGATCGGGCTGGTCGGCAGCCCCGGCGGGTTCGGGCAGTCGCTGCGCGGCGCAGGGCGGCAGAACGTGTACGTCGGTTTCCGCACCGGCGCCGCGGGCTCCGAATGGCAGATGCTGCCGTTCTTCCGCCCGCCGCAGTCCAACGAGGGCGCCTTCACCGGCGCCGATCCGGGCAACTCGGTCGCTCCGACCGGGTTCCGGATGCTCGAGTCGCTCGAGTACCAGCGCACGCTCGGCTGGGCCAGCGACACGTGGCGGGCCGGAGCCGGCCGTTTCGGCTTCAGCCTGCTTTCCCCTTTCTCGCAGCTGCTCGATCCCGCGACCCTGTCGCGCCCGGCAGCCCGCTTCGCGCTCGCCCCGGTCGTCAACGGCTGGATCGAGTTCGACAATCGGACCGGCGACGAGCCGGTCGAGTTGATGTTTGGCGTAGGCGAGCTGGATCGCCTGCAACGACCCGTGCAGGATGCAGGACTCAACCTGCCGGGTTTTGCGGTCGGTCCGGATTTCGGCTACGTCACTGCGCGCTCCTCCGCCGTAGAACAACGGCTTGGGTTTGATGTTTTCGCTCCCAAGTTCCGAGATTACCGGGGGGTACATGTTATCGGCGGGGAGAGCGCGCTCATTTTCAAGGTGCCGGCACGCCAGCGGAAGCGTTTCCCGCTCGTGCTCGGCTTCTACCAGGGCGGCATCGTCACCACCGGCATCCCCGCCGGCTACGCCTACGCGCAGTTCTTCGCCAGCCTCGAGGACGTCCTCGAGCACGGTCTGGCGCACCGCGCCAAGTACGAGAAGATCGCCGCCCAGCGCGACCGCGAGCTCGACCGCGCCAAGCTCGGCGCCGACCAGCGCTTCCTCCTCGCCCAGGCCGCCCACAGCTACCTCGGCAGCACCCAGCTCCTCTGGTACAAGGGCAAGCCGCTCTGGGTCGTCAACGAGGGTGAGTACCGGATGGTGAATACGTTCGACCTCACCGTCGACCACCTCTTCTGGGAGCTCGAGTGGACCCCGTGGGCCGTGCGCGACGCGCTCGACCTCTTCGTCGACCGCTACTCGTACACCGACAAGATCGTCGTCGGCGGCAAGCCCGTGCCCGGCGGGATCTCCTTCACGCACGACATGGGGGTGATGAACCATTTCACCCCGCCCGGCCACTCCAGCTACGAGTGCGACCATCTCCACGGCTGCTTCAGCCACATGACGATGGAGCAGCTCCTCAACTGGGTGCTCTGCGCGGTGACCTACGCGGAGAAGACCGGCGACGTGAAGTGGCTGCGCAAACGTCAGCCGGTGCTCCTCGCCTGCGCCGAGAGCCTGCGCCGCCGCGACCATCCGAATCCGAAACTGCGCGACGGTATCCTCAAGCACGACAGCGCCCGCTGCGGACTCGACGGCGCCGAGATCACGACCTACGACAGCCTCGACGTCTCCCTCGGCCAAGCGCGCAACAACCTCTATCTGGCGGTGAAGACGCTCGGCGCCTGGGTGCTGCTCGAGCAGGCGTTCAAGCGCCTCGGCCGCAAGGCCGACTCCGCCGCCGCCCGTGCCACCGCCGATCTCCTCGCCAAGACGCTCGCCACGAAGTTCGAGCCCGACACGCAGTCGTTCCCGGCCGTGTTCGAAAAAGGCAACCGTTCGCGGATCATTCCGGCGGTCGAGGGCTTCGTGTATCCGCTCTACCTCGGCCTCGCCGAGGCGACCGACCGCAACGGCCGTTTCGCCGAGCTGCTCGGCCTGCTCTCGAAGCACCTCTGCGGCATCCTCCGGCCCGGCGTCTGCCTCGACGGCAAGTCCGGCGGCTGGAAGATGAGCAGCACGAGCACGAATACTTGGTTCAGCAAGATCGCGATCGCGCAGCATGTCGTGCGCCGGCTCTTCCCCGAGGCGATGACCGCCGCCGCCCGTGCCGCCGACCGCGTGCACGCCGATTGGCAGCGCCGCCCCGGCTGCGGCGAGCACGCCATGTGCGACCAGATCAACAGCGAGACCGGCGTGACTTGCGGCAGCCGCTACTACCCGCGCGGCGTCACGACGCTCCTCTGGCTGCGCGAGTAGCGCGTCGCGGCGGCCCGCCCGGCCGCGTCCCTTTTCCGTTTTCCGTCAGAGTTTCCCAAACCCAACCCCCGCATTGTGCCCATGAGCCACGCTCCCCAACGCCTCTCCTTCCGCGAGAAGGCCGGCTATTCGCTCGGCGACGCCGCGACCAACTTCTTCTTCCAGGCGATGATCATGTACCAGACCACGTTCTACACGGACGTGATGGGCGTGTCCGCGGCGGCCATCGGTGTGTTGTTCCTTGTCGTGCGGCTTCTGGACGGGGTGTTTGACCCGGTCATGGGAATCGTGGCGGACCGCACCGAGACCCGCATGGGCAAGTTCCGCCCGTGGGTGCTGTGGACCGCGGTGCCCTTCGGCCTCATCCTCTGGCTCGCCTACACGGTGCCGTCCTTCGGCGGGGGTGCGAAGATGGCCTACGTCTGCGTCACCTACGCGCTGCTCATGATGGTCTACTCGGCCAACAATACGCCGTATTCGGCGCTCAACGGTGTGATGACCGGCGACGTGAGCGAGCGCACGAGCCTCGCGCAGTATCGCTTCGTGGCCGCGATGGCGGCGACTCTCGTGGTGCAGGGGTTCACCCTTCCGCTCGTCGACAAGTTCGGCGGCGCCGACAAGGCCCACGGTTACTCGGTGACTTTCGGCATTTTCGGAGCGCTCGCGGTCGTGTTCTACATCGTGGCGGCCTTGTCCTCGAAGGAGCGAATCAAGCCGGATCCCAAGCAGAAGAGCTCCGTGAAACAGGACATCAAGGATGTCTTCAGCTGCAAACCCTGGGTGGTGATCTTCGTGGTGACGCTCTTCATCTTCACGACCTTGGCCCTCCGCGGTAGCGGCATGTATTATTACTTCTCGTATTTCGTGGATAAGGGGGCGCTCCTCGAATTCGTGAACCGCATCGGCCTCGGCAATGTTGATCCCAGCCAGAGCGGTTGGGGGACGAGCCTTCTCGATGCCTTTGGCTTCATCATGAAAAAGGATGCTTCGAACGTCACCTCCGTTGGCTTCAGCATCTTCAACATGGCCGGCAACGTGGTGACCATAATCGGCGTGCTCCTCTCGAAGTCGCTCGCTGAGCGTTTTGGCAAGAAGACGGTCTTCACCACGGGCGTGTTCTGCACTGCGGTGGTCACCGCGGCGATCTACTTCATCCCGGCGAACGGGATTGGCTCGCTACTCATCATGAGCTTGATCTGGCCCGCCTGCTACGGTCCGACCATCCCGTTGCTCTGGGCGATGATCGCGGATGTGGCGGATTACTCCGAATGGCAAACCGGCCGTCGTGCGACTGGCTTCGTCTATGCGGGTGTTGTTTTCGCGCTGAAGGCGGGGCTTGGATTCGGTGGTGCGATCATTGGCGGCCTGCTTACCTACTACGGCTATGTCGCCAATGAGGCGCAGAGTCCGACGGCGTTGGAGGGTATCAGGATGAACGCCACCATTTGGGCTTCGGTTCCGTTCTTCTTGGCGTCTGCGGCGCTCTTATTCTATCCGATCACCAAGAAGCTTAACCTTGAGATTCAGGATGTCCTTGAGGATCGCCGGAAGAAGTTCAATCAAGCCTGATGTGCCTGCGGGCGACGCCCTCTGTCCTCCTCCAGCAACCGGAGCCGGCGGCGGCCCACGGGCGTCGCAAACGCCGCCCCCATCGCAGAAATCGCATGGTGCCGGTTGAGCCCGGGCCGTCGCGTCTACTCTACCCCATGCCGCTGCGTCACCTCGTCCTGGCTCTCGCCCTCGTCGCCTCGTTTGCCCTCACCGCCTGCGCCACGCCACCGCCCGCGACACCGGCAGCCGGCGCCTTTGCCACCGGCCGGCACCGCAACCTCTTCATCGAGCTCCTCGGCAAATCCGACGCCGAGGTGCAGGCGAAGATCGACGCGGCCTGGGCGCACTTTTTCCACGGGCGGGACGCCGACCAGAGGCTCTTCTATCCCGTCGGCACCGACCAGGCCTACATTGCCGACATCGGCAACCAGGACGTGCGCAGCGAAGGCATGTCCTACGGGATGATGCTCGCGGTGCAGCTGGACAAACGCCCCGAGTTCGACCGCCTCTGGCGCTGGGTGAAGACCCACATGTACCACGCCGCCGGCCCGCGCCGCGGCTACTTCGCCTGGCAGTGCCGGTTCAACGGCACGCACATCGACCCCGGCTCCGCAAGCGACGGCGAGGAATGGTTCGCGATGACGCTGCTCTTCGCCGCCAATCGCTGGGGGGCAACCCCCGGCGACATCGATTACGCCGCCGAGGCGCAGGCGATCCTCGACGGCATGCGCAACAACGACCGCGGCGGCGAGATCACCGCGATCTTCTCCGCCGAGCATCGGCAGGTCGTCTTCGCCCCTACGGCGTGGGCCAGCGGTTTCACCGACCCGTCCTACCATCTCCCGTTCTTCTACGAGCTGTGGGCCCGCTGGGACCGCTCGGAGGAGGGTCGGCGGTTCTGGGCGGAATGCGCCGCCGAGAGCCGCGCCTACTTCCGCAAGGCCGCGCATCCGAAGACCGGACTCATGTCCGAGTACGCGCATTTCGACGGGCGTCCGCTCGACGGTGAGAAGGGTCATTTCCAGTACGATGCGTGGCGCACCCTCGCGCACGTCGCGCTCGACCACGCCTGGTTTGCCGCCGATCCGTGGCAGATCGAGCAGAGTAACCGCGTGCTGCGCTTCCTGCGCTCCCAGGGCGAATTCATCCCCGACCGCTACACCCTCGACGGCAAACCGATCTCGACCGACGACTCGATCGGCCTCTTCGCGATGGCCGCGGTCGCCGGCCTCGCCGCCGACCCGGAGAACGCGCGCCCCTTTGTGCAGCGCCTCTGGGACGCCCCGCCGCCCGATGGCCGTTGGCGCTACTACAACGGCCTGCTCTACTTCCTCGCCCTGCTCGAGGCCGGCGGACGCTTCCAGATCCACGCGCCGGCCGCAGGCGCGCACTGAATACTCTTCGGACGACAGGAACCAACGAAGGAAACAAAGCGGGATCGCTTGAGTAGGGCAGCGAGCTTGCTCGCGCCTGCCGGAGCGCGAGCAAGCT
>JAEXPQ010000030.1 GCA_023446735.1 Verrucomicrobiota bacterium
TTGGCGGCTTTGACGGCGAGACGGCCCAAAACCTGACCCTCGGCATCGATGAGATACCACTTGGGCTGGACGGTCTCCTTCTTGGCAAGAAAGGTCTTCATGAACGGAAAAGGGGCGGAGAAAAACGTGGGGGCGGCGAGCTTGTCAATGGTTTTGTCGGAAACTTCGGGAAACGGCCGCGAGCGCCCCCAAACAGCGAGCCCGCCTTCCGGGCGGAGGACGGGCTCGCGAACGAAGGGAATCGCGGCGGAAGCGAACTCAGAAGCTCGCGGTGATGCCGACCGTACCCCACACGCCGGGGTCTTCGCCGCCATCGAGATCGTTCTCGGTGTAGGAGACGCCGAGGTTGAGCTTCACGGAGTCGGAGAGCTTATACGGGATGTTCACGCCGAACGAATAGTAGCAGTAGTCCTCGCCTTCGTCGGGCAGCACGGCGCCGACCGAGGCCGAGAGGTCGAACGAGGTGCCGAGGTCCTTGAGCGGGATGCTGTAACCGAGGGCGAACTGCGCGGTCGTGACCTCGAGATCGAGATCGCGATACAGATACACCGAGGGGGTGAAGTTGCCCAGGGTGTAGTTGAGCCCCGCAAAGACCTCGACCGAGTTGTCGTCGCCGTTGCCGTCGAGCCAGGGATACCAGTACCAGGTGATGCCGAAGTCGCCCTTCAGGTTCTCGGTGAGCTGCGGCGCGTAGCCGAGATAGAGGTCGATTTCCTGGGAGGCGTCGCCGTCGTGCTCGTTGCGCAACGGAGTGTTGTTCCACAGGCCGGCGTAGAAATCGCCGGAGGCGAGCTCGACGGAGGGCTGGAGCGAGTCGCGGCTCAGCTCCACGCCACGGAAGACGTACTTCGTGACATAGGGGAAATCGACCGTGATGGAGTACGAGGACTCCGTCTCCACGGCATCGTCGGCGGCGAACGCGGTGGCGCAGGCGGCGAGCACGGCGCACAGGGCGAATGTTTTCTTCATAGTTTGTGGCTTCGTTAGTTTGTTGTTTTTTCCGGCACGACCCGGCGGTCGCGCTCTCGGGAAACTTGCACCAAGCAGGCGACCACGGCACGACGATCCCGGTTCCCCGAAACCTCCGCGCTGCGGTGAAAACCTGAACACTGACTCGACGCACCTATGCCTGCTCCCCACGGAAGATCAATCGTCTTTGCTGTCGGCTCCGGCCTCACCGCCGTCGCCGCCGGCGCCTTCGGGGCCCATGCGCTGCACCAGATCCTCGCGGCCCGCGGCCGGGTCGACACGTGGGAGACCGCGGTCCTGTACCACCTGATCCACGCCGTGGCGCTCCTGGCCCTGGCCCTCCATCTGTGCCGCGAAACCGAGCCGCTCGTCGCCCGGCGCCTCTCCCGCGCCGGCGATCTGTTCGCCGCCGGCATCGTGCTGTTCTCGGGCTCGCTCTACGCCATCGCCCTCGGAGCCCCGCGCTGGCTCGGGCCCGTCACGCCGCTCGGCGGATGCTGTTTCCTCGCCGGCTGGTTGGCCATCGGCCTGGCGCTGCGCCCGCGCTCCACCTGAGGCGCAAAACGCGTGCAACACTCCCGCCGCGCCACCAACCTGGCCCTGTGCCGACCGACGCCGCCGAGCCGCCCGCCCCGCCCTCCCTTCCCGCGCCCCTGTTCGCCGCGCTGGAAGCGGTCCGCGCCGCAGGCCGACCTCTGCTCGTGGGCGGTTGTGTGCGCGACTGGCTGAGCGGCCGCACCGCCAAGGACTTCGACATCGAGGTCTACGGGGTCACCCCCGAACAACTCGCCGCCACCCTCGCGCGGTTCGGGCCCACCGATCCGGTCGGGAAGAGTTTCGGCGTGATCAAGCTGCGCCTCGGCGGCGTCGACTACGACTTCGCCCTGCCCCGCCGCGAGTCCAAGGTCGCCGCCGGCCACCGCGGCTTCACCGTCGGCGTCGACCCAACCCTCACCCCGGCCGAGGCGCTCGCCCGCCGCGACTTCACCCTCAACGCGATGGCGCTCGACCCGTTCACCGGCGAGCTGCTCGACCCGCACGGCGGCCGCGCCGACCTCGCCGCCGGCGTGCTGCGCCACACCAGCGCCGCCTTTGTCGAGGACCCGCTCCGCGTGCTGCGCGCGATGCAGTTCGCCGGCCGCTTCGACCTGCGCCTCGCGCCGGAGACGGCCGCGCTCTGTCGCGAGATCGCGGGCACGTTCGCCGAACTCCCGGTCGAGCGCGTCTGGGTCGAGTGGGAGAAATGGGCCGCGCACAGCCGCCGCCCCGCCGCCGGTCTGCGCGTGCTCGCCGAGACCGGCTGGCTCGCGCACTTCCCCGAGGTCGCCGCGCTCGTCGGCACGCCGCAGGACCCCGAGTGGCACCCCGAGGGCGACGTATTCGTGCACACCTGCCACTGCTGCGACGCCCTCGCCGCGCTCCCCGCCTGGCAGGCGCTCGACGCGAACACGCGTCGCGACCTGATGTTCGCCATCCTCGCGCATGATTTCGGCAAGCCCGCGACCACGCGCCAGGAGGAGAAACGCGGCCGCCTGCGCTGGGTGAGCCCCGACCACGACAACGCCGGCGGTCCGCTCGCCGACACCTTCCTCGCCCGCCTCGGCTCGCCGCTCGACACCCGGCCCTTCGTGCGCGTGCTCGTCGAGAACCACTTCGCCCATCTCGGCTGGGCCACCGGCGCCGAGCCCGGCGCGCCATTCCTGCGCCGCCTCGCCCGCCGCCTCGCGCCCGCGACGATCGAGCAGCTCGTTCTCATCCTCTGGGCCGACCATCTCGGCCGACCACCCCGCCGCGACCCCGCCAGCGAGCACCGTATCGAGCAACTCGCCACCGCCGCCCGCATCCTCGCCATCGCCGACGCCGCCCCGAAGCCGCTCCTGCTCGGCCGCCACCTCGTCGCCACCGGCCTCGCACCCGGCCCGCGTTTCCGCGAGATCCTCGCCGCCGCCTACGAAGCCCAACTCGACGGCGCCTTCACTGACGAACCCGGCGCCACCACCTGGCTGGCGCGGTATCTCGGCCGATCACCGGCGACCGGCCACCGCTAAACGTCCACCGGAATGCGCGTCCTCGTCGCCTTCGATAAGTTCAAGGACTCACTCACCGCGCCCGCCGCCTGCGCGATCGCAGCCGACACACTCCGCGCCGCGCACCCCGATTGGGAGATCGACTCCGCGCCACTCGCCGACGGCGGCGACGGCTTCGCCGCGATCCTGACCGCCGCGGCCGGCGGCGAACTCGTCCCCGCCCGCGTCGTCGGCCCACTCGGCGAAGCGCGCACCGCCGCGTTTGGGCTCGTGCGCTGGGCGCAGATTCCCGGCGCCGCCCGCGATCACCTCGCCCTCCCCGCGCTCCGCGATACCGATACAATCGCCCTCGTCGAGATGGCCGCCGCCAGCGGCCTCGCCCTCGTGCCGCCCGCCGAGCGCAACCCCTGGCGCACCACCAGCTACGGCACCGGCCAGCTGCTCGTCGCCGCCGCCAACCGCGGCGCCCGCGCCCTCCTCCTCGGCGTGGGCGGCAGCGCCACGCACGACCTCGGGCTCGGCGCGCTTGCAGCACTGGGGTTGCGCTTCTACGACGAGCGCGGCTTGCCGATCTTCCCACCAACCACCTCCGCGTGGGAGCACATCGCGCGCCTCGCCGGTCACGTGCCCGCCGCGTTCCCGCCGCTGCGCGTCGCCTGCGACGTCACCAATCCGCTCCTTGGCCCCGCCGGCGCCGCCGCGATCTACGCGCCGCAGAAGGGTCTCGCCCCCTCCGACCTGCCCGCACTCGAAACCGCGACCGCGCGCATGGCCACGCGCCTCGCCACACATTGCGGCCAACCGGCCGCCCTCGCCTCGGCCCCCGGTACCGGCGCCGCCGGCGGCATCGCCTTCGGCCTCATGACCGCCGCGCGCGCGCAACTCGTCACGGGCTGGGCACTCGTGCACGCATGGCTCGACCTCGACCGCCGGCTCGCGGCCGCGGACCTGGTGATCACCGGCGAAGGTCGTTTCGACACCACCTCGCTCGGCGGCAAAGGCCCGGGCGCGCTCCTCGCCGCCGCTGCCGCCGCCGGCAAACGCACGCTCGTCCTCGCCGGCTCGCTCGGCCAACTCCCCGTCGGCGCGCTGCCCGCCGACGTCGCGACCCGCGCCATTACCCCGGCCGGCCTCCCGCTGACCGAGGCCCTCGCCCGCGCACCGGAGTTGCTCGCCGCCGCCGTGCGAGAGGTCACCCCCGGACCGTAGCCCGGGACGTTCGCGCGGAGTCGGTCATCGCCAAGGGCCCCGCGCGAGCAGCGCGATCACCCCCGCGCGACACCCCGCGTCCCTCCGGCCGCCGCAGCGCACCCGCGCAATCCACGTCCTCCGCTTTCCGCCGGCGCCCTTTCTCCTCGACGCGCCCGGCCTCGCGCCAAAAGTAGGCCGCCATGTTCCCCACGGCCGCGCGCCCGCTGCTTCGTCTCCGTTTCCTGGCCACACTCGTCCTGGCGCTCTGCGGCTTCGGCTGCTCCGAGGCCAAGCCCACAGCCACCCCCGCCACCCCGATCGCCTCCGTCGTCGCCCGGCCCGCCGAACGCATCCATCCGGTCATGCTCGGCATCGATGTGCTCGAAGCCGACGGCTTCGTCGCCGTGCGCGGCAAACGCCTCGGGCTGCTCACCCATCCGGCCGGGGTGAACCGCCGCGGCACGAGCACGATCGAGGTTCTCCGCCGCGCCCCGGGCGTGCAGCTCGTCGCGCTCTACGGCGTCGAACACGGCATCGACGGCACCATCCCGGCCAGCAAGAACTACCAGGATGGAGTCCATCCCGGCACGGGCTTGCCGGTGTTCTCCCTCTACAACGGACGGTCCCGCAAACCCACGCCCGGCCAGCTCAAGTCGATCGATGCCCTCGTCATCGACCTGCAGGACATCGGCACCCGCAGCTATACCTTCATCAGTGCGATGAAGGTCTGCATGGAGGCCTGTTTTGAGAACGGCAAGGAGGTCATCGTCCTCGACCGTCCGAATCCCCTGGGCGGCCTCAAGGTCGACGGCCCTCCGCTCGACGCCGATCTCATGAGCTATGTCGGCTCGTTTCGGGTGCCGTACGTCCACGGGCTCACCATCGGCGAACTCGCCATCCTCGCCAAGAACACCCCGGGCGTCCTCTCCGTGCCCGAGGCGGTTCGCACCAAGGGCAAACTCACCGTGATCGCGATGAAGGGCTGGCGGCGTTCGATGCGTTGGCCCGAGACCGGCCTGAAGTTCGTGCCCACCTCGCCCATGATGCGCAACTTCGGCTCCGCCGCCGGCTACGCCATGACCGGTCTGGGCTGCGAGATCGGCGGCTTCAAGCACGGCATCGGCACCGGGTATCCGTTCCGCACCCTCAGCTTCCCCCAGAAGAGCCCCGAGGAGCTCAAACGCGCGCTCGACGCCCTGCGCCTGCCCGGCGTCTCCTTCAGCGTGATCGGCACCACCGACAGCAAGGGCAACGCCATGCGCGGCGTGTACACCGAGATCACCGACTGGAACGCCTGGCGCCCCACCGAGCTGAGCCTGCACATGATGCAGCTCGCCGCCGCCTGGAACCCGAAGAACCCGTTCGCCCACGCCCCGGCCAACGACGCCGACCTCTTCCGCAAACACACCGGCTCCCGCGCCCTCTGGCAGGCCCTCGTGCGCGACGGCGCGAAGACCAACGTCGCCGCGCTGCACGAGGAATGGCGCCAACGCGCCGTCGCCTACCAGCAGCAGACCCGCCGCTACTGGCTCTACCAGCCGTAGTCGCGCCGGCACCCGGCGCGCGCCAGCAACCCACCGAACCGGCGATAGGTTCCCGAGAGGAAGAGGCTCCCTCACGCCGCGGCGGCGAGGATCGCGTCGGCCTTGTCGAGGCTGGCGTCGACCTCCGTGAGGATCTCGGGCAACTCGCGCTCGTCGATGCCCAGCGCCGCCCACACTTCGGCCGCGCTGGTCTCCGGGCGGTAGGCGGTGCCGTTGTGCACCGCGTGCAGGTTGCAGACAAAATCCGCGAGGTAGATCATCTGCGCCGCCGGATCGCCCTCGCCCGCCGGATCGTGGTGCGCCGCCGTCGCCTGCACCAGCATCTCGGGCAAATGCCAACGCTCGAGCAAGCGCGCGCCGACGTCGGCGTGGTCGGTGTCGATCATCTCGCGCTCGACCGCGAACAGCGGCCGCCCGCTCTCGTGCGCGTTCGCCAAAATCCGCCCGTAACCCACCCCGAGCGCACGGTCGAGCACGAGCATCCCGATGTCGTGCAACAGCCCCGCGGCATGGAGTTCGGTCGGCGAGATCGAGACCTTCGTCGCCCGCCGTTGCAGGATCTGGGTCGCCTGCGCGACCGCCAGGCAATGCCGCCAATACTGACGGTGGGAAAACTGCATGGGCCGCAGCGTCCGCATCAACGACAGCGCGTAGGTGACATCGCGCACGCCATCGATCCCGATGCGCACCACGGCCTCGGCGATGGATTTGATGCCCTTGCCCCGGTAGTAGACGGAGTTGGCCAGTCGCAGCACGCGCGCCGAGACGGTGGCATCCAGCATGGCCACCTCGGCGAGTTGCTCGGCCATCACCCACTCGGTCCGCAGCAGTTGCGACAGCTTCAGCACCACCTCCGGAGCGGCCGGAAACCCGACGGAGTCGAGTTGCTGGATGTATTCTTCGCTGCTGCTCATCGGGGAAGGAGGCGCTATGATCGGTGTTCTACCCCAAAACCAAAGCACGCGATGGTAACAGTGTCGTGAAACCCGTCGCCGGCAACGCCGCTCCCCATCCGAAAGCAAACCACCGCAGAGACCAACGCCGGCCGGATCGTGCGGCCGTGGCTTCCGAAAGCACGTTCATGCGACTCCCGTTCCCCAGGTCGTGAAGCGTGCCGATTCGTTCCCGTGAGGAAGCCCGGACGGCCGCGCAACCCGCGCCACCCCCCGCGTTTCGCGCTTCCCCGGCGGCCCGCTTTGCGGGACAACGTTCCCTCGACTTCATGGACCACGCGCCGCACCAACGCCGCCACGAACCGCCCGCCTGGCGGCTCGAGTTCCCGCCGGAGCTGCCGATCACGGCACGCCGCGAGGAGATCGTGCGCGCGATCCGCGACCACCCGGTCGTGATCCTCTCGGGCGAAACCGGCTCGGGCAAAACCACGCAGCTGCCGAAGTTCTGCCTTGAGGCCGGACGCGGGCGTCGCGGGCGCATCGCCTGCACGCAACCGCGCCGCGTCGCCGCGCTCTCCGTCTCGCGCCGCGTGGCCGAGGAGCTCGACGTGCCGTGGGGCCGCGAGGTGGGCTGCAAGATCCGTTTCAACGACCAGACCTCGCGCCAGACCGTCGTGAAGTTCCTCACCGACGGCATGCTGCTCGCCGAAGCCCAGGCCGACCGCGACCTGCGCGGCTACGACACGATCATCGTCGACGAAGCCCACGAGCGATCGCTCAACATCGATTTCCTCCTCGGCCACCTCAACCGCCTGCGCCACCGCCGGCCCGACCTGCGCATCGTCGTCACCTCCGCCACGATCGACACGCAGAAGTTCGCCGCGGC
>JAEXPQ010000053.1 GCA_023446735.1 Verrucomicrobiota bacterium
CGAGCTGGTCGAGAACAGCCTCGATGCCGGCGCCACGCGCGTGACGGTCGAGTTCGCGCACGGCGGGCGGTCGTTGATGGGCGTCGAGGACAACGGCAAGGGCATGGACCGCGACGACGCGCTGCTCGCGCTCGAGCGCCACGCCACGAGCAAGATCGCCGAGGCGACCGACCTCGACGCGCTGCACACCTTCGGCTTCCGCGGCGAGGCGGTGCCGTCGATCGCCAGTGTTTCGCGCTTCGAGATGCGGACGCGTCCAGCCGCGGCGGAGACGGGCACGGAGATCCTCGTCAACGGCGGCAAGTTCGTGCACGTGCGCGACTGCGGCATGCCGCCCGGCACGCGCATCACGGTGGCGAACCTCTTCCATCCGGTGCCGGCGCGGCGGAAGTTTCTCAAGAGCGACTCGACCGAGGCGGCGCACATCATCCAGTGCGTGCGGTTCTACGCGCTGGCGCACCCGGAGGTGGCGTTCACGCTCATCGAGGACGGGCGCACGATCTTCCAGTCGCCGCCGTGCCGCTCGCTGCTGGAGCGCGTCGCCGCGATCTTCGGACGCCAGACGGCCGAGGCGCTGCTGCCCGTCGAGGCGGCGGGCGAGGGGATGCGGCTCACCGGCCTGATCGGCAAACCCGGCGCGAGCCGCGCGACGCGCCACGAGATGATCACGTTCGTGAACCGGCGTCCGGTGGATACGAAGACCCTGGCTTACGCGCTGATCGAGAGCTACCAGCAGCATCTGCCGAAGGGGCGTTACCCGCTGGCGTTCCTCTTCCTGGAGATCGAGCCGCAAGCGGTCGACGTGAACGTACATCCCGCGAAGCGCGAGGTGCGGTTCCGCAGCGAACCCGGCGTGCGGACGTTTGTCGTGCGCTCGCTGCTCGACGCGCTGCGCCAGGCCGCCGGCGATCTCGCCGCCGCGCTCCCGCCCGGTGCGCAACGCGTGACGCCGCTGGAGCCCATTCCGAGGTGGACCGCGTTGCCCCCAACGCGGTTGAGCGACGCGGCGGGAGGCGGTGCGTTGCCGCAGCCAGCCGATGCGAAATCGGCGCCGCTGCCGGCGATCGTGCTGCCGGCGATGCGCAGCGACGCGGTTGAGGGCAACCGCGTCCACCCGCAGGCGGGCATTGCGGCGTCTTCCGGTTTGCCCGAGCCGCTCGCGCGGCCCACTCCGGCCATCGCGCCGATCCTATCGGCTGCGCCCGAGCCGGCAGTGGCCTCCGTCCCCGACGCCATTCCGGGCGAGGGTCGGCCCGGGGCGCTGGCGGGGTGGCGCTACCTCGGCACGGCGCATGGCGACTGCGAGATCTTCGAGACGCCGGCGGGCGTGGTCCTGCTCGACCGGCGCGCGGCGCTGGAGCGGGTGTTGTTCGAGCAACTGCAACGCGAGTTCCGCGACGGCCACACGCTCAGCCAGCGCCTGCTCTTCGCGGTGCCGGTGGAACTCGACCCGATCGCGGCGGCGATGTTGGCCGACCAGCTCGCGTTTCTGGAGCAGCACGGGCTGGAAGTGAGCGCCTTCGGGCGAAATTTCTTCCGCATCGAGTCGGCGCCCGCGTGGCTCGACCCGGCGGAGGCGGAACCGTTCCTGCGCGACATTCTCGCCCGGCTACGTGAAGGCCAGCTCGACCCGCGGCGGCCGGCGGTGGCGCGCGAGGAGCTGGCGCGGCTCGCGGCGGCGCGGGCGGTGCGGGGTGGGGCGAGGGGCGATACCGGGCCGGAATTGGCGGCGCGATTGCTGGCCTGCGACCAGCCGTTGCTCACGCCGGGCGGTCGGCCGACGCTGGTCGAGCTCAGCCGCGGAGAATTAACCCGGCGGTTCCAAAAAGACCGTTGCTAGAAAAGCGGTTACGGGCACGCTTCCGGCCCGCTCCCTGCTTTATTTCGTCAGAACCGCGCCGATGAACGTGGCGCGCTCCCACCGCCTCTCTCGTATGTCTTCCTCCAAAAGTAAGAAGTCCGTCCGCGGTGCGAAAGCGCCCGCGGCGTCCGCCACCGCTCCGGCTGTCGTGACTCCTCCGGCCGCCATCGCTCCCGCCGCCGTTTCCGCGGCGACCGTTGCGGCGCTCAAGCAGTCGATTCTCGACCATTTGAAGTTCACCCAGGCGCGCGACCAGGGCAGCGCCTCGCAGCGCGACTGGTGGATCTGCACCTCGCTGGCCGTGCGCGACCAGCTGCTCGAGCGCATGATCCGCACGCAGGCCGTGCACAACAACGGCAACATGCGCCGGATGTACTACCTCTCGCTGGAGTACCTCATGGGCCGGTTGCTGCAGAACAATCTCTACGCCGCCGGCATCTACGCGGAGACGCAGGCCGCGCTGCGCGAGATCGGCCTCGATCCCGACAAGGTGCTCGACGAGGAGCACGACATGGGCCTCGGCAACGGCGGCCTTGGCCGCCTCGCCGCCTGCTTCCTCGACTCGCTTGCCACCCTCGACCTACCGGCCATCGGCTACGGCATCCACTACGAGTTCGGCCTGTTCCGCCAGGAGTTCGTGAACGGACACCAGGTCGAGCATCCCGACGCCTGGATGGTCCGCGGCGCCCCGTGGGAGATCGAGCGTCCCGAATACACGGAGTCGGTGCAGCTCTACGGCCACGTCGAGTCGCGCTTCGACAACCTCGGCCGACCGCACCAGCGCTGGGTCAACACCCGCACCATCCTCGGCGTCCCGCACGACATCCCGATCGCCGGCTACGGCACCAACACCGTCAACTTCCTCCGCCTCTGGGAGTCCCGCGCCAGCCAGGACTTCGATTTGGCCGCCTTCAACAAGGGCGGCTATGTCGAGGCCGTACGCGACAAGGCGATCGGCGAGACCGTTTCCAAGGTTCTCTACCCGAACGACAAGACCGAGAGCGGCAAGGAGCTGCGCCTCGTCCAGCAGTACTTCTTCGTCGCCTGCTCGCTGCGTGACATTATCCGCCGCTACCGCAAGTCGAACACCGGCTGGGACAACTTCTCCGCCAAGGTCGCGATCCAGCTCAACGATACGCACCCCGCCATCGCCGTGCTCGAGCTCATGCGCATCCTGCTCGACGAGGAGGGCATGTCCTTCGACCAGGCCTGGGCGGTGGTCACGCGCACCTTCGCGTACACCAACCACACGCTGCTCCCCGAGGCGCTCGAGCGCTGGAGCGTGCCGTTGCTGCGCAAGGTCGTGCCGCGCCACCTCCAGATCGCCTTCGACATCAACCAGCGCCACATGGACGCAGTCGAGGCGTGCTGGCCGGGTGATGTGCAGAAGAAGCAAGTCTGCTCCATCGTCGAGGAAGGCCACGTGCAGAGCATCCGCATGGCGCACTTGAGCGTGGTCGCCTCCCACTCCGTCAACGGCGTCGCCGCCCTCCACACCGAGCTGCTCAAAAAGGACCTCTTCCCGGAGTTCAACGAGCTCTTCCCCGGACGCTTCAACAACAAGACCAACGGCATCACGCCCCGTCGCTGGCTGCGCTCCTGCAACCCGCGCCTGTCGTCGCTCATCGACTCGAAGATCGGCGGCGGCTGGACCCGCGACCTGGACGAGCTGCGCCAACTCGAGAAGTGGGCCGACGACGCGCAGTTCCAAACCGACTTCATGGCCGCCAAGCGCGCCAACAAGGAGGAGCTCGCGAGGATCATCCGCAAGCTGTGCGACGTCGAGGTCTCGCCCGACGCCCTCTTCGACGTGCAGGTGAAACGTCTCCACGAATACAAGCGTCAGCATCTGAACCTGCTGCACATCCTCGCGCTTTACCGCCGCCTCCTCCAGAACCCGAACCTCGAGATGGCGCCGCGCGTGTTCGTCTTCGGCGCGAAGGCCGCCCCGGGCTACGATCTGGCGAAGAACATCATCAAGGCCGCCAACTCGATGGCGAAGTTCATCAACTCCGACGAGCGCATCGGCGGGAAGCTGAAGGTCGTCTTCCTCCCGAACTACGGCGTGTCGCTCGCCGAGAAGATCATCCCCGCCGCCGACCTCTCCGAGCAGATCTCCACCGCCGGCAAGGAAGCCTCGGGCACGGGCAACATGAAGCTCGCGCTCAACGGCGCCTGCACGATCGGCACCCTCGACGGCGCCAATGTCGAGATCCGCGAGGAGGTGGGCGACGAGAACATCTTCATCTTCGGTCTCACCGTCGAGGAGGTGAACGCGCTCCACGCCCGCGGCTACAACCCGTGGGAGTACTTCCACAAGAACGAGGAGCTGCGCGCCGTGCTCGACTGGCTCGGTTCGGGCTACTTCACGCCCGAGGACCCGCACTGCCTCGGCGGCCTGCGCCACAGCCTGCTCGACGGCGGCGACCCGTTCCTCGTGCTCGCCGACTTCGAGTCGTACTGCGCCGCGCACCGCCGGGTGGACGAGGCGTTCCGCGATCCGAAGCGCTGGGCGAAGATGGCGATCCTGAATACCGCGCGCGTCGGCAAGTTCTCCAGCGACCGCACGATCAGCGACTACAACCGCGACATCTGGCATCTCGCCCCGGCGCCGGTGCCGTGAGCGCAGGACCGGTCTCCGACCGGTCGCAACGGACCAGAGCTTCCCCGAACGCCGCCCGACCACGGGCGGCGTTCTTCGTTTGTGGTGCTTCGGCCCTCGCCGCTCGGATTGGCCCGCGGTGTATGCGCGATCCGCAGCCCCCTTCCACGCATTACGCCGCAAGTTGGCCCCATCCGCCGGCCTGCAGTTTCCCTTACTTTCCGCACCGGCGGGGCTTATTCTTCCCGACCGCGTGGGACGGGTCCGTTGCTCGATCGCGTCGTCGCGGTAGTGTCGCGCCGCTCGCGATCGCAACACCCCGGCGCGGCTCAGGCGCGCCCGAACCCCGAGAACTGCATGAACCCATCCGCGCATCACCCCGGCGCCGGAGCCGATCCGGCCCCCGAGAGTTGGAGACACGACGAAGCGGCCCTGCTGTCCATGCTCGAGGACATCGAGCGCAAGCACGGCTATATCCCGCACCAGATCGGCGACGAGGTCTCGCGCCTGCTCGAGGTGAAGCTCGAGCGTCTCAAGCGCGCCCAAGCCAAGCTCGAGACCGGCATCCGACGCGATGTGCAGCAGCACGTGGCGCGGTGGCGCGGCGAGGAGGGCAACCTCATCATGATTCTCCACGCCATCCAGAACCAATACGGCTACGTGCCGCGCGAGGTCGCGATGGAGCTGGCCCGCGAGCTCGGCGTGAAGCTGGCCCGCATCTACGAGGTGATCACCTTCTACCACTACTTCAAGCTGCAGCCGCCCGGGAAGCACAACGTCACCGTCTGCAACGGTACTGCCTGCTATCTTAAGGGCGCCGGCGGACTCCTCAACGAGCTCCGCGCCCAGCTCGGTGTGGGCGAGGGCCAGACCACGCCCGACCGCGAGTTCCACGTCGATGTCGTGCGCTGCATCGGCTGCTGCGGCATGTCGCCGGCGATCGTCTGCGACGGCAAGACGCACGGCCGCGTGAAACCCACCGACATCGCCCCGATCCTCGGCGATATCCGCGCCCAGGCGAAGACCCAGGAGGTGAAGTCATGAAGGCGCTCACGCTGCAGGACCTCGCCGGATTCGCCGCGCAGCCCCCGCCGCCGCCGGCGGACTTCGTGCGCGTTCAGCTCGACACCGGCGGGATCGCCGCCGGCGCCGAGCAGACGCTGGCCGCCTTCCGCGCTGCGCTCGCCGCCGCCAATCTCGCGGTCCCGGTGCAGCGCGTCGGCTCCCACGGACGTTCGTGGGCGGATCCGGTCGTCGAGATCGCCGCCGCGGGCTTGCCGCCGGTTCTCTACGGGAGCGTCAAGGCGGAGGTGGTGCCGCAGATCGTCGCCGCGCACCTCCGGGCGGGCCGTTTGGTCGACGATCATGTGATCGCCGATACTCGCGGTGCCACTGCGATCAGTGCGCCCGTCACGCATCTTTTGGTGCGCGACACCGGGGCCGGGGAGGGGAAGACGGAGTTCTTCCAGTTCTCCTTCGCCGAGGAGCTCAAGCGTCGTGGTTTCGCCGACCGGGTGCAGGTTGTGCGCGCGCTCGATCTCGGGGTCTACGACGAGGGCGTGGTCGTCACGTTGCTGCCGGGCGGCGTCACCTACACCAATGTGCTCGCGCCCGACGTGGCGCGCATCGTCGAGCAGTCGATCGGCGGGCGCCAAGTGCTCGACGACCTGTTATGGAAGCGGCCTGATCCGCAGGTGCGGATCGTGTTGCGCAACTGCGGGGCGATCGACCCTGAGGAACTGCAGGATTACCTCCATCGCGCCCAGGGTTACCAGGGGCTGCGCGCGGCGCTGGCGAAGACGCCCGAGCAGGTGATCGAGGAGATGAAGGTCAGCGGGCTGCGCGGGCGTGGCGGCGCCGGTTTCCCGACCTGGATGAAGTGGGCCAAGACCCGCGAGGTGCCCGCCACGCCGCGCTACATCATCTGCAACGGCGACGAGGGCGACCCCGGCGCGTTCATGGACCGCAGCGTGCTCGAGAGCGACCCGCACAGCGTGCTCGAGGGCCTCATGATCGGCGGCTACGCGATCGGCGCAGCGGTCGGCTACTTCTACATCCGCGCCGAGTACCCGAAGGCGGTCGAGCGCGTCGAGCGGGCGCTCGCCCAGGCGCGCGCGGCCGGACTGCTCGGGGAGAACATCCTCGGCTCCGGCTTTTCGTTCGACGCGAAGATCCGCCTCGGCGCCGGTGCGTTCGTTTGCGGCGAGGAGACCGCCCTCATCGCCTCCATCGAAGGCCGGCGCGGCAGCCCCAGTCCGCGGCCGCCGTATCCGTCCGTCCGTGGCCTATGGGGCCAGCCGACGGCGATCAACAATGTCGAAACGCTTGCGAACATTCCGGCGATCATGCTCCGCGGCGGCGCGTGGTACGCCGGCTACGGCACCGAGACCTCGAAGGGCACCAAGGTCTTCGCCGTCACTGGCAAGGTGAAGAATGCCCAGCTTGTCGAGGTGCCGATGGGCACCACGCTCCGCTCGATCGTCTTCGACGTCTGCGGCGGCGTGCTCGACGACAAGGACATCAAGGCCGTGCAGACCGGCGGGCCCAGCGGCGGCGTCATCCCCGACAAGCACCTCGACACGCCGGTCGCCTACGAGACGCTCCAGCAGCTCGGCTCGATCATGGGCTCGGGCGGCATGATCGTCATGGACAGCACCGACTCGATGGTCGACGTGGCGAAGTTCTTCCTGAAGTTCTGCGTCGACGAGTCGTGCGGGAAATGCGCGCCGTGTCGAATCGGCGGTTACCAGATGCTCCAGGTGCTCGACCGCATTTCCCGCGGCCGCGGCAACGCCGAGGACCTCTCCGCCCTGCGCCGCATCTGCCAGGCCATGCAGAAGGCCTCGCTCTGCGGCCTCGGGCAGACCGCGCCCAACCCCGTGCTCTCGACCCTCCGCTACTTCGACGACGAGTACAAAGCCTACATCGAGGGCGGTCCCAGCTACGCCCGCAAGATGGCGCGCGCCGCCGGAGGCGGGGCCGAGCCCGTCCGCGCCGCCGCCCCCGCAACCGCCACCGCCGAATGACCCCGACCATGAGCGCCGTCGCCACCCTTCCCGCCGTCAAGGCCACCATCAACGGGCTCGCCGTCGAGGTTCCCGCCGGCACGAGCATCCTCGACGCCGCGCGCCGCGCCGCCGTGAAGATCCCGACCCTCTGCAAACACAAGGACCTGCTGCCCACCGCCGCGTGCGGCCTGTGCGTCGTGCGCAACAAGGGCGGCCCGCGCCTCCTGCGCGCCTGTTGCACGCCGCTGGAGAACGGCATGGAGATCGTCACCCACGACCACGAGATCGTCGACGTCCGCCGTTCCACGCTCGAGCTCATCCTCTCGAACCACCCCGCCGAATGCCTCAACTGCGGGCGCAACGGCGAGTGCGAGCTCCAGACCATCGCGGCCGACTTCAACCTGCGGCACGACGGCATCAAGCGCTACGTCAAGG
>JAEXPQ010000044.1 GCA_023446735.1 Verrucomicrobiota bacterium
GTCGAGGTGGTTGCCGCCGATGGAGAAGCCGTCGCCGTCGCCGCCGAAGACGACGACATGGAGGTCGTCGCGGCCGAGGCTGACGCCGGAGGCGAAGGCCAGGGCGCGGCCGTGGATGAAGTGACCGCCGTGGGTGTTGACGAAATAGGGCAGGCGCGAGGAGCAGCCGATGCCGGCGAGGGTGACGAGTTTGTGCTGCGGGATCTGGAGCTTCTCGAGCACGCGCTGGAAGGCGCCGAGCACGGCGAAATCGCCGCAGCCCGGGCACCAGGTGGGCGTGTCGGCCTTGAGACTGGCCTTGTTGACGGTGCAGAGGGGCGCTTCGGCGGGAGTCGGGCAGGTGAGGGAGAACATGACGCGGAGAAGTTTCGGGTTTCTAGTTTCGGGTTACGCGTTCTCGGGCTCAGCGGGCGACCGGGAGCGAGTCGAGGCGGGCGACGCCGTCGAGGATCTCCTTCACCTTGAAGGTGAGGCCGTCGGTCTTGGTGATGCTGCGGATGGCGGGGTTGGCGAAGCGGCTGCGCAAGATAGTCGCGAGTTGGCCGTAGCCGTAGAGCCCCTCGTCGTTGATTTCGACGACATCGATCTGGCGGAACTTGGCGAAGATCGTCTCGAGGCCGTTGGGCAACGGGCTGATGTGGCGGATGTGCAGGTGGCCGACCTTGCGGCCCTGGGCGCGCAGGGCGTTGGCCGCCTCTCGGATCTGGCCGAAGGTGGAGCCCCAGCCGACGAGGAGGACATCGCCTTCCTGGTCGCCGTAGACCTCGGGCAGCGGGAGCTTGGCGGCGAGGGCCTTGATCTTCTCGCGGCGGCGCGCGGTCATCTTCTGGTGGTTGGCCGGGCTGGCGTTGGGATGGCCGGCCTGGTCGTGCTCGAGACCGGTCACGAGCGGGTACTTGCCGCCGAGCATCGGCGTGCCGGGTGGCACGTGGTGGGTCGGGGCGTTGTCGGGGTAGGCGAGGTATTCACCTTCGCGGGGCGCAAGCTTGAGGCCCGGCTCGACGTAGAGCTTCTTCAGGTCCGGTTCCGGGAACGCGCCGATGCGCGTCGAGAGCGCCTGGTCGGAGAGGACGATGACCGGCACCGAGTACTCCTTGGCCAGCTGGACGGCCTCGTAGGCCGCGTAGAAGCAGTCGCCCACGGAACTGGGCGCGAGGACGATGCGGGGAGCGTCGCCGTGGGTGCCGCCGACGGCCTGGATGAGATCGCTCTGCTCGACCATGGTCGGCAGGCCGGTGCTCGGGCCGCCACGCTGGACATTCACGATGACGAGCGGCATCTCGGCCATGACGCCCCAGCCGAGCGCCTCCATCTTCAGCGACATGCCGGGGCCGGAGGTGTTGGTGACCGCCACATGGCCGGCGTAGGAGAAGCCGAGCGCCACGGCGATGGCGGCGATCTCGTCTTCGCATTGCACGTACATCCCGCCGTATTTCGGGAGCGCGCCGCGCAGGTCCTCCATGATCGAGGAGGCGGGGGTGATCGGATACGCGGCGCCGAAACGCACGCCGCCGGTGATCAGGCCCAGGACGATCGCCTGGTTGCCGTCCATCGTGACGATCGGGCGACCGTCGGAGGTGTGGGTGCGCGCCGGGCCGAAGGCGAAGTGGCCGCGCACCTCGTCGCCGAGGTCGTAGGCGAAGCCGGCGTCGAAGGTCTGGAGAGCGTTACGCAGGATGTCCTCGGATTTCTTGCCGAAGCGCTCCTGCATGATGCCCTTGAGCTTCTCGACGTTGAGGCTGAAGAGGCGGGCGAGCAGGCCGAGGACGAAGATGTTCTTGCCCTTGTCCTTGGCGTTGCCGCCCACGGCCTCGACGGTGGCGGTGGTGATCGGCACGCCGACGTAGCGCACGCGCTTGTCCGTCTCGTCGGGCTTGACGTGGTCGGAATCGTAGAGGAGCACGCCGCCGTCGCGCACCTGGGCGCGGTGGGCCTCGTAGCTGTGCTGGTAGAAGGCGACGAGCAGGTCGGAGCGGTCGCCGGGGGAGAGGATCTCGCCGCTGCCCATGCGCACCTGGAAGATCGAGGGTCCGCCGGAGATCGTCGCGGGGATGGTCATGAACGTCATGACCTCCTGGTCGCTGCGGCCGGCGAGGCGGGCGAGGAAGCCGCCGATGGCCTGGATACCGTCCTGAGAGTTGCCCGCGAGGCGGATGACGACATCGCGGACGGTCTGGCCGGGGTTGGAGGTGGGGGTGACGGGGGTGGAGTCGGTGCCAGCGGTTGCCATGGGAAATTGTGACGAAAGTACCGACGCGCGCCCGCGGGAGTCAATGAGCGTGCGCGGCGGCAAGCTTCTTTTTGCGGCACGCGCGCGGCAGCGCACGGAGGCACCCGCGGAGCGTGCGGAAAAGCGCTGGCGCGGGGCCGCGCGCGGGCTGTAACGTCCGGCGCTTTGTCGCCGTCCTTCGCGCCCATGCACCAACCGCTCATCCTCGCCTCCGCCTCGCCGCGCCGCCGCGAGATCCTCGCGCGCCTCGGCTTTGTGTTCGCGGTGGTGCCCGCCGCGGTGGCCGAACATGAGCCCGCGGCCACCGAGACGCCGCGCGACATGGTCGCCCACAACGCCGCCCTCAAGGCCGACTGGGTCGCCGCCCGCCACCGCGACGCCGTGGTGCTCGGGGCCGACACCACGGTGTTCCTCGACGGCGAGGTCTTCCACAAGCCCGCGGACCTCGCGGACGCGCGGGCGATGCTGCGCCGGCTCGCGGGCAAGACCCACTCGGTGTTCACCGCCGTCGTCGTGCGCTCGCGCCACTGCCGGGCGGAGATCGGCATCGAGAGCCGGGTGACCTTCCGGGCGCTCGACGACGCCCTGATCGACCGCTACTTCGCGGGCTGCAACCCGCTCGACAAGGCGGGCGCCTACGGCATCCAGGATGGCGGCGAGCTCATCGTCGAGCGCTACACGGGTTCGCTCACGAACATCATCGGCCTTCCCGCCGACGAGACGAAACAACTGCTCGCCCGCGCGGGTCTGACGCCGACGCTGTAACTTGCGCCGCCGCCCATGAACCTGCTTCCCCCACCGTGTCCCGAGGAGCTCGCCGCCGCGCAACGCCGCCGCGACGAACGAGCGGCGGAGCGCTGGCCGCTCCTCATCGGACTCGGCGGAACGGTGGTGTTCCATCTCTTCGCGCTCCTCGTGGCGGCGAAGATGCCGATCGGCGGGCAGGGCGACTTGCCGGGCGATGCCGCGACGTTGCGCGACAAGTACGAGCAGCAGGAGCTGCGGTTCCTGCTCGCCGACGACGAGCCGCCCCCGCAGCCGATGCGGTTCGTGGAGATCAATCCCGACGCACCGGAGAACGAGCCCGGCAAGACCGAGAATTTCGGCGCGCGCAACCAGCAGGCGGCGCAACCCGAGCCCGGCAAGGACATCAGCGACCGCGGCCAGACCAAGGGCGAACTCGACGAATCCACCGCGATCGTGAGCGGCTCGCGCGAGCAGCCGGCCGAGGCGACGCCGCTCGCGGGCGCCAACGGCGAGGGTGGAGCGGGCCTGCAGGCCGTCGTGATCGGCAATCCGGCGCAACCGCTCGCAACCGATCCGTTGCCCGGCCTCGAGAAGATCGAGGGCGCGAATCCCGACGGCATCGGCACCAACATCGGCACTTCCAAGGACGGCAAGGCCGAGGACGAAAAGCACCAAGACGGCCAGAAGGAGAAGCACGAGGGCGGGCAGCGGCTGATCGCCGTCAATGGCGGTGGTTTGCCGGGCGCTCCGGGCCGGCCGTCGCCCCGGCCCCGGCCGAAATTGCAGAACGCCCGGCCGGCGGTGTTGGCGAACCAACCCTTGGCGGTCTCGAACGCGGGCGTGATCGGCGTCGATGCCCGGTTCAGCGAGTTCGGCGACTACCTGCAGGAGCTTATCGATACGGTCGATGCGCAGTGGCAGAAGCTCGTCGGTGAAATGACGGCCTACCCGGCGTCGCGCTCGGTGGTGACCGTCGTCTTCAAGCTCGATGCGCAGGGCGAGGTCCAGATCCTCGAGGTCAAGGGCGAGGACACCGCCGGCAAGGTCGGCACCTACACCTGTCTAGACGCCATCCAAGCGCGCGCGCCGTACCGGCCCTGGACGAAGGAAATGGTCCGCGTGCTCGGCACCGAGCAGGAAATCCGCTTTTCGTTCCACTACTGGTGAGCGCCTCCGTCACAACATTTTGGAGAACGTTGCCCCTGGTCGCCGGCGTGGAGCTGCTCGGCCACGACACCAACGGGCTCGGCGCGCTCGCGAAACCGGCCGGCGTGCTCTCGCACCCGAACGAGCGCGGCAAGGACCGCGGGCGGGCGTTGCTCGATGCCGAGTACGACCTCGATGCGGAGTGCTTCGTGTGGACCGATTCGGCGGGCGGCGGCGCCCGCCGGCTGTGGCTGCTCAACCGGCTCGATTCCGCCACCTCCGGCGTGATCCTCGTCGCGGCCGATGGCGCGCTCGCCGCGGACGTGAAGGGGCAGTTCCAGCGCAAGGCGATCGCGAAGACCTACGTGGCGCTGGCGTTCGGCACGGCGCGGGTACCGCGCGAGGTCTGGCGGGACCGGCTCGCGGTCGAACGGAAGGGCGGGGTGGTGCGCTCCTCGGCGCACGGCGGCCACATCCCGGCCGAGAGCGAGTGCCGGGTGTTGCGCGCGGCGCATGGCCCGCAGCCGCTCACGTTGCTCGAGCTCAAGCCGCGCACCGGGCGCACGCACCAGCTGCGGGTCCAGTGCGCGAAACGGCAGCTGCCGATCGTGGGCGACCAGACCTACGGCGACTTCCGGAAGAACCGGGAGTTCGCCAAGGCGACCCGTGAGAAGCGGATGTTTCTCCATTCGTTGGAGACGCAGGTGCGCTACGGATGGCGGGGGCGCGAGTGGAGCTTCGCGGCGCGCGCGGAGCTCCCGCCGGAGTTCGCCGCCGCGCTGGGGTAGTCAGCGCGCCGTGATGAGTTGGCGGGCGGGCAGATCGATGCCGGCGGCGACGAGCGCGGCGGGGCGGGCGTCGGTCACGAGGGTCAGCGACTTGGTCCAGGCGGTGACGCGGTGCGGCGTGGCGCGGCCGAGCTTCGTCTGGTCGATGCAGTAGAAGACGCGGTCGGCGTGACCGAGCACGTTCTGCTGGAAGAGCGCGATGGTGGCGTGCGAGTTGGTCACGCCTTCGGCGTCGATGCCCTCGCCGCCGAGGAACGCCGCGTCGAACTGCCAGTGAGCGATGGACTCGATGGCCTGCGGACCGAGGAGGATCGCTTGGCGATGGAGAAAGATGCCGCCGAGGACGTGGAGTTCGATGCCGCGCGCGCCGCCGAGGATGCTGGCGACGGGCAGGCTGTTGGTCACGACAGTGAGACCGTCGAAGTCGTGGCGGCGCAGCATCTGGCGCGCGAGCGACTGCACGGTCGTGCCGGCGTCGAGGAAGATGGTGCCGCGGGTGGGCAGGTGCGCGAGCGCGGCGCGGGCGATGCGCTCCTTGGCGGTGCGGGCGCGCTGGGCGCGTTGGTCGACGGAGGCGAAGGTCGTGTTGTAGTCGGCGAGGGCGCCGCCCCGGGTGCGCGTGATGTGGCCGCGGGCGGCGACGGTCGCGAGGTCGCGGCGCGCGGTGACGACCGACACGCCAAGGCGTCTCGCGAGTTCGGCGACGGGAAGAAAACCGTCGGTGCGGATGAGCTCGCGGAGCCGCTCGCGGCGGGCTTCGACGATGTGCAGCGGCACGCGCATGGGCGAAGTGATGGGCGGCCGCGGCGCCGATGGCGAGCCGGCGTCTTGCGGAGCGTCAGGCGATGCTGAAAACGCGGCGGAGCTCGTCGATCGCGCTGGGCGGCATGTTGACCACGGGGCCGAGCGGGCGGGCGAGGAGCAGCGCCTCGGTCGTGGCCTCGAGCACCTCGAGCCGGTCGAAGGCCTCGAGCAGCGTGCGGCCGATGACGACCGCTCCTTCGTTGGCGACGAGCGCGACGGGCGACTTTTCCAGCGTGAGCTTCGACGCGATCTCGGCGGCGTCCTCGACGATGCGGAGGAAGGGGAGTTTCACGACGTCGTTCAATACGACGTAGCTCTCCGGGATCGTGTGCGTGCTCAGCGGCGTGTCGGTCACGCAGAAGGCGGAGGCGTGCGCGGGCTGGGCGTTGATGATGGCGCCGACGCCGGGGAGGCGCTTGTAGATCTCAGCGTGGAGCTTGGCGGCGCGGCTGGGCTGCTGGCCGGCGGAGCAGGCGTCGCCGCGGACGCGGACGAGGCCGGCGAGCTCGAGCTCGAGGCGGTCGCGGCGGCGGGGCGTGATGAGGAACTCGTCGCCCTCGAGGCGCGCGGAGAACGCGCCGGCGGTGCTGATGAGCAGGCGCTGGTTGTAGCCGCGGTGCACGAACGCGCAGAGGCGCTGGCGGAGCTCGGCCTCGCGCGAGGTGCAGGCGTGCGCGGGGAGCTCGCGGTACGCCGGCATGGTGTCGACGGCGAGGGCGGCGGGCGGGAGGACGTTGAGCTTCCCGAGGGTGGCGGCGCGGTTGAGCGTCTGCGCGGCGAACTCGAGCGTCTCGAAGCGCTGGAAGGCGTCCTGGAGATCGTTGCCGCCGACGACCACGCCGTGGTTCTCGAGGAGCACGCAGTCGGCGCCGGTGGCGAAGGTGGCGGCGATGCTCTCGCCGAGCGCCTGGGTGCCGGGGCAGGCGTAGGGTGCGATCGCGACCTGGCCGCAGATCTGGTGGACGTGCGACTGGAGACGCGTGTCCGGAATCTGGCGGCAGATGGAGAACGCGA
This sequence comes from Verrucomicrobiota bacterium, assembly GCA_023446735.1. Lineage (GTDB taxonomy): Bacteria > Verrucomicrobiota > Verrucomicrobiia > Opitutales > Opitutaceae > CAJCBL01. The sequence goes on from JAEXPQ010000044.1 coordinate 6,730, forward strand.
CGAGCGCGCCCGGGTGGGCGTGGACGATGGCGCGCAGGTTCGGGCGGCGGCGGTAGATCTCGCGGTGGAAGGGCAGCTCGGAGGAGGGCGGATGGCGGCCCTCGTGGCGGCCGTCGGGCAGCACGCAGACGATGTCGTCGGGCGTGAGCGAACCCTTGTCGACGCGGGCGGGCGTGATCCAGATGCGGCCATCGGGCTCGCAGATCGAGAGGTTGCCGCCGGAGGTCGTCGTCATGCGCAGGCGGTAGATGCGCTGCATGGTGGCGACGAGCTGATCGCGTGGATGGAGCTGGGAGGTGATCATCTTGGTCGGGAAGATAGCGGGCGGGCCGCGGATGTCGCCGGGTAAAGCAGCGGAACCGTTTGAAAGAACCAGCCGAATTTCGCGGCGAAGGGCGCGGACGGACTGTCCGCGCGATTTCGACGCGTGCGGCACGGCGAGGTGGGTAACGCTCGGCCCGTGCATTCGTCTTGGTTGTGGTCTTCTGGCGGAAACGCCGAAGTCGACTAGCCTCGCCTCCATCCCCTCGTTGCCTTGTCACCCATGAAGAAGTCGCTCCTCCCCGTTGCCCTCGCGGCGTTTGCCGCCGTGGCGCTATCCCTCACCGCTGCTGCGCGCATCGGCGACCGTTTCCCCTCGGAGAAGAAGGTCGTGGTCGACCCGCTCACCGGCACGCCGCTCACCTTCCTGACCAGCACCCCGGCCGGGGACTCGAAGATCTACCAGACGCACCACCAGTGGACGGCGGACGGCAAGTGGCTCGTCTTCCGGTCCAACCGCGTGAAGGGGCAGGCGATGGCGGTGAATGAAGAAACCGGCGACATCGTGCAGGTGACCGAGAACGGCTATGCGGGCATGCTCTGCCTGGCCGACCACTCGATGAACCTCTACTTCGTGCGGGTGCCGGAGATGAAGCCCAACGACGTCTCGGGCGCGCCGGCCTACAGCGAGGTGAAGGACCAGAAGAAGCCCGCGGAGATCGTGCGCGTCGACCTGGGCAAACTCTTTGCCGACAGCGCCGCCGGCACCGTGAAGGCGGCGACCGAGTACGAGCACGTGTGCGGTACGGTGCCGCTGGAGATGGGCGCGGTGGGCGACGTGGCGCTCGATCCGACCGAGGAGTTCGTGTATTTCCGCATCGGTAACAAGGAGTTGGCCGCCAAGCACCTCGCGCCCGGCACGAAGGTCGAGGAGAACTTCGGTCCGCGGAAGATGGGTGCAGGGCCCGGCGGGTTGGCCTCGATGAACCTCAAGACCGGCGAGGTGAAGTTCCTCGTCGCGGTGCCGTTCCAGATCGGCCACGTGCAGACCAATCCGTGGGTGCCCGGTGAGATCGTTTTCTGTTGGGAGACCGGCGGCAAGGCGCCGCAGCGCACCTGGACCGTGCGCGCTGACGGCACCGGCCTGCGCCCGCTCTATCCCGAGGCGCCCTACGACTGGGTGACACACGAGGCGGTGATCACGAAGGACGAGGTGGCGTTCGCCATCCTCGGCCACCGGCCGGTGGACAACGCCGACGAGTGGGGCAGTTGCGGCTCGCGCGCGCACCCGACCGGCTATGCGGTCGTGAACCTGCGTAGCGGCCTGATGCGCATCGAGGGGCAGACCCTCGAGGGCAGCGGTTACTGGCATGTGCACGGCTCGCCCGATGGGCGTTGGGCCGTGGGTGACGACTTCGCGCGCAACCTCTGGCTGATCGACCGCCGCACCGGCGAGACCATGCTGCTGACCACCGGCCACAAGGCGACCGCGGCCGACCACCCGCACCCGACCTTCAGCGCGGACAGCACGAAGATCCAGATCCAGTCGGCCATGCTTTCGGAGGACAATCGCTCGATGAACATCTGCGTGGTGCCCGTGCCAGAAGCGTGGCTGAAGAAACAATACGGCCCCGAGCCGCTGAAGGGCGGAAAGCCGTGAGGGACGGTACTGGGCGGAGTGCGGCTGGAAGCCGTGGCGGCTTTCGCGACGGGCGGAAATTGTTCGCCGGGCTGGGGGTGTTGATTGGCGCACTGCTGGGCGCAGGGGCGTCGGCGAGCGACGCCCCTGCGGCGGAGGGCGGCTGTCCGGCGCGTGTCGCGAAGGCGCCTGTTTCGCCGGATGCGCGTTTCGTGGTCGGCGAGGAGCTGGTTCGCGACGATTTCCGGGAAGGCCTCGCGCAGTGGCGCACGGAGCTCGCCGAAGGCGGCACGGTTGCGGCGCGCGACGGCGTGCTCGAAATCGACGTGCCGGCCGGTTGTTCGGTCTGGCTCGCGCAGCCGCTCGAAGGTCCAGTGCTCATCAGCTACGAGGCGACTGCGGTGTCCGCCGGTGGGCCGAACGACCGCGTGAGCGACCTGAACTGTTTCTGGATGGCCGACGACGCGCGCAGCCCGGGCGACCTCTTCGCCACGCCGCGTACCGGCGTTTTCGCCGACTACGACCAGCTCCGCTGTTACTACGTGGGCTTCGGCGGCAATGCGAACACGACGAGCCGCTTCCGCCGCTACATTGGCGAGCGCGGCAACCGGCCGCTCCGGCCCGAGCACGATCTGTCCGGGGCGGAAAACCTCCTTGTGCCCAACTCCGCGCAACGCATCCAGATCGTGGCGGCGGGCGGCGTGATCGGGTTCTACCACAACGGACGCCGGCTCTTCGCCTACGAGGATCCGGCGCCCTACACGCGCGGCGGGTTCGCCTTCCGCACGGTGAAGAGCCACCTGCGGATTCGGGATTTCCGCGTCCACCGGCTGGTGCCGGTGGCGGACGCTGCGCCGACGGCGAAGCCATGAGAACCATCGTCATCACCGGCACGGACCGCGGGCTCGGCCACGCGCTCGCGGCGCTGTCGCTGGAGGCGGGCGACCGCGTGATCGCGACCTGTCGCGACGACAAGGGCGCGGCGCTCACGCCGCTGGCCGAGCGTTTCCCGGAGCGGCTCTCGCTTGTGTTGCTGGAGCTCGGCGATGCCGCGAGCATCGGCGCCGCGGCGCGGCGGATCCGCGAGTTGGCGACGAGCGTGGACGTGCTGGTCAACAACGCCGGCATCCTCGGCGACATCGACCACTCGGTGGGCGATCCGCTGTTCGATCCCGATGCGGTGCTGGAGACGATCCGGATCAACACCATCGGGCCGCTGCGGTTGACGCATGAGCTGTGGCCGTTGCTCGTGGCCGGGCGCGAGAAGCTGCTCGTGAACATCTCCTCGGAGGCCGGCAGCATCGCGCAGAACTGGCGCGACCGCTGGTTCGGCTACTGCCTGTCGAAGGCGGCATTGAACATGGAGGGCGCGATCATTCATCGGCGGCTGCTGCCGCTGGGCGGGCGCGTGATGCTGGTGCACCCCGGCTACATCCGCTCGTACATGCATGGCGCCAAGAACGAGAAGGCGACCTACGAGCCCGAGGAGGCCGCGCGTCTCGTGCTCGGTGCGATCGCGCAACGCGCGGCACGCCCGGCTGGCGAGCAGCCCGACTATTTCGATCTCCATGGAAAAGACCTGCCCTGGTGATGCGGTGGCGACGCCGACCGATGCGCGCCCGAGAGCGGTCGTGTTCGGCAATCGCGTGGCGCCGTACCATCCGCTCGGAGCCGTCGAGCCGGCGTTGCGCAAGATCCTCGGCGCCGACATCGCGCTCCGCTTCACCGAGGACACGGGCGAACTCGCGAGCGGGTTGGCCGGCGTGCGGCTGGTGGTCGGCTACGCCGACGTGTGGGACTCCGTGCTGTCCGATGGCGCGGCGGCCGGTCTGATCGACTTCGTGCACCGCGGCGGCGGGCTGCTGGTGCTGCACAACGGCATCTGCTGGGCGAAGCACCCACGGGTACGGCCGTTGCTGGGCGCGGTGTTTACCGGTCACCCGGAGCAGGAGACGATGTCGTACGGTTTCACGGGTACACATGCGATCACCTCCGGTCTGGACGATTTCTCGCTGCGGGAGGAGCCGTACCGGTACGAGTTCGAGCCTGGCGTGGAGGCCGACGCGTTCCTCCGCTACGAGCAGGCCGGGCATCGTTGGGCGGCCGGCTGGGTACTGGAGCGCGGCGTGGGCCGCGTGGTGATCTTGCAGCCCGGGCACACCGTGGCTGCGTTCGAGAACGCCGGCTACGTCGCGCTCGTGCGGCGCAGCGCGCAGTGGTGTGCGGGGCTGGGCTGAACGACTTCGTCGTCCGGCTACGCGGCCGGGAGTCACGCAACAGCGCGGGACTCAACGGACCGAGCGCACGACGAACTCGTAGCGCCCGGAGCCGATGCTCAACCGGACGCGATCCCCTTCGTCGACCGCTGCTTCGACTCCCGGAGCAGACGCTACCGGCTGCCCGTTTTCGCGCACGGAATCCACGGTCTTCGCGGGGAGGACGATCTCGGCGCCGGTGTTGGCGGGGACGGTCACGACGACTTTCAGTTCGTCGGCGTTCCGCGCCCATTCGATGGACACAAGGCCGTAGGGCGTTTGCAGGCGGCAGGTCGCACGGTCGAGCGCGCCATGCTCGACGAGCGGCGCGACGCGGAAACGCCGGTAGCCGGGCTCAAGGATCTCCACGCCGCCGAGGTGCTGAAACATCCAATCGCCCACCGCGCCATACGCATAGTGGTTGAACGAGTTCATCTCCACGGGGCCGAATTGGCCGTCGGCGCGGATGGTGTTCCAGCGTTCCCACATGGTGGTCGCGCCCATCCGAATCTCGAAGCCCCAAGAGGGGTAGTCCTCGTTGAGCAGCAGCCGCATGGCGAGGTCGTCGCGGCCGATCTTGCTGAGTGCGGGCAACAGCCAGGGCGTGCCGAGGAAGCCGGTCTTGAGGTGGAAGTCGTCGGCCGCGAGCTTCTCGAGGTACTTCGCCGCGGTGAGGGCGCGATCGGTCGGGTCGGTGATCAGGTCCATACCGAGCGCCATCGCGTAGACGGTCTGCGTGCCGATCTCGATGGAGCCGTCGGCGCGGCGGTACGCCGCCACGAACGCTTCGCGTATCCTTGGAGTCAGCGCCGCCCACTCGGCTGCCTGCGCGGTCTCCCCGAGCGCCGCGGCCATCTCGGCCATCATGCGGGTGTTCTCCGCGAAGTACGCCGTGGCGATCACACGGTGCTCGGCCAGCCGGTCCACGGTCTCGAGGGTGAGCCAATCGCCGGAGAACCAGGAGCTGCGTCCTTCCTCGAGGAGATTGCCATCCTGCGTGGCGCTGGCGTGGACGAAGCCGTAGAACCGTCGCATCGCGTCCCAGTTTCGCCGCAGGATCCGCGTGTCGCCGGTGGCGCGCCAGACGGCGTAGGGCACGGCGATGAACGCGTCCGACCAACCGACGCCGGTGGCATCGAAATAGTCGCGTGGTTGCGGCACGATGGCAGGGATGTTGCCGTCGGCCCGTTGCGCGTCGCGCAGGTCGTCCATCCATTTCGCGAGGAAGGCCCGAGTGTCCTGAAAGCGGGAAGCCGTCGGGGCGAAGACCGCGATGTCGCCGGTCCAGCCGAGGCGCTCGTCGCGCGCCGGGGTGTCGGTGGGGATGGAGAGGAAGTTGCCTCGCTGGCCCCAGCGGATGTTGCGCACAAGTTGGTCGAGCATCGGGTGCGCGAGACGCAGGTCGCCGGTGTGCGGCAGATCGGAGCCGAGGACGACGGCCGCGACGTCGCCAACCTCCGGAGGCACTGCGACGCCGGTGACCTCGACGTACCGGAATCCGTGCTGGGTGAATGTCGGTTGGTAGGTCACCGTCTCGTCCCGGGCGAACGTGTAGGTGTCGGTCACTTTCGCGGTGCGGAAGTTCTCCGTATAAAGGCGCCCCCGCCGCTCGCCTTGCCGGTTGAGTTCCTCCGCGAACCGGAAGCGAACCGTCTGGCCGGCCTTGCCGGTGAGCTTGATCCGCGCGACGCCGACGAGATTTTGCCCGAGGTCGTAGACGTACTCGCCCGGCGCCGGCTCCGAGCGTGAGCGCGCCGCGACGACTTCGGTCGCGCGCACCGGTTCGTCGGGCTGGGGCACCAGAACGCTGGTGTCGCCCGGTACCACCGCCACGGGAGTCCATCTCGATGCGTCGAAGGCCGCGCGATCCCAGGCGGGCTGCTCGCGCCGCGCATCGTAGCTCTCGCCGTCCTGCAGGTCGGCCTGGACGAAGGGGCCCTCGGCGGTGCGCCAGCTCTCGTCGGTCACGAAATCCTCGACCGAGCCGTCGGTGTAGGTGACGCGCAGCTTCGCAATTACCGCGAGCGTGTCTCCGTAGATGCGGGGCCAGTTGAGCCCGACTTTGCCGCGGAACCAGCCGTCGCCGAGCGCCGCGCCGAGTGCGTTGTCGCCGGCGCGCAGCAGCGAAGTCACGTCGTAGGTCTGCACCTGGAGGCGCCGCGTGTAGTCGGTCCAGCCGGGGGCGAGGAACTGGTCGCCGACTCTCCGGCCGTTGAGCGAGAACTGATAGACGCCGTGGGCCGAGGCGTAGAGGCGCGCGCTCGTGACCGGCTTGGCGAGCGTGACGACGCGGCGGAACAGGGGCAGGGAACTGGTGGTGGTGGATTGTTCGTTACCGAGCGGCGCGGGCGGACGGCGGGCGATCCATTTCGCATCCGCCCAGTCGCCGGAGGATAGCCCGGTTTCGAACCACGCCGGCGCGCTCCACTCACTCTCGTTGCCGTTTCCGTCCCAGACCTTCGCCTGCCAGTAGTAGCGTGTGGCCCGCTGGAGGTGGAGAGTCGCGGGGAGCGCGATGTCGATCTGCCGATCCGAGACGACGCGGCCGGAGTCCCACACGTCGGCGGTGAACTCGGTCGAGCCGATGCGCACCCGATAGGCACCTTGCACCGTACCGCGCGTATCCGACTCGATGGACCACGCCAGCGAGAGGTCGTCGCCGCCGATGCCGAGCGGATTGGTCCGACCGTTGGTGGTCATCCGGCCGATCGAGAACGCCCAGGCATCCACGGCCGCGGCGCAACAGAACAGGAGCGTGTGGGCGGCGGTGCGGTGGGCGGACGACCGCCGCCGCGCGAAGCGGGCAGGCGGGGCGGAGAGGGGGTACTGAAGCGTGTGCATCGAAGGAGGAGGAGGGGGGATGGGCGGACAAACGTACCTGGCGCGAGGATGCTCACGCAAAGAAAGTAGCTCGGATTTCACGGTCGGTGTTCATCGCGGTTGCCCGAACAGGGGCGGGTTTCGCTGCGGCCGTTCCTCAGAGGCGGAGCTGCTGTGCGCCGGGCCGGAGCGGCACGCGCTTGCCTTGCCACTCGAATTCGCCCTCCACGCCGCTTGGCAGAGTGACTTCGGCGTCGAGGGCCTCGCCGTTGCGGACGAGCTTCACGGCGACTTCGCCCCGCGGATGCGGGATCACGCCCTCGGCGTGCGACAGCGAACCGAGATGGGGGGCGACCAGCACCCGGGCAAAACCCGGTGCCGCGGGCCGGACGCCGAGGACGGTGGCCAGCAGGCCGTAGTTGGGATGGGCGCTCCAGGCATGCGAGTCCGAGCGGGTCGGCTCGGCGGTCTCGGGCGTCGTCGTCAGTCCCAACGCCAGCATCTCCCGCCACGGGGCTAGTTGCTCGATGTAGCGATCGCCCAGCCCTGACTTCAGCATGGCCTCCCGCACGTAGAAGCCGAAGTAGTACGAGGCCTGTTCAAGCGACCGATCCGCGAGGACCTTCTCCATCACTGCTCGGCGCTCGGGCGCGGGCACGGCGTCGGCGAGGATCGCCAGCGCATTGGTCTGTTGGCTGAACTGCGCGACGCCGGGAGCGTCCGCGAACAAGCCGCGCGCCGGATCCCAGGTGCTGCGGCGCACGCTCTCGCACAGTTGCTCCGCGAGCGCCTGCAACCGCGCCGTCTCGCCAGGCCGGCCGACGGCGCCCTCAAGCTCTGCCGCCCGGCGCAAGGCATCCGCGAACAGCAGGGTGATGGGCGTGGAATGCCCCGCCGCGTCCATCGGCGGTACACCGGCGGGCCAGCTAGGCGCCCAATCGATGAAATTCCACCAGTGTAACCGACCCACGAGTCTCGTTTCGTCGACCTCCTGCGCGTAGCGGTCCAGCACCGCCCGCACGCCCGGCAGGCGGGCGCGAACGAAAGCCTCGTCGCCGCGATGCATCCAGTGGTCGTGGACCATCAGCACCCACAGCAGCGAGAACGGGGGAATGACCTGCCGCTCCCCCGTCGGATAGCGGCTGGCGGTCAGCCCGTCGGGGCCGCGCGAGTGGTCGAACTGGACGATGGCCTCGCGGGCGAGCCGGTCGTCGCCCGCCACGTAGTAGGAGAAGAGCGCCTGGATGCGCGCGTCGCCCAGGTATTGGAGCTGCTCGTAGTAGGGCGTGTCGAAATAGGTTTCCCAGGCGCACAGCCGCGAAACCCGCCAGTTGATGCGCCACATGTCCGCGATCCACGGCAGATCGCAGGTGAAACGCGCCTGCTCGCGGAACGGGTAGCCCGTCGAAAGCCCGCGCAGGTCCTCCACGCAGAGGGCCTGCTCCGCGGTCTCGATCTCGACCTGGACATAGCGGTAGGTGCGGAACCACAGCGTCTGGTATCGGCGGTGCGCGCCGCCGTCGGGGAGGAAGACATCGCGCACGCCCCGGATCGACCGGCCGTCGACCACGTCGCGTTGGCCTTTGCGGCCGGCGGCATCGACCATCGCTTCGGCGTAGGTCAGGGTCACGCGGGCGCCGAGGCCACCGCTCAGATCGAGGACCGCAAACGCGTTGGCCAGATGCCCCTGGTCGAGGAGCAGCACGGCGCGGGACTTGGGCGGCACGGTGAAGGCGCGGTTCGGCGCCGCATCCACGCCGACGGCACGCCGCACCGCGGCAAAACGCAGGTCGCCCTCGTCCATCGGTGGTAGCGTGCGCGGTGTGAGTTGCCAGCCCTCCGCGGCCCCGTAGGGCGTTTGGCCGCGCGCCGTCCACGTGCCGATGCTTGCGGGCGCCGCCCAGGCTGTGTCGTCGAACTCCGGCGACTCCCAGCCCCAGGGGTAGCGGGAGCCATCCACGGACTCGCCGGGCGCCGAGACGTAATACCCCCCGACGTCCTCGCTCTTCACGGGCAGGGGCGCGTAGCCCGGGTTGCGTAGCACCTTCCAAGTGCCGGGCGTGCCGACGGCGGCTTCGGCGGTGCTGTCCGCCTGCACGGCGAAACCGGTGCGGTTGGTGAATTGGGCGACCGGCGTGTGCGGCCCCCAGTTCCACACCAGCGCGGCGAGCACGTTGTCGCCCTCCTTCAGGTAGGGCGCGAGATCGACCGTCTCGTAGCGCCAATGCGCGAGGTCCGACCGCTGCGGCCCTTCCGCCACGCTCCGGCCGTTGACCTGGAGGCGGTAGCGGGTGTCGGCGGAGACATGCACCACGAAACGCTCCGGCTTGCGCGCGAGGCGAAGCACATTGCGGAAGTGGAAGACCCCGAAGCCCCTCGGGTCCCCGTCGGGCGCGGCAATCCAGTCGGCGACAGGCGCTGCGGGCGCCACGTTGTCCTGTGCGACCAGTGACACAGTCATCGCCAGTCCGGCCACGATGCAAAGTAAGCGCGAAGAATGGGATTTCATGAGGGGGCGCACGACAACAAGGCAGAGCCGCACTGGAATCAACAACGGCGAAACCCTCGGGGGCTGCGCACTGCTGGGCGAAATCCTTGGCGGGTTTCGCTACGACCGCTGCGTAGCGAAGTTCGCCAGAACTTCGGCCGGGCACAGGGAATCGAAAGCCTTGGCGGCTTTCGCTACGCGGAGAGCAGAGGGAAGGCGGATCGAAACCCGTGGCGGGTTTCGCTACGCGGAGATGCGGTGATTCAGTTGCCGCGGAGGGCGGCGTCGCTGCGGGCGGGGCTGGCGGGGAGCGCGAAGGTCTCGGGCGCGTCGGGGTGCGCGGGATCGAAGTCGGTGAAGTCTGGCGACACGATGGCGGCGGTCGCGGGACCGGCGTCGCGCATGGCTTGCGCGACGGCCTTGGCGAGCTGGAAGCCACCATAGTTGTTGTGGTGCGTGGCGTCCTTGCCGCCGGCGCTGAAGGCGAGCGGGGCGCGGTCGGGGCCGAGCGCCTCGTAGAAGGCGGTGCTGGCGCGGTCGAGGTCGACGAGCGCGACCTTCTCCTCGGCGGCGAGCTCGCGCACGGCGGCGGGATAGTCGCCGTGGGTGTTCTTGATCTTGCCGTGCTCGTCGAAGGTGCGGCGCTGCATGGAGGTGACGAGGATCGGCGTGGCGCCGCGCAGGCGCGCTTCGGCGATGAAGGTGCGGAGGTAGGCCTTGTAGGTGGTGCGCGCCTCGACGTACGTCTGCGGCCACTGCTTCTTCTCGTCGTTGTGGCCGAACTGGAGGAAGAGGAAATCGCCGGCCTTCATCTGCGAGAGGATCTTCGCGAGGCGTAGCTCGGAGAGGAACGACTTCAGTGTCTCGCCGGACTCGGCGTGGTTGGCGACGGCGACGTCGGCGAGGAGAAAGCGCGGGAGCATCTGGCCCCAGCCCGCGGCGGGCTCGTGCGGCTGGTCGGTCACGGTCGAATCGCCGGCGAGGAAGACGGTCGGCGCGGCGGGCGCGGGCGCGATCTCCACGGAGCGGATGCGTGGCGCGGCGCCGTTGAACTCGAGCGTGAGCTTGTCGTCCCAGCGCAGCAGGCCGACCTCGCGCGGGTTGAGGAGCACGGCGGTGCCGCCGGGTGCGTTCTGTGGCGGGGGCGGGAGCGAGGCGTTGCGGACGTTGACCGTGAACGTGCGGGTGACGAACTCGCCGGGCTGGGTGGCGAGCGACTCGAGGAGAAGTTGGCGCGACTCGGCTTTCACGGTGTTGGCGGAGGGCGCGGCGGCGTCGCCGAAGGTGACGGTGACGCGGTAGTTTCCCTCGGGCACGGCGACGGAGAAGTAGAATGGCGTGTTTGCGGCGGCGGGCGCGGTGCCGAGGTCGAAGCCGTAGCCGCGCTCGGCGGTGAAGGTGTCGGCGGCGGTGAGTTGGTCGAAGTCGAAGGTGCTGGCGCCGCCAGGCGGCGTGTTTAAGTGGGAAGTGGAAGTTGAAGGGGAGACGGGCGCGGCGGTGCAGGCGGCGGCGCAGAGGAGCGAGAGGCTGGCGATGGCGGCGGGGAGGCGCATGGGGTTGCGGAGTGCGGAACGCGGATTGCGGAATGGGCGGAGGGCGGAGATGGGATTTCGAACTTTGAACACTGAACCCAGAGAAGCCGTGCTCGAGCCAGGGCGACTGGTTACGGCGCGGGTCGTTGCGGGTGATCGAAGCGGCGGATCTTGGCGTAGAGGTCTTCGAAGAGGAGTCGGGTGTCCAAGGTCGTGTAGACGCGAATCGGCCGGCCGGCGGGGTTTTGTTCGTAGACGCCGGCGTCGTTGATGAGCGGAGCCGGGCGCTCGACGTAGCGGCTCGAGGACGGGTCGCGCTCCCAGGACGACTGGAGCGCGGTGAGGAGGACGAGCGGGTTGTCGCCGAGGACGTAGGCTTCGCCGAGCGAGCCCTGGGCGCGCTGGAGGAGGTCGTCGAGGCGGCCGAGGAGGAAGCCGCCGAGCGGGGCGCGGGCGTCGATCCGGGCGGAGAGCTCCGCGGTGGAGACGAGCGCCTGGCGGTAGGCGTCGCGCGGGATCTGCCAGAGCGGGATGGCGGAGACGTTGAAGACGACCCGGGCGGCGAGGCGGTCGATGCTGAGGTTGTATTCGACCTTTCCGGCGCCGGGCGGAGGCGAGGCAAGACCGGGGTGTTCGGGGCCGCCGATCCAGACGAGGCGCAGGCGCGACGCGATGCGCGACTCGAGGAGGTAGGCGCTGGCGATGGTGGTGAGGCCGCCGCCGCAGAGGACGTAGAGCGGGGCCTTGGTGTCGTCGCGCAGGGCTTCCTGGACGATCAGGCGGGCGGCAGCGGAATCGGCCGGGGTCTTGAGGTCGGCGAGGCCGGTGGCGGAACCGAGGACGAGGCGCGGGGCGAGGTCGGGCGCGGCGAGGCGGAGCAGGGCGGAGGCTTGCTCATGCGCGTGCTCCGGCGTGCCGGGGTGTCCGTAGAAACCGGTCGCGTGGTGCTGCGAGGCGACGATGCCGCGGACGTCGGCCGAGGGCGACAGGAGCAGGTGGGCGAGGAGGAAGAGGCCGTCGGGGTCGCCACCCCAGTCGTTGTCGACGATCACGCGGATGCGCTGGGCGGTGGCGAAGGCCGGAGTGGTGGCGGGCTCGGCGCGGGCGACTGGCAGCAGGAGGACGGCGAGCGCGAGGGCGAGGAGGCGCATGGGGATTGCGGAGTGCGGAATGCGGATTGCGGAAAGGGCGGAGGGGCGGATCCGAACGCGGAATGCTGAGAACTGAACTTCGAACGCGGAGGAGCGCTTGCGGTAGGGTCGGACCTTGTGTCCGGACCGAGAGGAGGTGAACGGGTTTCGCGGTGAGGAAGAGTACGCGGGGCTGACGGAGCGGAGGCGGTCCGCCGGCGAGCGGCGACCCTACCGCAGGCGCGATCACGGCGCCGGGGTGCAGTGGATTGTTTCGAGGGCGTGGACGTTGACGAGGTGGTAGGGCGGGCCGGCGGGGGTAGGGGCGCGGAAACGCGAGAAGGTGATGTCGGTTGCGTCGTCGAGGAGGACGAGCGGGCGCTCGTCGGGTGCGGCGAACTCGTAGCGGAGGTCGCGCACGGTGAGGTGGCGGACGTGGCGGGCGAAGACCGCGGAGGCGGGGAGAAGGCCGAACATGCTCGGCTCGGGGTAGGCGCGCGGGCGCTCCGGCACGGCGAACGGTTCGCGCGGGCCGACGACGCCGGGCTCGTCGGCGCGGAGGAAGAAGGCGTTGACGTGCTTGTCGGACTGCGCGGCGACGTCGGCCAGCGTGATGCCGCCGCGGGAGGCGATGTGCACATCGGAGATCGTGATGTGCTCGAGCGGGTGGTCGGGCAGGCCGACGAGGAGGATGGGGAAGCGGCCGTCGGCGTCGGAGGCGGTGACGTGGCTGATCTTCACGCGGCGGATGGCGCCGACCGGCGTGCCCTCGGGGCCGCGGGCGCGGTTGCCGAGGCGGAGGAAGATCGGGGAGTTGGAGACGTCGCGGAGCGTGAGGTTGGTGACGACGATGTCCTCGATCACGGCGCCGTCGACGGACTCGAGCGCGAGGCCGCGGGAGCGGTCGAAGGTGCAGTTGGCGACGGTGATGTTGCGGAAGTCGCCGTTGGACTCGGTGCCGATCTTGATGCGGCCGGTGGGGCCGTCGCGGTCGGGCGCGTGGGTGACGGTGCGGCGGAAGGTGGCGTCGAGGAGGGAGCCGATGTCGTAGCCGCTGACGGTGCAGCCGGTGATGGTGATGTTCTCGCAGGCGCGCAGCTCGCCGAGGGCGTAGCTGGTCTTGAGGACGATAGCGTCGTCGTTGGGCGTGTTGATCGCGCAGTTGGCGATGCGCACGTGGCGGCAGCCATCGATGTCGAGCCCGTCGCGGTTGGTGTCGAGGCGGAGGTTGTCGCAGGTGAGGTGGTCGACGCCGGTGGCGAGGAGCGCGAAGTGCCCGCCGTTGAGGATCGAGAAATCGCGGAGGATGACGCCGCGGCAGTTCTTGAGCGCGATGGCCTTGTTTCCGAGGCCGCGGACCTCGGGCGGCGGCTCGCCGGAGCCGCGGGCGACGGTGCCGTTGGGGCCGGTGGAGGCGTAGCTCGCGTGGCGGACGAGACCGGCGGTGCCGTCGATCAGGCCGGGGCCGACGATGGAAACATTCTCGAGGTTCTCGCCCCAGAAGAGGCTGTTGTGCCAGTGGCTGTGTCCGAAGTCCTGGTACTGGTGGAGGTCGCCCCACTCGTTGGGCTCCGGATCGTCGTAGGCGCCGAAGCCGGGGGCTGGTTTGGCCGCGCGGATCACGGCGCCGGGATCGAGCTGGAGGCGTAGGTGGCTGCGCAGACGGATCGAGAAACAGAGGTAGGTGCCGGTGGGGAGGCGCACGGTGCCGCCGCCGGCGGCGCTGGCGGCCGCGATTGCGGCGTTGATCGCGGGGGAGTCGAGGGCGACGCCGTCGCCTTTGGCGCCGAAGGTGCGGACGTTGAACTCGGCGGCGGGAAGCGTAGGTGCGGTCATAGCGAGGAGGACGAAGAGACGAAGACAGGAGATCATACGATCACCACGATGCTCAATGGTGGACCGTGAGGGAAAAGGGCGCGGCGGGTAGGCCGGCGCTGTTGTAGAGATTGCAGCCGGCCGGGTAGTTCGACCACGCGTAGCGGACGGCGACGGGTTGGGCGACGGCGGCGCTGCGCACGACGATGGTTTTGCCATCGATCACGGCTTCGGCCGGAGAGAAGGTGCCGTCGGCTCCGGCGAGCTCGACGGTCTGGAGCGGGCCATTCTTGGCGACGAGGCCGCCACCGAGGTGGGCGAAGCGCAGGCGGAGCGCGCCGGCTTCGGCGACGGCGCGGGTGGGCACGGGGCCGGAGTACTCGATCGTGCGGCCGTAGGCCTTGGCGAGGGCGAGGCGCATGAGGCGGTTGCCGACCGGGGCTTTGTCGTGCGGGTGGACGTCCTTCCGGTCGCCGATGTCGATCGTCACGGCCATGCCAGTGCCGGGGAGCGCGAGGGCCTGCGCCTGCCAGGCACGGACCTCGGGGCTGTTGCTTGATTTCTCGAGGGCGGCGAGCTGGCAGAAGAGGAACGTGAGCTCGCGACCCCAGAGGCGGCGCCAGTCGGTGATGAGGAGTTCGTTCCAACGCGGGAACAGCTCGCGAGGGGTGGTGATGGACTCGCCCTGGTACCAGATGACACCGCGGATCGAGTACGGAACGACGGGCGCAATCATGCCGTTGAACATGACCGTGGGGTTGTGCTGGTCCTGGATGGGGTCGGCGCCGGGCTTGGGTGGCGGACGTCGCCGCTCGGCCTTGGCGAGTTCGGCGGCGGCTTCCCAATCCTTCAGCTCAGCTTCGGTGGCCGGCACGTGGTGCTTCACCTGCTCGTCAAAACGGTCGAGCACGGCGCGGAAGGCGGGCTCGGCGACCATGGCGTCGCGGCGGATCCAGGCGTGGGCGCAGCTGGCGCCGTGGGCGAGCGTGAGGATGCCGACGGGCACGCCCAGCTTGCGCTGGAGATCGCGGGCGAAAAAGTAGGCTACGGCGGAGAACGCGGGCACAGTCTCGGGTGAGCACACCTTCCACGCACCGGCGACCTTGGCTTGGGGCCCGTAGGCCTTTTGGGCCTCGCCGGTGAACATCCGCACGAGCGGATGGTGGGCCGCGGCGATCTCCTCGGTCTCGTTGATCACGCCGGCCCAGGGCTTCACGGACTTCGAGACGGTGAAGTCCATGTTGGACTGGCCGGAGGCGAGCCAGACCTCGCCGACGAGGACATCGGAGACACGGAGATTGGTGGGCTGGGATCCGAGCGCGGCGGAGGTGACGAGCAGGTCGCGGGGCGCGGCGGAGGCGGCGAGCGGCTCGAGGTCGATGCGCCAGCGGCCGGCGGAGTCGGCAGTGGTGGATTTCTTCTGACCGGCAAACTGGACGGTGACGGTTTCGCCGGCTTCGGCCGCGCCCCAGATCGGAACGGGCAACTCGCGCTGGAGGACCATGTGGTCGGTAAACGGGCTGGCGAGCTGCACCGCGGCCTCGGCTACGAGGGGCAGGAACGCGAGGAGGAGCGTGGGGAGGCGCATGGGGAGTTGCTGGTTTCGAAATGCGGTTTGCGGAATGCGCGGGAGTTGGACGCCAGCCCTGAAGGGACGACCTACGGCGCCGGGCTGTAGCGGAGGGCGTCGATCTGCGGCTGGAGCTTGGCGCAGTCGGCCTCGGCGTTGGCGGCGGCGGCGGGGAGACCGACGGCGGAGCGCCAGCCGTCGGAGCGTTTCTCGCGCTGCTGCTTGATCAGCGGGTAGAGCGGGTCGGCTTGGATGCGGGCGAGCTCGGCGTCGAGGTCGTTGGTGGTGGAGGGCAGATCGAAGCCGAGGCCGCGGAGGACGAGCTGGGCCATGAGGAGATGGCCGAGATCGCCGGGGTGGACGGCGTCGGGCGCGAGGGTGAAAGCGGGCACGGCTTGGCGGCGCTGGGCGAGGTAGGCGTTCACGCCGGTGTGGAGGTCGATGACGAGGGCGCGTTTCGCGGGAAGCGTTGTTACCCATTTCGCGAAGGCGCCGAGCACTTCGTCGTAGGCCTCGTAGGGCGTGCGGTAACCGAAAACCGGAGCGGTGGCGGGCTGGAGGCTGCGACCGGGCGGGACGCGGTCGAAGGGCGGCGGGGTGAGCAGGATGACGCGGGCCTTGGCGGAGCGGCAGGTGGTGAGGAGCTTCTGGATTCCGATCTCGAAGGCCTGCTGGCGCTCGGCGGAGGGCGGGTGGTAGATGCCGTCGTTCATGCCGTAGCAGGCGACGACGACGGTCGGTTTCACCAGCTCGAGGGCGCGGGGCAGACGGTCGAGCGCGCAGGGGCGGATGGATCCATGGGTCGATTCGGTGAGGCCGGAGACCGTTTCGCTGTTCAGGCCGATGGCGACGATGTCGAACTTCTCCTGCGGGTAGGTGCGCGCGAGATAGTACTCGACGAAGGTGACGTAGCCGCCTGCTTGGGTGATGCTGTCGCCCATCCAGAGCACTCGCTCGCCGGCGAGCGGCGCGGCGGCGCCGCGCCGCGGTGAGTTGAAGTTTGAAGTGGAAGTTGAAGAGGCGGAGGGAGCCGCAGCGGCGGGGAGGCAGAGCGCGAGGGCGATGAAGGCGAGGTGGCGGAGCGAACGGCGAAGCATGGGATTTGCGATTGAAGGAGCGCGCTTGCGGTAGGGTCGGACCTTGTGTCCGGACCGGTCGGGTGTGTGCGAAGGCGTGCGGGTTGAGCGGAAGCGATTGGTTGGGCGGAGTCGATGCGGTCCGCCGGCGAGCGGCGACCCTACTGCAGGCGCGATCCCGATGATTGAATGAATGACTACTGCGCGCGCTCGTAGAACTCGATCTCGATGAGGCCGAGTTCGCCGGTGCCGACTTTCTCCTCGCCGGTGGTGGCGTTACCTTGGTCGACGAGTTCGGTGATCGCGCCGAAGGCTTCGCGCGCCTCGGCGCCGGCGAGCGGCTCGATGCGCACGGTGCGACCGGTGGCGGGCTTGAGCGCGAGCGTGGCGTAGCCGAGGCTGCGCGGCGTGACGCCGCGGAAGACCTCGGTGCCGTCGAGGGTGATGCGGATCGGGTAGCTGCGGGCGCGGAAGCCGGCGGTCTTCAGCGTGATCTCGGAGAGCGTGGCGGGGCGGGAGAGTTCGAAGACGATCGGCTGCTGGCCGGACCAGAGCGTGGTTTCGTCGTCGTCGCAGGCGAACTCGGGGTGGGCGCCGTCGGCGGCGGTGACTTTCGCGACCGGTACGGTGACGCGGGAGGCCGTGAACGACGGGCCGGCGGGCGTGGGACCGCGGTCGAGGCGGCCGGCGAGGGCGTCGGCCGCGAAGGTGCGCGCCCAGCCGACGGATACGGCGACGGGCACGGAGTCGAGGGCGTGCTCGGCGTCGGCGAGGCCGTCGGATTTCGCGTGGAGGACAATGCGGCCGGCGGCGGTGGTGGAGCGGACGAGGACGCGGTTGACGCCGCACTCCACGGGGAGCGTTTGCGCGAGGATGAAATTGCCCGGGCCTTGGGCGATGCCTCCGCGCCACTCGGCGGGGCCGGAGAGGGTGAACTCGACGGTGTTGAGCGCGGTGGGGCAGCGGCGGCCCTGCGCATCCACGACTTCGATCTCGTAGAGCGCGAGGTCGGCGCCGTCGGCGCGCAGGCCGCCGGGGCCGGTGCGGACGGTGAGGCGCAGCGCGGCGGGTTCGCCGGCGGTGGTGTGCGAGGCTTCGCAGACCTTCACTCCGGAAGCATCGTAGCCGACGGCGGTGAGCGTGCCGGGTTCCCAGGCGATGGCTGGGAGGGTGAAGAGGAAGCGGTGGGTTTGGCGGACGTGGGTCCTGGAATCGCCGCGCTCGCGAGCGGCGCCACGGTCGGAGTCGTCACGATCCACTCCGCCCCCAGTGCCCTCCGTTTCGCTTGCCGCCGTTCCGCCTGCGATCGGAACGGTCCGGACGCGAGGTCCGACCCTACGAACGGAGCTACGGCCGAGGGAGCGGCCGTTGAGGAAGAACTCGACGGAGTCGGCGCTGGAGACGGCGACCACGTCCTTCTTCACGCCGGGCGCATAGTTCCAGTGGCCGAGGAGGTGGATACGCGGTTTCTCGGGATCGACCCAGCAGTCCCACATCACCTGGTGGGCGAAGAAGCCGTCCTTCGGGAGGCGCATGGCGTCGACCTCGCCGGAGCGGCGGAAGTTCTCGGCGCCGCGGTGGTGGGTGTTGGAGTCGGAGAAGACGATGTTCACTCCGCCGGAGTTCACGCGGGTGCCGGTGCCGGGGCGCTCGCGCCAGAAGTCGTACCAGCGGACGACGTTCTCGATCGCGTGCGTGTCCTGGTTGCGGTTGTAGACGGCGGCGGGCTGGCCCTTGTGGAGCGGGCCGTCGCCGTCCCGGTGGAAGGGCGGGGAGAACTCGTCCCAGAACTTCCGGGCGCCCTCGTCGCGCGAATACTCGGTCTGCCAGACGGGTTTGCGGGCGCTCTTGTTCACGTAGAGCATCTCGCCGCCGTACTCGGCGATGGTGCTGCCGAGCATGTCGCGGCTGCCGATCGCGCGGCCGCCGTGTGGGTCGAAGCGGTCGCGGAGCGCCTTCATCTCGGCCATGTGGGCCTCGGAGATGCCGTTGTTGCCGGACTCGTAGACGAGCACGCTGGGGTTGTTGCGGTTGTAGACGATGGCGTCGCGCATGACCTCGGTGCGCGTGACCCACTGGCGGCCTTGCGCGTCGCGCTCGGAGTCGCCGGCGGGGAGCATCTGGAGGAGGCCGACGCGGTCGCAGGACTCGACGTCCTGCTTCCACGGGGTGATGTGCATCCAGCGCACGAGGCTGGCGCCGCTCTCGACCATGAGGTTGTTGGAGAAATCGCTCAGCCAGGGCGGGACGGAGAGGCCGACGGCCGGCCACTCGTTGGAGGTGCGCTGGGCGTAGCCCTTGAGCTGGAGGACGCGGTCGTTGAGGCGGACCATGCCGTGGGCGAACTCGGTCTTGCGGAAGCCGGTGCGGGAGGCGACGGAGTCAAAGGCGACGCCGTCCTCGCCGACAAGCGAGGTGGTGACGGTGTAGAGGTAGCCGTAGCCCCAGCTCCAGAAATTCAGGTCGGCGACACGGGCGGAGGCGGTGGCTGTGACGCTCTCGCGGCGGGCGAGGGTGTAGCGGCCGCCGTCGAAGGCGGCGACGACGCGGCCGTCGCGATCCGCGATCTGGACACGGTAGGTGAACGTGCGCGGCTGCTCGGACTCGTTGCGGATCTCCGACTCGGCGTGGATCGTGGCGGTGCGGCCGGGGATGTCGAAACCGGTGGCGTAGATGTAGACGCCGGTGGTGCCGAGCGAGGCGTAGAGCGGGAGCGTCTGGTAGACGCGGTCGGTCACGTGGAGGCGGACGTTCTTGGGGAGGCCGCCGTAGTTGGCGTTGAAGTTGCGGTCGGCCCACTGGAAGCGCGCGCCGGAGAGGGACTCGCGGAGGTCCCAGGCGTTGTCGGTGCGGACGGCGAGGACGTTGGCGGCGGGGGCGGGTTTGACGAAGTCGGTGAGATCGAAGCCGAAGGCGTTGATGCCGTTCTCGTGCGCGCCGATGCGCTTACCGTTGAGCCAGACTTCGGCGGCTTGGCGCGCGCCCTCGAACTCGAGGAAGACCTTCCGGCCGGCAGAATCGGCGGGGAGCGTGAAGGTCTTGCGGTACCACGCGACGCCGGTCGGGTGGTCGACGATGTCCTCGCGGAAGGCGGAATCCTCGTTCCAGGCACGCGGGAGGGTGACGGGTCTCCAAGCGGTGTCATCGAAGTCCGGTTGCGCGGCGGCGGGGGTGCCGGTGGACGGTGCGCCAGAGGACGGTGTGCCAGAGGACGGATCCGCCGGCTGGGACGCCGGCACCACGGTGGATGAGGTGGCGGGGACGTCGCCCACGTGGAGTTTCCACGCGGGGTTGAAGTCGAGGTGCTCGCGGGCGGGGGCGGCGCTATCGGTTGCCGGTGGACGGTGGGCGGCGGACGGTGTGGAGAGGGCGGCAAACGCGGCGGTGGCGAGCGAGAGTAGGGCGACGGGAAAAAGGATGTGGCGGAGCATGGGATGGCGGTTGACGCAACGCGCTTGCGGTGGTGTTGGGCCTTGTGTCTGGACCGTGGAGATGAGGAAGGCGACCGAGCCGAAGGACGGGGTTGTGGGGTTAGCGGAGCGAAGCCGGTCCGCCGGCGAGCGGCGACCCTACCGCAAGCGTGACGTCGACGCCGGGGTGGCGACGACCGGGACGATGCGGCCGGCGGAGTCGAATGTGAGTTCGTCGATACAGATGGCGCGGCGAAACATGTTCCCGCCCGAGAGTTCGCTGGTGTGGTAGACGACGTACCATTTGCCGCGGAACGCGACGACGGAGCCGTGGCGGGTGACGCAGGGCACGTGCTTCATCACCTCGCCCTGGTAGGTGAACGGGCCGGTGGGCGAGGATCCGGTCGCGTAGACGAGCGTCGATTCCTTGGCCCAGCCGTTGGAGTAGACGAAGTAGTAGCGGCCCTCGCGCTTGAAGAGGAACGGCGCCTCGCCGTAGCCCATCGGCAACGCGGGCTGCTTCTCGGGCGCGGCGACGGGGACGGGGTTGCCCTGCGGATCGAGCAACGTGATGTCCTGCACGGGGCCGGCGAGGGCGGTGAGCGACGGGGCGAGTTTCACGACCTTGGCGAAGCGGCATCCGAAGTACAGGTACGCTGAACCGTCGTCGTCGAGGAGGACGGCGGGGTCGATTGGCTCGGGGCCAACCTCGGGCTGGAGCGCCTTGTCGAGCAGCGGGCTGCCGAGGGCGTCGCGGAAGGGGCCGGTGGGCGAATCGCCGATGGCAACGCCGATGCGGGCGCGGTCGGTGGGAAGGAAGAGGTAGTAATTGCCGTTCGCTTGCACGGCGTCGGGCGCCCAGGCCCATTTCTCGGCCCACGCGAAATCCTTCAGGCCGAAGACCGAGCCGTGGTCCTGCCAGGTGGCGAGGTCGGCGGTGGAGAAGAGCCGCCAGTCGAACATGTCAAAGTAGGTGCTGTCGGCCTCGTCGTGCGAGGTGTAGACGTACAGGCGGTCGCCGAAGACACGCGCGGCGGGATCGGCGGTGAAGAGGTGGGAGACGATGGGGTTGGCGGGCAATGCGGCGCGATCGGTGGACGGTGGACAGTGGACTGTCGACGGTGTGCCGGCGGTGAGCGGTTGCCCGTGGACGGTTGCCGGTGCGGAGGGGGAGGAATCCGTAGGCGCGGAGGCCTGCGCCACGGCTGGAGGGCAGTTGAGGTTGAAGGTTGAAGTTGAAGGGCCGGAAGCCGGACTCGCAGGCACTGAGGCCTGCGCCATTCCGAGGGAGGTGGCGGAGAGAAGGAGGGCGACGGGGCGGCGCATGGGGGAATTGCGGATTGCGGAATGGACGGAGGCGGACGGCGGAATTCGAACTTTGAACACTGAACACTGAGGAGGCCGAGTTGGAGCTCGGCGTTCCCAGGGAGGCCGAATGGACGGATGTCGGGCGTAAAAGCCCGACCCACCAGCGGAGGGGCGGAGCCGGGGACGATGCGACCTTTGACACTGAACTTTGAACGCTGAACTCGAACGAACGCTTGCGGTAGGGTCAGACCTTGTGTCCGGACCGGAACAACGTGAACGGAACTTTGGGGGAGGAATGGGGCCTGCGGGTTCGCGGGGCGGGACGGCCCGCCGGCGAGCGGCGACCCTACCGCAGGCGAGGTGCGAGGGCGGCTGGTGCGGGCGCCCGGTCGGAGACCGGACCTAGTGGTTCGGCACGGCGATGCGCGGGGCGGGTGGGAGCGGGGCGGATTCGTCGAGGTAGAAGCTCGGGTGCGGGGGCTGGTTGTAGGCGACGTTCTGCCACGCGACGCCCAGGCGGTAGACCGGGTCGTGCATGAGCGTCACGAGGCGGTGCTTCGTCGGGATCGTGGTGGTGTAGATGCGGAGCTCCCGGTTGTCGCGGGTGCGCCAGACGACCTCCTCGCGCCAATCGCCGAAGAGATCGGCGCTGAGGGCGGGGGTGGCTTTGGTGCTGTTGTTCGAGATACAGGAGTGCGCGACGAGCAGCGGGTCGATGGCGCCGGTCTCCCAGTTCCACTTCACGATGCGGTTCTGGTCGAGGAGTTCGTGCAGGAGGTCGCCGTCCCAGAGGAGGCCGAAGTTCACCGGGAAACCGCGCGGGCGGCGCTCGAGGAACTCCACGCCCTGGGCGTTGAAGAGCCCGTCCATGCCGGCGCCGGCGGCCCAGCATTCGGCGCCGGGGTGGCGCGGATCGATGTTGAAGGCGTTGCCGCGGCCGGGGCCCTCGCCCTTGTCGCCACCCTCCTCGTCGGCCTTCACGGAGGGCACGGTGAAGAGCACGCGGCCGGTGGCGGCGGCGCGCAGGCTCATGCCCTGTTTGTCGAAGCGTTCCTGGATGGTGAAGATTTCGAGGCCGGGGTTGGCGGGATCGAGGTCGGAGACGTGCAACGCGTCGCCGTGGCCCCAGCCGGTGGAGTGGAGGCCGGTGCCGTTGTCGTCGATGACGGCGGCGCCGTAGACGATCTCGTCGCGGCCGTCGCCATCGACATCGGCGACGGAGAGGTTGTGGTTGCCCTGGCCGCGGTAGGCGCGGTTGGCCTCGGAGGAATCGCTGTCGAAGACCCAGCGTTGGGTGAGCTTGCCGTCGCGCCAGTCCCAGGCGGCGAGCACGGCGCGGGTGTAGTAACCGCGGCACATGACGAGGCTGGGCCGCGCGCCGTCGAGGTAGGCGACGCAGGCGAGGAAGCGGTCGGCGCGGTTGCCGTAGCCGTCGCCCCACACGGCCTTCATCTGCTCGGTGGTGGGCTCGCGGGTCTCGGGGTGGCGGGCGGGGACGTAGTCGACGGTCGCGAGCGCGGTGCCGGTGCGCCCGTCGAACACGGTGAGGTACTCGGGACCGCGCAGGATCATTCCGGCGGTGCGGGCCACGAGGCCCTGGGCGGTGCGGGTGGCTCCGGCGGGATCGGTGGTCGGGACCGCGGTGTCGCCCTGCGCGCGCCAGTCGGCAGTGGGATCGCCGATGGGTTGGCCGGTGCCGTCGAGGGTGCCATCGGCGGTCTTGCAGGCAACCTCGGCCCGGCCGTCGCCATCGAGATCGTACACCAGGAACTGCGTGTAGTGGGCGCCCTCGCGGATGTTTCTTCCGAGGTTGATCGTCCAGAGGAGGCGGCCGTCGAGCTTGTACGCTTGCAGGAGCGTTTCGCCGGTGAGGCCGGAGCGGGAGTTGTCCAGGGGACGCTGCTCCTGCTTGAGGACGAGCTCGTATTCGCCGTCGCCATCGAGGTCGCCGGCGGAGGCGTCGCCGGGGGTGTAGCCGGGGGGCGTCTGGAGGGGGATCGAGAGGTAGGGAAGCGGCGGGGCGCCGGCGGCGAGACGGAAGGCGGCGCTGGGCTCGCCTTCGCGGCCGTCGGCCACGGGGCGAACGAAGTAGCTGGTCTCACGGTCGAGGCGAGCGGCGGTGTCGAGGAACCAGGTGGGGCCGCTGAGCGGCTCCGGGTTGAGCTTCTGCGGACCGGCGACCGGATCGGGCCGGGAGCCGAAGGGGCCGGCGTCGCTGGCGGCACCGGTGGCGGGGGCGGTGTCGCGGTAGAGGTTGAAGGCGGTGCCGGGGGCATCGGTGGCGAGCAGTCGCCAGGAGATGAAGACAGCGCCGTCGGGCCGTTGCACGGCGACGACGCCGCGCCCGAGGTTCTCCATGAGGCGGGGACCGGTGGACGGTGGGCGGTTATCGGTGACCGGTGGACGGTTATCGGTGGCCGGTGCGGAGAGGGCGGAGCCGGGGAGAAGAACCGCGGCGAGCGCGAGGAGGGCGAAGGGGAGGCGCATGGAGAAATTGCGGAATGTGGATTGCGGAATGCGGAATGGGCGGAGGCCCTGAGGAGATTTCCGATTTGGAATTGCCGATTTGAGATTGGGCGGAGGGGCGGAACTCGGCGGTCGGGCGCATCGCCCGATCTGGGCTTGAACTCTGAACCCTGAACCCTGAACGCTGAACCCCGAACTCTGAGGAGCGGTCCGAACCCGAAACTCGAAACCGAAAACGCGAAATCCGTTCCTCAGTGTCCGGTGGCGTGCTCGAAGTGGAGGCCGCCGTCGTGGACGACCGACTTGTCGCCGAAGTTACGGCGGAGTGCGATCATCTCGGCGCCGGCGAGCAGGACTGGACCGTAGCCATGCGCGGCGAGAACGCTAACAGGGCGGTAGTAGTAGAACATGGGCTCGAAGCCCATGCCGGTGCCGACGCAGGTGTTCTCGACCTGCCCGGCGGCATTGACCTGCTGTGCCACGGCCTGCCAGCCGATGGTGGCCATGGGGCCGTAGGCCTTGGCGTCGAGCCAGCCGCGGTTGATGCCGTGGGCGATCGCGTAGACGAACATCGCGGAAGCGGAGGTCTCGAGGTAGGAGTCGTTGCGGTCGAGCAGCTGGTGCCAGAGGCCGGCACCGCTCTGGGTGGCGGCGAGGCCGGCGGCGTGGGCGCGGTACTGCGCGAGCACGGCGGCGCGGCCGGGATGATTTTCGGGGAGCACTTCGAGCAGCTCGGTCATGGCGACGATGGCCCAGCCGTTGGCGCGGGCCCAGGGGAAGACCGGGTGCGGGTCCATGTTCTCGATCCAGCCGTGGCGGTAGAGGCCGCGCTCGGGGAGGAACATCCGCGCGGAGAACTGGAGGATCTGCTTCACGGCGTCGTCGAAATAGGCGGACTCGCCGGTGAGCGCGCCCATCTGCGCGAGGGCGGGCACGCTCATGTAGAGGTCGTCGAGCCAAAGGGAGCCGGGCATGGGGCGGTTGCGGGCGAGGGTGCCGTCGGCCAGACGCATCTGGCCGGTGTGGATCCAGCGAAGGTAGTTGTCGATCCAGGGGCGCAGCGCGGCGGGGCGGAGGTCGGCGCGGGCGGCCTTGATCAGGGCGGCGGCCATGGCGCCGGAGTCGTCGAGCGTGCGCGGGGCGAGCACGCCGCGCAGGACCATCATCTGGTCGCGCGGTAGGAGGCCGGCGGTCAGATCGCCGCCCTGTGCGCGCAGGTGGGCGGCGACGGTGGCGATGGCGTGGAGGCGCTCGTCGACGTAGGCGCGGTAGCGCGCGTCGCCGGTGACGGCGGCGACATGGAGCATGCCGTTGTACGTCACGCCCCACTCGTAGGAGGTGAGCAGGAAATCGGTACGCGCGAACGCCACGGTGGCGGGAAGCTGCGCGAGGTCGGTCACGGGCGCGCCGGTGGCGCGGTCGACGAGGCGCACGGGGGAGGCGGTCTCGAGGTAGCCGAGCACGCGGTCGAGCACGGCCTTGGTGGCTGCCTCGTCAATCGGGGCATAGGGGGCCGGGTAGGCG
>JAEXPQ010000130.1 GCA_023446735.1 Verrucomicrobiota bacterium
ATGGCACGCTCTTCGGCGAAGGCGTGAAGACGCGCATCAAGGAGTCGCTGCTCACCGAGTGCAACCTGCACACCATCGTGCGCCTGCCCAACGGCGTCTTCGCGCCCTACACCGGCATCCGCACGAACCTGCTCTTCTTTACCAAGGGCGCGCCCACCACCGAGGTCTGGTACTACGAGCACCCGTACCCGCCCGGCGCGAAGAGCTACAACAAGACCAAGCCCATCCGCATCGAGGAGTTCGAAGCCGAGCGCGCCTGGTGGGGCAGCGAGGCCGACGGCTTCAAGGCCCGCGTGGAAAACGAATACGCGTGGCGCGTGCCGATCGAGCAGATCAAGGCCGCCAACTACAATCTCGACCTCAAGAACCCGCACCAGACCGACGACGGCCCCGGCGACTTCGACCACCTGCTCCCCAAGTACGAGAAGCTCCTCGAGGAGATCGCGCAGACGCGCGATCTCCTGAAGCGCGAGCTGCAGCTCGCGCTGACAAGGTAGGGCCGGACCTCGCGTCCGTGCCGTCCGTCGAGAAGCCAGTTTGAAACCACTCCTCCACACCGATGCCCACTGATCCGAACAACGGTGGGGCGGGCTTCAAGCCCGCCATGGCCCCCGTAGGGCCGGACCTCGCGTCCGTGCCGTTCCTGCCCGCCCTTGCCGAAGGCGCGCCCGTGCTCTCCGCTGTTCGCGACCTGCTGCCCGCGCTCAACCTTCCTCCGTCATGAACCTCGCCCTCTATCGCGACCTGCTCGGCGACATCAAGACCCGCGTCCGCCAGGCGCAGCATCGTGCGGCGCTCTCGGCCAACGCGGAGATGATCCGCCTGTATTGGGACATCGGACGCCTGATCGCCGCCCGGCAGGAGCAGGAAGGCTGGGGCGCCGGCGTGATCCCACGCCTCGCCATCGATTTGAAGAACGAACTGCCGGAGGAGAAGGGTTTTTCGGAAACCAATCTCAAGCGCATGGTGCAGTTCTGCCAGGAATATCCGGGCCTTGGTTCAATTGGGGCGCAGCCCGCGCCCCAATTGTCCCTGCCGGGCGGGAAGCACCCAAAAGGGGCGCAGCCTGCGCCCCAAATTGCCTCTGCCGTGTTTGTGCCGCAGCCTGCGGCACAATTGGCCCTGCCACCCACTATCCTCTTTGGCCTCCCTTGGTTTCACCATGTGATCCTCATCCAGAAGCTCAAAGACCTGCCCACCCGCCTCTGGTATGCGCGGCAGGCGTTGGAGCAGGGGTGGAGCCGCGACACCCTCGTGGCGCAGATCCGGAGCGGCGCCCACGAGCGGCAGGGTGGGGCGGTCACCAACTTCGCGGCCACGCTGCCCGAGGTGCATGCCGATCTCGCCCGCGGCCTGCTGAAGGACCCCTACCTCTTCGACTTCCTCACCCTCGAGGAACCCTTCCACGAACGGGAGCTGGAGACCGGGCTGCTCACGCATATCCAGAAGTTTCTGCTCGAGCTCGGTCGCGGCTTTGCGTTTGTCGGCCGCCAGTACCGGCTCGAGGTCGGCGAGAAGGAGTACTACCTCGACCTCCTCTTCTACCATCTGCACCTGCGTTGCTTCATCGTGGTCGATCTGAAGAAGGGCGATTTCAAGCCCGAGTACGCCGGCAAGATGAACTTCTACTGCTCCGTGGTGGACGACCAGCTTCGCCACAAGGACGACACCCCCACGCTTGGGCTCATCCTCTGCCAGACCAAGGACCGCATCGTCGCCGAGTATGCCCTGCGCGATATCCACAAACCCATCGGAGTGGCCGACTATGAACTCACCCGCGCCCTGCCCACGGAACTCGCCAGTGCCTTGCCCAGCATCGAGTCCATCGAGGCCGAGCTCTCGGAGGGCTATGAGGGAACCACTGATCCACCCTGATGCCCACTAATCCGAACAACGGTGGGGCGGGCTTCAAGCCCGCCATGGCCCCCGTAGGGCCGGACCTCGCGTCCGTGCCGTTCCTGCCCGCCCTTGCCGAAGGCGCGTCCGCGCCGTTCCCGTCTGTCACCGCCGAATGAAACTCGAAACCTTCTTCGAAAAGTTCGCCCTCTTCGCCGACGCCCCAGACTCGGTGGCGAAGCTGCGGGAACTGGTGCTGCAACTCGCGGTGACGGGCCGACTCGTGGGTAGCAAGCCCGGTGACGGAGATGCGCGACGCATCTTTGATGAAGTGCCGGCCGTCGGAGAATCGCGGTTCGAAGTGCCGGAGAATTGGATCTGGATTCGTTTTGCCTCTGTTGGAGCACAGCGCCTTGGCAAGATGCTCGATCAGAAAGGGAACAAGGGAATGCTGAAGCCGTATCTCCGAAATACCAACGTTCAGTGGATGCGGTTCGAATTGGACGACATCAAGGCGCTCCGCTTGGCGGCGGAGGAGTTGGATGAGTATCGGCTCGTGCCGGGTGACCTTCTGATCTGTGAAGGCGGCGAACCGGGCCGGTGCGCCATATGGCAAGATGCAGAGCGCGAAATGTACTTTCAAAAAGCTATTCACCGTGTGCGTCCGCGAGACGGGATACTTGCGGAGTACCTCGCGATCTGCCTGCAGATCGACGCGAGAAATGGCGTCTTGGACAAGTACTTCACCGGCGCGACAATCAAGCATCTTACCGGGAGATCACTGAGCGAATACTCCGTCCCTCTTCCCCCCCTCCCCGAGCAGAAGCGGATTGTGGCGAAGGTGGACGAGTTGATGGCGTTGTGCGACCGGCTGGAGGCCCAGCAGCAGGATCGCGAGTCGCGCGAACGCGACCTCGCCCGCGCCGCGCTGGCCCGCTTCGCCGAAGCGCCAACCCCGGCAAACCTCGACCTGCTCTTCCATCAATCCTTCGCCGTCCCTCCCGCCGACCTCCGCAAATCCATCCTCACCCTCGCCGTCCAAGGCAAACTCGTCCCCCAAGACCCCAACGACGAACCAGCGGAGGAACTGATCGCTCGAATCGCCCAAATGCGTCGTGCCAAGAAGTTGAAGGAGTATGCCCCCGTTGATTCCGAGGCGGTGCCATTCGACTCACCCTATTCATGGTCGTGGGTGCGGCTCGGCAGCTTGTCGCTTTCGAGTGATTCAGGTTGGAGCCCTCAGTGCCATTCTCAATCGCGCGAAGGAACGGAATGGGGTGTCTTGAAAGTGAGTGCTGTGTCTTGGGGTGTTTTCAAGCCGGAGGAAAACAAAGCCCTTCCGTCCGGAATGGAGGCACGGCCCGACTGTGAGGTTCGGCCTGGGGATTTCCTCCTGTCACGCGCCAACACTGAAGAGTTGGTCGCTCGCAGCGTGGTGGTCGATCAAACACCTCCGCGTCTCATGATGAGCGATAAGATTGTGCGGTTCACATTCCCCGATGAGATCGAAAAGGCGTTCATCAATCTCGCCAATCTGTCCGAGCCGTCCCGCGACTATTACATGCGGAACGCATCAGGTACGAGCAGCTCGATGAAGAACATCGGTCGCGAGGTCATGTGTAACCTACCGGTTGCGCTTCCGCCCCTCGCCGAACAGAAGCGGATCGTGGCGAAGGTGGGCGAACTGATGGCCTTGGTGGACCAGCTCGAAGCCCAGCAAGCCGCCGCCCGCACCACCGCCGAGAAGCTCCTCGAAGCCGCCGTCGCCGAACTCACGGCACAGTGACGCGCATCGCCCAACCAGAACGCCGAAACGCCCATGGCTTTATCCGACTTCCCGGAACTGCAACAGCTCTCCGCCGCCGCCAAGCACCAGCTGATCGACGACCTCCGGGCCACGCTCCGACCCGAACGGAAGTTCATCTTCGGCGTCGATCTCGACGGCGTGGTGATGGATTTCTACGGCAGTCTCAAACCCATCGCCGCCGCCTGGTTGAACCGGCCGGTGGCCGAGTTGACCGATGACTTCACGTTCGGGCTGAAGGAATGGGGGCTGTTGGATCGCAAAGAAGGGTTCGATCTCAGCTACGAGGCCTTGCACCGGCATGCGATCAACGAGCACGAACTTTTCCTTACGGCCAAGCCGATCCCCGGCGCGGCGTTCCAGTTGCGTCGGCTTTCCCGGCTCGGCGTCCACATCCGGATCATCACGCACCGCCTGTACGTCGGCGGCTTGCACGAGGCGACGGTCACCCAGACCGCCCAGTGGCTCGAAAAGCACGATGTTCCGTACCTCGACCTCTGTTTCGTGAAGGACAAGACCTCGATCAACGCCGACCTCTACATCGACGACTCGCCGTCGAACATCAAGGCCTTCGCCGCCGCCAACAAGCCCTGCATCGTCTTTGAGAACGCCACCAACCGCGACCTCGACGCCCCGCTGCGCGCCCGGAATTGGGAGCAGGTCTATGACCTTGTCGAGCAGGCGATGAACGCCGGTAGATCGCAGAATCTGAACGCGTAGTTCCATGCCCATCAAACACGCCATCTGGACGGTTGGAGCGAAACCTGCGCCGCTCGCGCTTGGGCGATTGGTGACCGAGCCGCAGCTGGAGGAGATGATCGTAGCCGATCCGGCGATTCTGTCCTCGGAGTGGATGCTGATCGGTCGGCAGGGGAACACGCCGTTTGCCGGGCGGATCGACCGGCTCGCTGCCGTAGGTCGTCGATCCCACGCGCCGCAAACGGGCGTGGTTGCGGCGCGCGTTGGTTCCGGGGGGAATTTCGATGAGTGAATCCAAATTGACTGCCGCCGAGAAACGGGTGCTGGCCAAGCACCATATGCACGGGACTCTGCTACGGTGGCTCTACCGGATAATCGCGCCGCGGCACCCACGGGGCTGGCTGGATTTTCATGCGCTGACCGATGAAACGAATCCACAGCTGCTTTGCTCGGTTCATTGTCACGGCATGGCTCGCTGGAGGCTGCCCAATATCGAGATCGTGAACGTTCCGCACGATCTCGGCGGCTACGCTCACGGGATCATGTTCGATATTGTTGGCTACATGAAGAACCAGAGGGAGATCAAACCGGACGAAACTTTGGGCGGCATGTTCGTCAGCAATCAGCAGGTGGTCCCGCACCGGTGTTCTTTTCGCCTCGTGCGGTTGGAGGACGAACCGAGGGAGCAGGAGTTTCTGCGTGTGGTCGATCTCGACGAACCTGCGGACAGTGGCTTTCCGAAGCGTCTGTTCGCCGCGCATCTTCTCGCTCTGGCGGAAACGACCCGCGATCTCGCCAAGCGTACCTCCATGCTGCGCCGCTCGGTGGAAATCTTCCCGGGCGAGCCCAACAGCGGACGCGATGACGAATCCGCCGCCTCCGAGAACCCGGGGAATTTCTTTTCCTGGTGTTCGCTCGGCGACGCATTGTGCGATCAAGGAGACGTTGCCGAAGGGTTGCGTTGTCTCCGGACAGCAGTTGCCCATTGGCCATGCGGTGGGCGGAAGAACGCAGGCATCATCGTGGAAGCCATCCGGGGTGGTCACCTTCCTTCCGCGGACAACGATCCCCGGTCCAAGTTCTGGTCGGAGGTCGCTGCGCACCAGTAGCCAATTGGCCTGCTGAGAGTTGGATTGAACGGGGATGTCGCGGCAATTGCCAAGGGAGTAGAATCGCAGAGCCGGCACACGGCGTGCCCGTCGTCCCCGTGTGGCTGTGGTCGCCGTTCAATAGCCGTCAGCTTCCCGCCTCCGCTCACACAGGCGTCGCTTCCGCCCGGTAACGCCCATTACCGCCGCCGGCCTCTGGCGGCGCCGGAGGATTCTTTCCACGCCCGGAGGGACTGGAGGCGGCGGGTTGCGCTGCGGCGGAAGCGCTGTTCGATGGAGGGGATGCGCATTCTTCGTGAGTTATGGCGGGGAGGCTTCGGCGTTGTGGCGGTGGTCGTGCTGCTGGGGGTGTTTGTCGGCTGTGCGCGCTCGCCGCGGATCCGGCCGCTGCCAGCGGAGGCGGTGGTGGTGGCCTTCGGCGACAGCCTGACGAGCGGCTATGGCGCGGAGGCGGGGCAGGATTACCCGCACGTGCTCGCCGGGTTGTCCGGGTGGCAGGTGATCAATGCGGGCGTGCCGGGCGAGCGCTCGGCGGCTGGACTGGCCCGGTTGCCGAGCGTGTTGGAGGAGCATCGGCCGGCGCTGGTGCTGCTCTGTCACGGCGGCAACGATATCCTGACGGGCAGCTCGCCGGAGGGAATCGGGGCCAATCTCGATGGGATGATCCGGTTGTGCCGCGACGCGGGTGCGGACGTGGTGTTGCTCGCCGTGCCCCAGAAGGGTCTCCTGCTGAAGCCTGCGCCGGTCTACGCCGAGGTGGCGGACCGCAATCGCGTGCCGCTCGTCGAGGAGGTGATCACCGATGTGCTGAAAAAGAACGCACTGAAGAGCGACTACGTGCATCCGAACGCCGCCGGCTACGCGCAAATCGCGACGGAGGTCTGGTCGGTCCTGCGGCGGGCGCAGCGGTGAGGCGTCTCTACCGTCCCCCGCGTTTGGCGAGGCTTTCCAGCAGCGTCGCCATCTCGTCGACGACCTCCGGGATGCTTTTGCCGCCGGTGAGCTCGCGGATCCGGCGGGTGGCCGTGATCGGATCGAGATCGTTGCGGCCGAAGGCCTGCAGGGTCTTTTGCACCTCCGCCCAGTGGCCGCGCGCGAACTTCAGCGCGTCCGCCGAACCGGCCGAGGACTTCGCGGCGGCGAGCAGCGGCAGGAGCTTCGTATCCAGGTCCTTGGCGGTGCCGCGGGAGACCTCCTGCAGCTTGGTGAAGTAGGCGACCGACGGGTCTCCCTTGGTGAGCAGGTGGTTGGCCTTGTAGCGGGTGACGTCGCCGGCCTGTGCGGCCCAGGCGCCGGAGACGAGGGTCTTGTCGTCGCCGAGCCAGAGCACGTCCTTGTACGCCTCGGGATGCGTGCTGGTGGTGATCCCTTCCATCGCGACCTCGGCGCTGCGGCCGCCGGAGGCCTTGCGGTAGGCCTGGTTGTAGTACTTCTGCGCCTCCTCGCGCCATTGGTCCAGCGACATGGGCCGGCCGTCCTTCGTGAGCTGCGGTTTGGGCATGGGCCGTCCGTTCGGGCCCACGGTCCACGCGTCGGGATTGCGCACACCCTTCATCGGCAGGCCGTTCTCGCTCAACTTCCACAGGCCGCGCTCCCGCAGACCGACGTCGCGGTCCATGTTGGGTTTCCCGAGACTGGCGGCGTTGCGGAACTCGACGAGGTCCCACTCCTCGGCGTTCCAGCCGGCGGCGGCCATCCGCTGTTTGAGCAAGGCATCGCTCTCGGCGTGGACGGCTCCCATGTGCGCGTCGTAGGCGCGACCGGTGCCGGCGTCGGCGACGTACTTGAGGTAGTTCTTGGCGTGCAGGCTGGAGGCGACGGCGGCGGCCTTGTCCCGCGCGGCGGCCTGGAGCTTGAGTATGATGTCGGGCGCCGCGTCTCCACTGCCGGCCTTCATCAGGTTGGACTGGGTTTTCTGGAAATCCTTCACGAGGGCTTCGCCCCACTCGCGCTCCTGCTTGAACTTCGCGGCGTCGAACTGCTCCTGGAGGGTGGGCTTGCGGTGGGCCGGCGAGGCGGCGTCGCCGCCGCTGGAGCCGGTGGGACTGGCGTCGCCCATGAGCTTGCCGGCGAAGTACTGGGTGGTCTTGCCCTGCGCGTACTTGAGGATCAATGCCGAAGCGGCGCCCTGCCCGCCGCTCTCCTGGTAGGCGTCGTAGGCGGTGAAGGCGTAGTCGGCGGCATCGGACCAGGTCGTGAGGGCGTTCTTGGCGGCCTGCTTGAATCCGCCCTCGGCATAGCCGGTGCCGGCCTGATAGAGGAGGTTGATCGAGCCGCCGCCGAAGAGCGTGCAGGCGCTCATGGAGTAGTCGGCCGCGGTCTTGATGTTGGTGGCGGCGTCCATCCCGAACTGGGCGTTGGCGGCGGCGAGTTCTCCTTTGGCCGCTTCGCCCTGCCAGTGCCCCTGGACCTTGTTCGCGACGGCGCCGACGATCTCGCGCACCTTGGCTACATCGTGCTCGGCGAGCACCTTCGGCGTGAACTGCCGCGCGAGAAACTCGCGTGCCTGCGCCGCCTCCTCGGGCGGGAGGAGCGCAGCGAGGCGGTTGGCGGACTCGACCGCGCGCAGGGTGAGCGAGGCGGCCTGCGCCTCGGCTCGGCACTGCTGCTCGAACGTGGCGGCGGCGTACTGTTCAAACGGAGAGCGCGTGTGGACGATGGTGCCGGTCTCGAGCGACTTGATGAGATCCTGCTCGGCGAGGATGTCGGACTCGAGGCCGATGATCCGGAACTGGTAGTCGGCGCGGCGCTGCGGGTCGCCGGCCCGTTCCAGTTCGGCGCGTTCGGCGGCGAGGCACTTTTCGAGGAAGCCGATGTTTTCGCGGATCTCGGCGATGCGTTCCTGCTTCGCCTTCTTCTCCGCCTCGGCGCGCTTCAGGTCTTCGGCGGTTGGTGGTGGGGGCGCATTGGCCGTGGCCCGGTTCAGCAGGAAGAACTCCGGGATCGAAGGATTGTCGGGCGGCAGGTCCCAGATCCACTGGTAGATCATCTCAACCGAGGTGTCGTGGGGATGGTCCGTGATCTCGACAATGATGCTGGAGACGTCGTGCGCTTCCTTCCCGGTAGGCACGACGGTCGAGAGGCGGGCGGAGGTGCGCTGCGGGCCGCGTTTCGGGTCGGCGTGCACAGTCGCCGTCTCCGTCTCGGCCCCGAAAGCCCAGATACGAAGTCGGGCGGTGTAGTCGATGATGTCGCCATCCCGGTCGGTCGTGTGGGCGGTGTTGCTGGAGTTGAGGTCGAGGGCAAACGGGCCGGGCGGGATCGAGTCGGGGAGGAGGGACCAGGTATGCTGGAACACGGTCTTGCCGTCGTCGGGGGTCACGCGCATGGCGGTGTCGTTGAGGGCGGGCGGGCGTGGGGGCCGCTGCTCCTTGGGCAAACCGCGTGCTCCCTGGTAGAACATCTCCTGCCAGCGCTGCCAGCGACCTCGGCTCCACGGCTGGAACGACTCGGGATAGGGCTCGTAGAAGGCCCAGCCAATGGCGTTGGCGTGGGCGAACGGGACGAGCGCGTTGTTTCGCGCGAACTCATCGTCCGGAATCTCGGACACGGAAGTGATGAAGAGACTCGAGAACAGACCCTGCAGGCGGCTCTCGATGCGGGCGGCGCAGGCCGCCTTGCGGGCAGCGACCGCGGCGTCCATGCCGGCATCGGTCGGAATGTCGAAAAGTCGATCATACGGGCAGGTGACGCGCGCCTCGATCCGTAGGTTGAGGTTCGGCTCGGCCTCGTCGGGCTGGATGAAGATGACGCGGGTGAATCCCATGTGTCCGCCATTGATCGGGGCGTCGAAATGGTGCCCCTCGATCAGGTAGGCGGGCGTGCCATTGAAGGTCGTTTCGAGCGCCCGCGGTTTGGGGAGTCGGGCGAGTCGCTCGACGTAGTCGGGCGCCCACGGCGTTTCGGGCGGGAAGAAGTGATCGCGCAATACGCTCACCCGGATCGCTGTATCAAGATCGGTGATGGGTCGTTCGATCCGGTCGATCGACACTCGGATTTCGGCGAGTGAAAGCAGATCGGCTCCTTGGTAGGAGCAGTTGAGGCCGCCGAAGGAATCGAGGTACGCGAAGCGCTCGTCGGCCGGAGGGCGGAAGCGGTAGTCGGCAAGCGCCGCCGGGGCAGGCTCCGGCTTGGCGGTGGCCGGACCGCGCAAGGAGGGTCCGCGGGCTCCCGGGTTGCGAAGGCGTGGGTACTGCACGACCCAGCCTTCGGGCAGGTCGGGGAACTCCACGCGGACAAACGCGGCCTCGCCCGCGAGGCCCGCGGCGCGCCGGGCGGTCCTGAGCGCGTCGGTGTGGCGCTTGCGTTGGCGCTTCTGCTCGGCGGCCGGGTCGGGCGGGTCGCCGAGCGCGCCGATCTTTGTCACCAATGACTGGAGGCTGGTGCGGCGATCCTCGATCACGGCCTTGCAGCGGCCGGCTTCGCTCATGGCGGCGGCGACGCCGGCGTCGCTGCCGAAGCCGGCGGCGAACCGCGATTCCTCGATGGCCCGGTCGTAGGCGGCGGCGGACTCGCCCAGCAGGCTGCGCAGCGACAGGAACTCCTGCACAAGCGGGATGAGGTTGTTGAGGTAGGCGACGGCCGCGGCGGAGGGGTGGTGGAAGAGCGGCGCCCACTGCGCTTCGAACTTCGCGGTGTTGGCGGCGGACATCGGCGCGTAGACGGCGCGCAGGCCCTCCATGGCGACCGAGATCGCCCCATTGTATTGCACGGCCGAGAGCTCGCGCAGGTCGAGGCGCGCGAAGGCGGGCGCGGCATCTGGCGTGGCGGGCCCGGGTGCCGCAGTGGGGGCGGCGGTTGGCGGTGGCGTGGCGGCTGACTGCGGAGTGGCCGGCTGTGCCGCCGCCGCGGCGAGCGGTTGCAGGCGGTCGCGATCCTTCGTGTACATGGCGACGGACTTCTCGTCCTTGGCTAGCGCGAGGGCTTTCTGGATGTCGGCGAGGGCGCCGGCGGCGTCGCCGGACTTCTCGCGTAGCATCGAGCGCAGCGCCCAGGAGTTCACGTTGTCCGGCGCGAGGCGGAGCATCTCCTCGGCGGACTGCATCGCCTCCGCAGTGCGGCCCACGAGCCGGCAGGCGCGGGCGCGGTCGTAGTGGTAACGCGCATTCTTCGGGTCGTGGCGGATCAGTTCGTCGAGGTCGGCGAGGGCGGCGTCGAAGTTCTTGAGCGTGGCATGGACGAGGGAGCGCTGGTAACGGGCGCCATCGTAGGCCGGGTCGATGGCGAGGCAGCGATCGAGATCCGCGAGGGCGCCGGCGCGGTCGCCGGTCCGGTTGCGCGCCACAGCGCGTAGCGAAAGGGCGGTGGTATTGTTGGGCTCGAGGTCGAGCGCCTGGGTGTAGGCGGCGACGGCTTCGTCGTACTTCTTCTGCGCCTCGAAGTCCTTGCCCTGCTGAAACAGCGGTGCGAGGTCGGCCGCGGCGACGAGGAGAGCCAGGGAAAGCGAGGTGGTGACCAGCAGGCGGAATGCGGGGCGGAGCAAACGATGCGGGATCATGAGCGGGGGAACGGACGAACCGGAGGGGGCGGGCGTGCGGGGTAGTGTGGCTCCCGAATGCGGGGCGACAAACGCGTTCTCCACCCTGGCTCAGCATCTTCGCCGGGTGGCGGGGTTGGCAATTGCGGGCTGGATCGCGGGCGGAGCGGAAACAAACTCCGGGCATGGCCAAAGCCAGCAAACGCCGCCACTGTCCGGCCCTCGGGCGCGAGATCACTCCGGCCGACTGCGGGGAAGACCGCAATCGCCGCATCGCCTGTGCGTCGGCGTGCGAGTTCAACCCGTTCAATCCGGCGAACTACGCGCAGTTGCTCGAGATCGAGGATAAGCTGGACCACAAGACGATGGACCGTCTGGCGGGTGAGGCGGGAGACCGGATGGCGTTCGTTCGGCAGGTGGAGCAGGCGCTGAAACATGCCTCGGGCCATGCGGACCATGCGTTCGTGGCCGGGAGGGCGTTCTTCACCCGCGACCAGACGGGTCTGACCTTCGCGCAGCAATGGGAGAAAGTCGGTTACGCCGGACTGCGCAATGACGAGCGGGCGCTTTTCGCGGCGAAGGCACAGATGCGGATCGCGGCGCTGGAAATCCGCTGCGTGGTGGACGAGCAGTTTGTCGAGGCGGTGGACTTGCTGGCGCCCGAGCGCGGGACGATGCGGTTCCTCGACCGCAGTCTTGCGACGCGGGCGACGCGTTTCGCTGTCATCATTGCATGGATCTTTCCGTTGCCGCATTTCTGGCGGCTGTCCGGCACGGCGATCGTGCTCACGGACATGGGCGGACCGAGCCAGGAGGAGGTCGTGACGGAGACGCTGCGGCACCTTGGGGCCCCGGAAGGCGACGATGCGGCGCGGCAGGCTTGGCTGGCGGAGAATTTTCTGCGGATCGACGCCTCGATCGTGGCGACGGCGAAGGAACGGCGGCGGCTGATGCTGGACGGGATGGACGGCGAATGGTGCGAGGGGCAGTACGATCTCGCGAAGCCGGCGGCGCAGCTCGAGCTGGCGCTGCGGGACGAGCCGGCGGTCGATCGTGATCAGTTGGCGGACACCGAGCGCACTGCCGGTTTCACCGAGGCGTGGGCGTGGTTCGACGACTCGAAGACGAAGGATCTGGCGACGCCGGCCGGCGGGCGGCAGTTGCTCGGCAGCGTGCTCGCGGCGAAGGGGCGGTGCCAGATTCAGGCGACGGGCCGGGGCCGTTACGAGGAGCTGCGCCGGCGGTTCGAGGCGAAGTGCGGTGCGCTGGTGCGGTTCACGGGCGAGCGGCGCCAGAACAAGGCGGCGCAATTGGCCGGTGCGGTGAAGACGGCGGATCGGGCGCTGGTGCCGCCGCGCCTGCTGGAGAATCCGCAGCAAGTGCGCTTGGCCTCGTCGCGCATCGCGGGCCCCGGGCCGGGCGAAACGCTGGCGGACGTGCAGAGCCGATACATTCAGGAGAGTTTGCGGCGGTTTCTCGACGAGCCGATTCCCGCGCTCGACGGGCGCACGCCGCGTGTGGCGGCGGGCGATCCGCAGTGGCGGGCGCCACTCGTGGGCCTGCTGAAGCCGCAGGTGCGTCGGATCGACGAGGAGAACCTGCGCACGGGCCGCTGCGACGACATCAACTGGCTGATCCGCGAGCTCGGATTGGCGGAGATCGACTTCCCACCGCCGCCGCCGCGAGCGGTCCCGGAGGTGGACGGCGAGTTGGAGGGCGATGTCGATCTGGATGACGCGGACGAGAGGGACGGATGGAACGAAGGGGTGGAAGCGCCATTTTCCGACGCGGGATCCCCGCTCGCGGACGCCAGCGACTGGCGCACGGGCCTACCGGCGTTGAGGTTATCGCCGCCGGGCGCGCGGGAGCCGTCGGGCCGAGCGCCGGTGGGGGCGTTGTCGTTCGACGAGTGCCATGAGCGAATGAACGCGGTGTTCATGCAGTTCGATAGCCCCGCAGCCGCGGCGAAGGCGCTGGATGCGAGCGGCTCCGATATCCTTGAGGACCTGTCGGCGCTGACGGCGGAGTTGGTCGACGAGAAGCAGCTCGGGTTGCTGTTGCTTGCCCTCTTCCCCGGGTGGTTTTCGCTGGTCCGGCCCGGGGCGCCGGCTCCACAGCTTGACTACGACCGGATGGAGGAATCCTTCGACCGCGAGCTGGACACGCTGCCGGTTGCGGCGAAGGCCGGAGCGGAGGTGATGCTGGCGCAGCTCCTCGCGGGGTGCGGGCAGCCGCTGTTGTTGCAGGCGCTCATCGGCCACTTCCACGAGCTGGTGTCGAAGCTGCCGAAGAAGTTGCGCCCGAAGGTGGAGGAGCAGCTCGCGATGACGATCGCTTTGAAGGTGGTCATCACGGAGCTGGACCGCGTGCAACGAGAGTGAGGGAGCGTGGGGCCGAGCGGAGCGGGCTGAAGCGTCGCCCCGCTTGCAGGCACGCTCGCTCGAGCCAGGGAAAGAGAACGGCCGCGCTTTGAAGCGCGGCCGTTGGAAGATACGGAAGCCGGGTTGGCGCTCAGTGCGCCTTCGGGCAGGCGGTGAGGGACTTGAAGAAGTCGTTGCCCTTGTCGTCGACGAGGATGAACGCCGGGAAGTCCTGCACCTCGATCTTGTAGACGGCTTCCATGCCAAGTTCCGGATACTCGATGAGCTCCATCTTCTTGATGTTCTCCTGGGCGAGGATGGCGGCGGGGCCGCCAATCGAGCCGAGGTAGAAGCCGCCGTGCTTCTTGCAGGCGTCGGTGACGGCCTGCGAGCGATTGCCCTTGGCGAGCATGATGAGCGAACCGCCGTGGCTCTGGAGGAGATCGACGTAGCTGTCCATGCGGCCGGCGGTGGTCGGGCCGAACGAGCCGGAGGCGTAGCCCTTCGGGGTCTTGGCCGGGCCGGCGTAGTACACCGGGTGGTCCTT
Organism: Verrucomicrobiota bacterium; assembly: GCA_023446735.1. Taxonomy (GTDB): domain Bacteria; phylum Verrucomicrobiota; class Verrucomicrobiia; order Opitutales; family Opitutaceae; genus CAJCBL01. Next base: position 13,832 of record JAEXPQ010000130.1, read on the forward strand.
GAGGTACTGCGGAAGACCGAGGCCGGCATCGAGGCGTTCCTTGAACTTCGCGTGGGCGATGTCGCGGGCGACGATGATGGTGCCGTTCAACGCGAGCTCGGTGGTGATCGGGTACTTCGTGAGCTCGGCGAGGACGTCCTTCATCGGGCGGTTGAGGTCGATCTTCACGCCGCGGGACTGGTAGACGCCGCGGTACTTCTCGGGGATGAAGCGGCCGGGATTGGTCTCGAGCTGCTCGACCCAGAGGCCGTCGCGGTCGATGCGGGCCTTGATGTTGCGGTCGGCCGAGCAGGACACGCCGATGCCGACGGGGCAGGAGGCGCCGTGGCGCGGGAGGCGGACGACACGGACGTCGAGGGCGAAGTACTTGCCGCCGAACTGCGCGCCGATGCCGCACTCCTGGGCGAGCTTGAGGAACTTGGCCTCGGCCTCGAGGGCGCGGAAGGCGCGGCCGCCCTTGCTGCCGGAGGTCGGGAGCGAGTCGTAGTATTTCGTCGAGGCAAGCTTCACCGTCTTCAGGCAGGTCTCGGCGGAGGTGCCGCCGATGACGATGGCGAGGTGGTAGGGCGGGCAGGCGGCGGTGCCGAGGTACGTCATCTTCTCGAGGACGAACTTCTCGAGGCTGGCCGGGTTGAGCAGGGCCTTGGTTTCCTGATACAGGTAGGTCTTGTTGGCCGAGCCGCCGCCCTTGGCGACGAAGAGGAAGTCGTAGTGGTCGCCCTTGCCGGCGTAGAGGTCGATCTGGGCGGGGAGGTTGTTCCCGCTGTTGACCTCGTCGTACATGTTGAGTGCGACGGTCTGGGAATAGCGGAGGTTCTCCTCGGTGTAGGTCTTCCAGATGCCCTTGGAGATGTGCTCGGCGTCGTTGGCGCCGGTCCAGACCTGCTGGCCCTTCTTGGCGACGACGGTGGCCGTGCCGGTGTCCTGGCAGAAGGGCAGGATGCCCTTGGCGGCGACGTCGGCGTTGCGGAGCATGGCGAGGGCGACGCCGCGGTCGTTGGGCGAGGCCTCGGGGTCGGCGAGGATCGCGGCGACCTGCTCGAGGTGGGCGGGGCGGAGCATGAAGGAGCAATCCTTCATCGCGGCGTTGGCGAGGATCTCGAGGGCCTCGGGTTTGACGACGAGCATCTCCTTGTCGCCGAACTTCTCGACCTTCACGAGGTCGGAGGCGACGTCGAGCTTGCGGTACTGGGTCGTGTCAGGACCGAGCGGGAACGGTTCGTGGTATTCGAAGGCGGGCGTGCTCATGTGGAAGAAAGGAAAGGGAGTGATGGACTGAGGGAGTGAGTGGCGGAGGGCGGAGAACTGGGCGCGCGACGGAAGCGGGAAGTTAAGGGAGGGAAAGTGCCGGAGGAAAGCCCGGGCCGCGGCGGGCGCAAGAAATGCCAAAAGATGCACAGCGGAGGGCCGTGCGCGGCTCAAGACCGGGACGATCGGGGCCGATAGGGACAACTGCCCACACCGCCCTTGCCACCCGGGGCTGCCACCGCGATCTTCGCTCCGCTTCCGCACCGACCTCCCCAATCCGCGCATGCAGCTTCCGGACTTCGATTGGATCTTTTTCGACTGCTTCAACACGCTGATCGACGATTTCGACCCGGCGGGCGAGGAGGGCAGCCTGCTGAGCATGCCGCAACTGGCGGTGGAGTGCGGGTTTTTCTCGGGCCCCGGGGAATTTCGCGAGGCCTATGCGAAGGTGCGGGCGCAGACGTTGCGCAACGGGCGGGAGATGCCCCTGCATGAGCGGCTGAGGCAGACCTTGCAGGCGGCGCCGGTGGGACACTCGCGGGAGGAGTGCGTGGCGACGGCCAGTCGACTGCTGACGGTGTGGGAGGCCGAGTATGCCGTGATGCTGCGGCCGACGCCCGGCGTGGAGGAGATGCTCAAACACTGGTACTCCCGGCGGGCGCTGGCGGTGGTGACCAACTCGTTGCTGCCGGGACTCCCCCAACAGCAGTTGGAGCGGTTCGGGCTGGCGCGCTATTTCCGGTTCATCGTCGATAGTGCGACGATCGGTTTCAAGAAGCCGAGCCCGCTGCTGCTCATGGAGGCGTTGTCGCTGGCGGGACTGGGGCCGTGCGACGGTCCCCAAGTGTTGTGCGTGGGCGACCGGCACGATGTGGACATCGTCTCCGCGCTCGAGTTGGGCACGCACGTGGTCCATTTCGACCGGCGCAACACCCGCCCCGGCGTGGAGGCGGCGCCGGAGGGGACTCCGACCGTGCACGATTGGGCGGAGTTCAGATGAAAGGCGGCGCACGTGGTCGACGGCCCGGCCCGGAGGCGCCGTTCGCGACGGCCGCCGCGGTGCAGGCGGAGCTGGCACGGTTGGCGGACGCGGCGCGCGTGCCGGTGCTGCAACGTTTCTTCAAGACCGGGCCGGGCGAGTACGCGGAGGGCGACCGGTTTCGCGGCCTGCGCGTACCGCAGGTGCGCGCGCTGGTGAAACGCGCGGCCGGGTTGCCGCGTGCGGAGGTGGAGGCGCTGGTGGCGTCTCCGTGGCACGAGGACCGGCTGTGCGGGTTGTTGGTCGCCGTGCGGCAGTTCGAGCGGGCGAAGGATGCGGCGGAGCGGCGGGGGCTCTTCCGCTTCTATCTGACCGCCGCCCGGGCCGGCCGGATCAACAACTGGGATCTGGTGGATGTGACCGCCGGGCGGATTGTCGGCGGGTGGTTGCGCGATCGTCCGGAGCGGGTCGCGACCCTCGACCGGCTGGCGGGGTCGCGGCGTGTGTGGGAGCGGCGGATCGCGGTGTTGGCCTCGGGCTATTTCACGTGGTGCGGAGAATGTGGCGACACGTTGCGGCTTGCGGCGCGCCTGCGCGACGATCCGCACGATCTGATGCACAAGGCGGTGGGCTGGATGCTGCGTGAGGTCGGCAAGCGGGACCGCGGCGCACTCGATGGATTCTTGACTGCGCACGCCGCGCGGATGCCGCGCACGATGTTGCGCTACGCGATCGAGAAGCACTCCGCGGCCGAACGCGCGCGGTGGCTGGCGGTCCGGTGAAGGTCTGTTGACGTGGGAAGTTGAAGTCGAAGCGGGCGCCGACTGCCGGTACGACCGGGCACGAAAAAGCCCGCCGGAATGCGATTCGCGGCGGGCTCGGGTAAGGAGGAGGAACGTTCAGCGCCGGAAGTTGGCGGGCAGGTTGCTCATGTCTTCTTCCTGCTGGCCGGCCTTCACGTCGATCTTGAACGGCACCGAGATACGCATGTTCACCGGTTGGCCGGCCTTGCTGATCGCGGGGCCGAACTTCCACTGATTGACGGCCTTGAGACAGGGCTCCGTGAGCGCCGGATTGGTGGACTTGTCGACCCGGATGTCGCGGATCGTGCCGAGCTTCGTCACGACAACCGAGATGACGACTTCGCCCTGGATCTCGCCGAGATCGCTCGGAATGTTGGGCTTCACGGGTTGGAGGATCTTGGGGGCACTCTTCACTTCGGAGGGCTTGGCGATCCGGTCGATGTGGAGCAACTCGGCATGGAGGCGGAGGGTGTCCTTGTTGGTGATCTCGCCCGAGAGCTTGAGCGGCTCGTGGTTCGGCAGGGTGAAGTCGAACGAAGCCTGGCCGGGCAGCATCTCAGGCCGCACGATCGGGGTGACGCCGAGGTACTCGCCGTTCATCCGCACGGCGGCGCCGGACGGGTTGGAGGTGAGCGAGACGCCACCCACGATGAACGTGCTGCTGACGTCGATCACGTCCTTGCCGACGATCGTCGCGTACTCGGTGGTCGGCAGCAGGCCCTGGCGGGTGAACTTGATGACGTAGTCGCCGGGGAGGAGGTTGTCGACGCGGCCCGGGGTGCGACCGGTCCGGAGCGCGGGGCCATCGGTCTTGTCGGCCGGGAAGACCGCGTACTCGGCATCGGCGGGCTCGCTGCGGAGCATCAGCTCGCCGAAGAGGCGCTGGAGGGCGATGGAGCCGAGGTCGAGGGTCTGGGCGCCCTTCACCTCGACGAGCTGCTCGACCGAGCTGTAACCCGGGAGGCTGATCGTGACCTTGCGCAAGCCGGGACTGACTTGGGTGATGGTGGCCGGGGTGATCTGCGGCGTGCCGCCGTCGACGCTGACTTCGGCGCCGACGGGGTCGGAGGTGATGGAGATGACACCCGGGGCATTGGCGAGCGCCTCGCGGGCGATGCGGGCTTTCTCGGCCTCGGTCTGGATCTGCTTCTCGCGTTCGGCCACGAGCTGTGCTTGCCGTTCCGCTTCGGCTTTGAGGCGCGCGGCCTCAGCCTGGGCTTTCTTGAGATCCTCTTGGCGTGCAGCTTCGACCTTGGCGGCGGCTTCGCGCGCGGCCTGTTCCTTGGCGACCATCTCGGCGCGGAGTGTCGCGTTGGCCTGGCTCTGCTGGTAGAAGAAGAAGCCGCCTCCACCGAGCACGACCACGGCGACGATACCGAGGATCAGACCCATCGGAGCACCCTTCTTGGCGGGAGCTTGTCCGGCCTCGGCGGGTTTGGCGGTGGGGGCCGGTTTGGCGGGCTCGGCGACTTTGCCGGAGGGCTTGGGCGCCTCAGCCGGTTTGGCGGCGGGTTGAACCGGCGCGGCGGCGGGTTTGGCGGCCGGGGGCGGTTGGGCGGGCTTGGCC
>JAEXPQ010000181.1 GCA_023446735.1 Verrucomicrobiota bacterium
CGCGAACGCCGCGGCGCCGAGCGGTTTGTTCAGCCCGAGCGCCACGCCGGCACGCCGCGCCGCCTCGGGGTCGCTCGGCTCGCCCGGGGCGAACAACCCGAGCAGCCTCGGCGCGCCCGTCCGCCCCCCGGCGCGAATCGCCCGGCCAAGCGCGCCGCCGTCCAGGCCCGGTATCTGCAGATCGACGACCGCCAGCTCGTAGGCCTCGCCCGCGTCGCCCGCGCGGTCCAGTTCGGCCAACGCCGCCGGCGTATCCGAGACTCCCTGCACCCGCGCCCCCCATGCGGCCAACCACGCGACCATCGCGTCCCGCGCGGCGGCGTTGTCGTCGACGACGAGCGCGCGTTTCCCCGCCAACCCCTCCGGCGCCGGCAATACCGCCGGCCCCTCGCTGGCGGGAGCGAACCGCGCGGTGAACCAGAACTCGGATCCGCCCCCCGCGTCCGCGCCGGGCGCCGGGCTGGCCACGCCGATCGCGCCGCCCATCAGCTCGGCCAACCGCCTCGAGATCGCCAGCCCGAGCCCCGTGCCGCCGTGCTTGCGCGTGGTCGAGGCATCCCCCTGGCTGAAGCTGTGGAACAAGGCCGCTTGCTTCGCTTCCGGGATTCCGATACCCGTGTCGCGCACCGCGAACCGCAGGACGACGCCGGGCCCGGGCGCCCCGGCGGGGGCGACCCGCAGCACGATCTCGCCGGCGGGGGTGAACTTCAGCGCGTTCTCGACCAGGTTGGCCAGGATCTGCCGCAGCCGGCCCGGGTCGCCGCGCAGCGCCGCGGGCACCGCCGGATCGACGGCGCAGACGAACTCCAGCCCCTTGTGCCGCGCCCGCACGGCCACGCCGGCCGTAAAATCGTCAAGCACGGTGTGCAGGTCGAAATCGAGCTCCTCGAGCATCAGCTTACCCGCCTCGATCTTCGAGAAGTCGAGCAGGTCGTTGATCACCGCGAGGAGCGTCTCGCCACTCGAACGGACCACCTCGACATAGGTCCGCTGCTCCGGACGCAAGTCGGTCTCGAGCAGGAGACCCGTCATGCCGATCACGCCGTTCATGGGCGTGCGGATCTCGTGGCTCATGTTGGCCAGAAACTCGCTCTTGGCCCGGTTGGCCGCCTCGGCGCGCGCGGCCATCTCCTCGGTCCGCGCGACGGACTCGGCCAGCCGCCGGTTGGCGTTCTCGAGCTCCGTCTTCGCCAGTTGTAGCGCCGTCTCCGCCTTGCGCCGCTCGCGATTGAGCAACGCCAGCCCCACCTGGTCGGCCAGCTGGCAGGCGAAGGAGACCTCGTCGGGCTCCCACCGGTGCGGCGTGTCAACATGTTCAAGACACACGCAACCGAGGCTGCGCCCACCGGCGCACACCAGCGCGTCGAGCAGCGCGGTGATCCCGTTCGGCTTGATGTAGGCCTCGGCGTAGCCCGCGGTGCGCGGGTCGGTCAACGGCTCGTTCGCATCGACGAACTTCCGCGCCCGCAACGCCTCGAGTTCGTTCCGGAAGAGCGCGGTCTCGAGCACGTGCCCGCCGGAGTGCCGGCCGGTGGCGCGCTCGAAGAGATCGAGACAGACCAGCTTCGACTCGTCGTCCTCGAACAGCCAGATGCTCACCCGCGCCAGACGCAGCCCCCGCCCGACCGCCTCGGTCAACTCCTGGGCGATCAACTCGACATACCCCACCCCGATGCCCGGGTCCACCGCCAACATGGCGAGGATGTCCCGTTGCCGGGAGAGCCGGCCGAGGGAATCGCCGGCCCGCTGCTCGGCCGTCTTGCGTGCGGTGATGTCGGTATGGATGCCGACCATGCGCCGCGGCCGGCCCGCTGCGGCCCACTCGGCGACCCGCCCCCGGTCATGGACCCAGATCCAGCGACCATCCCGGTGGCGCATGCGACACTCGCAGTCGTACAGCGGCGCCTCGCCGGCGAAGTGCCGCCGTAGCGCCTGCTGCGACACCTCCAGGTCGTCGGGGTGGCAAAGGTCGGTCCAGGTGCGGATCGAGAGCGGCTGCAACTCCTCCAGCCGCCAGCCCACGATCTCGGCCCAGCGCTCGTTGAGGACGACCGCGCCCGTCTCCACGTTCCAATCCCACAGGCCGACGCCCGTGCCGGTGATCGCCAGGTCGAGCCGGAGCTCGCTTTCCCGCAACAACGCCGTGCGCGCCCGCACCTGCTGTTCGCGCCGGGCGCGCCGCCCCGAGACGAAGCCGACCAACACCGTGAAGACCGCGGTGAGGGCCACGCCCATCGCCCCCACCGTGGTGGCCGCCCACCCGCGTTGCGCGCCCAGGAACCGCTCGCCGGCGCCGACCTCCACGGCCCACGCCCGCCCGAAGACGAACAACGGTTGATGATCCCGCAACCGCTCCCCCTCCCGCCGGGAGGCGGGCTTCGCCCACCCCGGAGAGTCCTCGGTCCGAGGCCAGCGCGCGACCGCCTCGGGCTCGCGCCCCGAGAGGTCCCAAAGCGCCACCGCCGGCGCGGCCCCGTCGCTTCCGGCCGCCAGCAGGTGTTCCAGGTCGCTCTGGAGCCGCAACACGCCCAGCACGAAACCGCGCAGGGTCTGGTCGCCGCGACGGTGGACCGGATGCAGCGCCAGGATTCCCTTCCGCGCCTGTGTTTCCTGAACAAGGACGATCGGATCGGTGCCCGTGATCAATCCCGTGGCAGTGGCGGCGTCGATCGCCGCCGCGCGCACGCCATCGCTTCCGAGATCGAAGCCCAGGGCGGCTTCGTTGCCCGCCAACGGCACGACATACGCCACCGGAAAGTACTCGGCCCGGTCCCCGGCCGGCCGCAAGGAGCCATCCGGGCCCCGCTCCCGAATCCGGAAATCCGACCCCGTTTCCGCCCCCAGGCGGGTCTCGAACCCGGGCCGGGCCTGAGCCGGCACGATCGGCACCCACTCCCACGCCTCCACGCCAGTCAACCGGGCGAGCGGGGCCGCGAACGCCTCGAACTCGGCAAGGGATACGTCCTCACTGCCCTCGAAGAAGTTTGCGAGGGACATCAGGCTGGTGCGCCGCTCCCGCAGCGTCTCTCCCACCGCACGCGCCTGCACCTCGGCGTAACGCAGAAACTCGCGCTGCCGCCGCCGCAACTCCACCGTGTACACGGCATCCACCAGCACGACACACACCGCCAGCCCGAAGACGGCGGTGAACACGGTGGCGCGACGGCCGCCGGGGCGCTCCTTCTCCCGCCGGCGACCGCAGCGGATGGACTCCAGTCCCACCACCAGAAGCACGCTCAGCCCGAGCGTCGGCAACAGAACGGCGCGCCGCGCCCGGAGGATCCGTTGTCGCCAGTCCGCCGCCGTACAGTCGATACCGACCACCAGCAGCACCCGCCCGCTGGATCGCTCGACCACCGGCGCGAAGCCCGAGACGATTCCCCCGCCTTCGTCCGCGTTGGGGTCGGTGACCAGCGTTCCGCCACCCGCAAATACGTCATCGACTTCCGATGACAAGCGTTCGTATTCCCGGCCGGGGACCACGGTCGGCGAGTCGGACAGCGCCAGGCTCTCCGGGCCGAAGCGCACACGTCCGTCCCGCTCGGCCAGGGAGTAGACGCGGTCGAGCCCCGCGAACCGCGCGTACTCCGCCATTTGCCGGCAAAGACGCCGGTATTCGGGGCGGTCGCGATCAGCCGCCGTGAACGACAGCGTCTGCACCCGCTCGGGATTGATGGTTGTCGCGATCCCGTTCGCCTGCCTGCCGATGGCCGCCCGGAGATCCTCGATCGCGGCCCGACCTGCCCAAATCGCCCCGAACCACCCCATGCCGAGAAGCCACGCAAACCCGAGGGCGAAGACCCAGACGGCCGTGGCGCCTTCACGTTCCCCGGCTTCCTGCTCGGCGCGCCGGTGGCGCCAGCAGCCCAGCGCCGCCACCAGCGACGCGAGCGCGCAAACCAGATGCGCCGCGAGCACCCATTCCTCGTAGGCCCCCGGAGGGCAGAACTCGAGGTCGACAAGGACGAGCACACTCGTCGCCGCGGCGAACAACCCGATGCCGCCCGCCACCCACCGCAGGGGGGGGCCTCCGGATCCTCCAGCGGCCGCCGCCCGTAACAAGGACAGCACCGCAAGAAGCGCGGCCGGTCCGCCGACCGCAACGCGAAGGAAGGCCGGCGTCGCGTCCCCGCCCTTCCACCAGGAACCGAAGGCCGCCAGGGCGAGCAGGACCAACTGCCCGCGCCAGTCCAGTCGGCGTCCAGCCTCTAGCGCGAAACCGCGCCGGCCAAACTCGCCCAGGCCCATCAACGCCGCGGCGAGGACAGCCCCCTGCACCAGCGGCAGCGCGCCGCTCCCGGCAAGCAGCGGCACCGCCAGTTCCAGCCAAGAGAAAACCGCCGCTCCCGCACCGAACACCGCCATCCCCGCCCACGCCAGACCTGCGCGGCTCCCCCGCCCGACCAGAGGGCGGCACGCCGTCGCCAGCAGGAACCACGCGAGACCTTCGAGCAGGAACAGGATGTCCAACATAGGCGCTCCGCTCGCCCCCTCGGCCGGAGCGCGAGCGCGCCATGTATCGAACGATCAGCCGGGGAATTGAGACCCATGCGAATCGCGAAGCCCTCCGCCTCAAGTTTTCCGCCCGCCACCCGATCCACCTGCCCGTCGCCTCATCATGTCCCCCGAATCCGCCGCTTCCGCCCCCGAGAAATCGGCCCTCGTCGTCGACGATTTCCCGAGCGTCCGCTACTACCATTCGTTTGTCCTCGAAAAGGCCGGCTTCCGTTGCCGCGCCGCTCGCGACGGGCAGGAGGCCCTCGCGCTGCTCGCCAAAGAGCCCGCCGACCTCGTCGTACTCGACCTCGTCATGCCCGAGATGGACGGACAAGAGTTCATCCGACACCTGCACGAGACCCCGCCCCTCGCCCACATCCCCGTCCTCATCATCTCGACCGAACAGATCGGCGAACGCATCCGCCGCGACCGCACCGCGACCACCGGCCCGGTCGGTTTCGCGCGCAAACCGATCATGCCCGAGAAGATCATGGAGGAGATCCGCCGTCTGACCCTGCCGAGTTGAGCTGGGTCCATGCTGTCGCCACCGCCGAACCCGCGTTGCCCTGCGCGGCAAGAAACCGGGCGGGCGCAAAGGCGACCGCTGGAGCGGCGCCCTCCAACACACCAACGCTCGTCTCTCGACGCGCGTCGCTCGACTGTTTTGGGGCGAGCTGAGAGCGCAGGGTGCGAGGCCCTTCCCGGGGACGAGGCCTCGCCTCGGCCAATCCTCGCGCAGCCTTCGGCAAAATAAGCGCACTTCCCTCTGAAAAAGCGCTTGTTGGCCGGCCCCCGACTGGCATACACGTCGACGTTCGCGAACTTCTTTTCCCTATGATCGTTACGACCGCCAAACTGTTCAAGGTGGCCTATGGCAAGTTCGCCATCGGCGCCTACAACATCAACAACGCCGAGCAAGC
>JAEXPQ010000204.1 GCA_023446735.1 Verrucomicrobiota bacterium
GCGCCGCCACGGCGCGCCGCTTGCCGGTGGGCCGGGCCGCGGCCGGAAGCGCGCAAGTTCGCTCGCCAGCGCGGCGCGGGATCCGACGCCCGACGCAGGCGACACCCGGCCACGCGCTTTCGGCGCGCCAGTCGAAGGGCGGCGGGGCGCGCCGAACCGGAGAGTCGGCCGTGTCGTCAGGTCAGGCGACGATCTTGCCGTCCTGATAGACGACCTTGCCCGCAACGATGGTGGCGCGGACCTTGCCGCGGAGCTTGCGGCCGTGCCACGGGGAGTTGGAGGACTTGCTGAAGCCCTTGGCGGCGTCGTAGGTCCACTCCTCGTTGGGGTCGAAGAGGACGATGTCGGCGGCGGCTTCGGGCGAGAGGGTGCCGGCGGGGAGCTTCAGCACCTGCGCGGGCTTGATCGTCATCAGCTCGACGAGGCGGCGGAGGGTGAACTTGTTCTCCTTCACCAGAGTCTGGTGGCAGACGGGGAACGCCGTCTCCAGACCGAGGATGCCGAACGGGGCGTGGTCGAATTCCTTGTCCTTCTCGAAGTTGGTATGCGGCGCGTGGTCGGTGGCGAGGCAATCGATGGTGCCGTCGCGCAGGCCCTCGATGATCGAGCGGCGGTCCTCCTCGGTGCGCAGCGGCGGGTTCATCTTGAAGTGGGTGTCGTAGCCGGCCAGCGCAGTGTCGGTGAGCGCGATGTGGTGCGGGGTGGCCTCGGCGGTGATGCAGACGCCGCGGGCCTTGGCGCGGCCGACGAGCTCGACGGAGTACTTCGAGCTGAGGTGCTGGAGGTGGATCTGGTGGCCGGTGTAGGTGGAGAGGATGACGTTGCGGGAGACGATCACGTCCTCGGCGGCGTTGGGCCAGCCCTTCAGGCCGAGCTTGGTGGACATGAAGCCCTCGTTCATGACGGCGCCCTGTGTCATCGCGGAGTCCTGACAGTGGTCCATGACCGGGATGCCGAACATCTTGGCGTACTCGACGGCACGGCGCATGAGCTCGTTGTTCTGCACGCACATGCCGTCGTCGGTGATGGCGACGCAGCCGGCGCGGGCGAGGGAGCCGATGGGGGCGAGGGCCTGGCCCTTCATGCCCACGGTGATGCAGCCGGTCGGATACACGTGGACGATGGCGGCGCGCTCGATCGCATCCTGGATGAACTGGACGGTGCCGGCGTGGTCGACGACTGGGCTGGTGTTCGGCATGCAGACCACGGTGGTGAAGCCACCGGCGGCGGCGGCGCGGCAGCCGGTCTCGATGGTCTCCTTGTGGGTCTGGCCCGGTTCGCGGAAATGGACGTGGATGTCGACGAAGCCGGGGGCGGCGACGAGACCCGTGGCGTCGATCTTCTGCGCCTTCTTCTTCTGCTCGGCGGTCAGCTTGGCGACGAGCTTGCCGTCGACGGCGTGGAGGTCGCCCTGGGCGTCGCGTTTGTTGGCGGGATCGATGACGCGGGCGTTGGTGATCCAGAGAATCTTGGACATGGCGGAGGTCCGGTGCGGCGGAAAGGTTGGCGAGGCGGGGCGGGTTACTCGACGTGCTGGGCGACCTTCTCGGGGTCGCCGCCGGCGCAGAGGTAGAGGATGGCCATGCGCACGGCGATGCCGTTGGTCACCTGCTCGAGGATCACGGAGCGGTCGGAGTCGGCGAGGTCGCTGTCGATCTCGACGCCGCGGTTGATCGGGCCGGGGTGCATGATGATGGCCTCGGGGCTGAGCCAGCTGGCGCGGGTCTTGTTGAGGCCGAACATGCTGGTGTACTCGCCGAGGGAGGGGAAATGGGACGAGTCCTGGCGCTCGTGCTGGATCCGAAGAAGCATGACGACATCGGCGTCGGCCAGCGCGGCCTTCAGGTTGTGGGAGACCTCAACGCCGAGGCCGACGAACCAGTTGGGGACGAGCGTCGACGGACCGACGACGGTGACCTTGGCGCCGAGCTTGGTGAGCAGCCAGATGTTGGAGCGGGCGACGCGGCTGAAGAGGATGTCGCCGAGGATGCAGACCTTGCGACCGGTCAGCGTAGTGAGGCGCTCGCGGATGGTGTAGGCGTCGAGCAGGGCCTGGCTGGGGTGCTCGTGGGCGCCGTCGCCGGCGTTGACCACCGGAATGTTGAGACGCTGGCTGAGGTAGAGGGCGGCGCCGGCGGCGGCGTGGCGCACGACCATCATGTCGACGCCGAGGGCCTGGATGTTCTGCGCGGTGTCGCGGAGGGTCTCACCCTTGGTGGTGGAGCTCGCGGCGGCGTCGAACGAGACGACATCGGCGCCGAGGCGTTTGGCGGCGGTCTCGAAGGCGAGGCGGGTGCGGGTGCTCGGCTCGAGGAAGAGGTTGACGACGGTCTTGCCGCGCAGGGCGCCGAGCTTCTTGGCGCCACGGTCGAGGAAATGGCGGATGGTGGCGGCGGTCCCGAGGATTGTCTCGATCTCGTCGCGGCTGAGCTCTTCGATCCCGATGAGGTGTTTGCGAGTCCAGGGCATGGATGGGTGCGGCCGAGGCGTGGTGCTTGCACGCGGGCCGCGAGGGGTGTTTGTGAAACCGGCGGGGAGGCCGGTCAAAGCGGAAAACCGACGCGGCGGTGGCCGCTCGCGCTAGTGCGGGTCGAGTGGGGCGACGTCGGCCTGCGGGGCGATTGCCGTCGAGTTTCCGGCCGCCATGTCGCCCGCGGGCGCGATCTTTTGCCAGAGCGTCTCCGCACGGTCGTGAAGCAGCGCGCGGGCGCGCGCGATTTCGGCGCGGCGGTGGGCGATGTTCTCGTCGGCGAGACGGGCGAGGTCGTCGAGGTTGTAGACGAAGACATTGGGCAGGTCGGCGACGTTGGGCTCAATGTCGCGCGGGAGTGCGAGATCGATCAGGAAGAGCGGTCTCGAGGCGCGGGCGTGCATCGCGGCGTAGACGGCGGAAAGCCGGATCACCGGGTCGGGGGCCGCGGTGGAAGCGACGACGATATCGAAACGCGCGAGCGAGTCGGCGAGTTGGGCGAAGGGCACCACGGTGCCGGCGAACTCACGCGCGAGCTCCTCGGCGCGTTCGGCGGTGCGGTTGGCGAAGGCGATGGAACCGGCGTCGCGGCTGCGCAGGGCCTTGGCGGTTTTCTCCGCGATGTCGCCGGCGCCGACGATGAGCACGCGGCTGTCGCACAGGCGGCCGAAGATCTTCTCGGCGAGGGCGACGGCGACGGTGGCGACGCTCACCTGGCCCTCGCCGATGGCGGTCTCGGAGCGGACGAGTTTGGCGGACTGGAAGGTTTTCTGGAGCACCCGGTTGAGGACGGGACCCACGTGCCCGGCCGCCTGCGCGGCCGCATAGGCCTCCTTCACTTGGCCGAGGATCTCCGCTTCGCCGACCATCTGGGAGTCGAGTCCGGCGGCGACGGCGAAGAGGTGGCCGACCGCGGCCGCGCCGTGGCGGAGCACGGCGTGGGGCGCGAAGGCGGCTGGATCGATATCCTGGATGCGGCAAAACGTCGTGGCGGCGAAGCGGCCGGCGTCGGGCGAGGAGGCCACCAGGTAGAGCTCGACGCGGTTGCAGGTGCCGAGGAGGCAGAACTCGGCGATGGCAGGTTCGGCGCGCAGGGCGGCGGTGAGGGCGGCGCGTTTCTCCGGGGAGAGGGCGAAACGTTCCCGCACCTCGACCGGGGCGGTACGGTGGCTGGCGCCGAGTTGGATGAGGTGCGGCACGGCCCGGCTCATGGGGTGACGGCGGGCTGGGGCAGCTCGACCGCGGGCGCGGTGCGGCGCGGGGAGTGCACGATCCAGAGGGTGAGAATCGGTGCGAGGAAAAGCACGAGGCCGAGGCGGGCGAAGCGGAGCGCGACCCAGCGTTGGCGCAGGCGTTGCACCAGCAGCACGAGATAGCAGAACCACACGGCGACCGTCCCGAAGAGTTTCGTGTGCGCCACGGCGGTCGGTTGCAGGTGCATCTGCGTGGCCGCCAACCCAAGTGCGATGCTCAACAGCACCACGCCGACGGCGAGGAGGCGGAGGTTGATCTGGTCGAGCGAGACGATCGAGGGGAGGAGGGCGAACGGTCCGCCCAGCTCCTTGCGGCGGAGGTTGCGGTGCTGAAGCAGATACATCAGCGAGGTGAGCGCCAGCAGCGCGAACACACCGTAGCTGAAGAGGGCGAGCGAGGCGTGGATGGCGACGGTGGGATCCGCGCCGAACGGCCGCACGCGCAGCGCGGAGTCCCAGCCGGGCATCAGGAGCGAGAGGGATCCGAGCAGGGTGGCGAGGCCGGCGGTGAAGAAGCCCAGCAGACTCATCCGGAACGCGGGGCCGACGAAGAGGTAGAGCAGGGTGCAGGACCAGGCGACGAACTGGAAAACCTCGAACTTGTTGCCGACCGGGCAGCTGTGCGTGGCGTGGCCGCGCAAGAACAGGCCGTAGGTCTGGACCAGCCAGCCGAGCGTGATCAGTCCGTAGCTGGCCAGGCGCGAATAGCGCCGGCGGAAGGTGAGCGACCACACGCCGTAGAGCAGTCCGGCGGAGTAGAAACCGTTGCCGAGGGCGAGCGCCACGCGGTCGGTGAGGAAGGCGAAATCCATCGGCGCGGAGCGTGGCGGGGCGGGCGCGGTTCGCAAGTCTGCGCCGGGCGGCGGTGCATCGTCGCGAAAAACTGCGCCGCAAGGCTCAACCGTCGGGCGAATCGTCCGATGTCGGGACAGGCGTGGATCGGTGACGGTCTGCCCGGCAGGGGATGCTTCGATGAAAACGAACCGCCAGCGGAGAAAGGGGATTTCGCAACACGGGAAGCCGGGGCGGCGCCTGGGCGCCGCGGGGCTCCTTCGTTCAATTTTTGGTCCGTGAACGTCAGCGTTTGCACAGGGGTGTCCAGGGCGCGGCCACAGGGCCGCGCCCTTCGTGTCGGTGGACATCGCACGAAGGGGACGGGCCGTGGGGTGATGGGCCGTCGGCTCAGTTCGCGGGGACAGCGCCGCCGCCAATTTCGCATTGGGCGGTGGCCTTGAGCGCCGGGAGGGAGAGCGTGTGGCGACCGGTCGGAAGCGCCGCGGCCGGGATCGTGATTCGCCCTGAAACCGCGGCCGGAGTCGCCGTTCCGGGGGCGTGCGGTTCCCAACGGGGCAGCGCGACGAGGTCGGCGCCGTGGCGGAACAGATCGAAGCCGACGAGCCGGACGCGCGCTTGGTCGAGCGTGGCGCTGAAGTGCACGATGTGCTCGGTCGCCGCCGACTGGGCGGGCGTGGCGGCAAGCGCTGTGTATTCGATCGGCAGGTGCCAATTCTCGGTCGAGAGATGAAAGAGTCGTTCGACCGGCTGAGGCCGGACCGGCAGCGCCGTGGCGATGCGCGGGCCGGCCGCCGGAGTGGCGGTGGTCTCGAAGCGCGTTTCGAGCTGCTCCCAACCGTTGGCCTTCAACTTCTCGGTCAAGGCGCGCTGGCGGCCCTCGGCGAAGGGCTCGTGCGGCCGCGCGGCCTTGGCGAAGGACAGGCGCACATAGGTGTACCCGGCGAGGCAGACGACGATCGCGACGGCGATCGGCCACAAGGGCCAGGGCTGGCGGACGGGGGGACGCGAAGCGGAGGACATCGGCGGGTGGGGAACGGGTGTCGACGCGGCGGACAAGCGTGCAGCGGGGGGGGGGCAACGACTTGGGAACGAAGTCGCCTCGGTGGTCGGCGCTCGAAGGAGCCGACCGCGCGGCCGGCCGCCGGCGGCTCAGGCGCCTTCGGCGATGGCGACGGCTTTCAACAGGGCCGAGGCCTTGTTGATCGTCTCCTGATACTCGCTGGCGGGCACGGAGTCGGCGACGAGGCCGGCGCCGGCCTGGATGGTGATCTGGCCGTCCTTCACGAGCGCGGTGCGCAGGGTGATGCAGGAGTCGAGGTTGCCGTCGTAGCTGAAGTAGCCGAGGGCGCCGGCGTAGAAGCCGCGCTGGAGCTTCTCGAACTGCGCGATGAGCTGCATGGCGCGGATCTTCGGGGCGCCGGAGACGGTGCCGGCGGGGAAGGTGGCGCGCATGACGTCGAAGGCGTTGCGGTCGGGGCGGAGTTTGCCCTCGACCTGCGAGACGATGTGCATGACGTGCGAATACCGCTCGACGATCATGTACTCGGGCACGGTGACCGAGCCGTACTGGCAGACGCGGCCGATGTCGTTGCGGGCGAGGTCGACGAGCATGAGGTGCTCGGCCTTCTCCTTGTCGTCGGCGAGCAGGTCCTTCTCGAGCGCGACATCCTCGGCGGGCGTGGTGCCGCGCGGGCGGGTGCCGGCGATGGGGCGGATCTCGACGAGGCCGTCGGTGACCTTGACGTGAACTTCCGGCGACGCGCCGACGATGGCGAAGTCGCCCACGTCGAGGATGAACATGTAGGGCGACGGGTTGACCGTGCGCAGCGCGCGGTAGAGATCGAGCGGCGACTTGGCGAAGGGGCGGCGGAAACGCTGCGAAAGGACGACCTGGATGATGTCGCCGGCGCGGATGAACTCCTTGGTGCCGTCGACGGCCTTCTCGAATTCCTCCTTGGTGAAGTTGCCCGGGGGCACGGCGGCCTTCGGGCGGTCGGCGAGGGCGATGGGCGCGAGCTCGCGGCGCGTTTGCAGGAGGGTGCGGAGATTCTCCACCTCGGCCACGGCGGCGTCGTAGGCGGCATCGACATCGTCGCCGACGAGGGCGTTGACGTGGAGGCGGAGGGTTTGCTTCGCGCGGTCGAAGATCACGAGCGAGTCCGCGAGCATGAAGTAGAGGAGCGGCAGGCCCTGGTCGTTGGCCGGCGGGACGGGGACGGTCGGTTCGATACGGTTGATGTACTCGTAGCCGATGAAACCCACGGCGCCGCCCATGAACGGCGGCATGCCGGGCTGCTTCACCGGGCGGAGGCCGCGCATGTCGTCTTCGAGGACCTTGAGCGGATCGGCGGGCGTCGGGAGGCGCTGGGTGGAGCCGTCGGCATTGCGGACGAGCGTCGTCTCCGCGCCGATGGCGAAGACCTTGCGGGGGCGCACGCCGATGAAGCTGTAGCGGGAGAGGTGTTCGCCGCCCTCGATGGACTCGAGGAGGAAGGCGGGGCCGGAGCCCTTGACCTTCGCGTAGGCGGAGACGGGCGTCTCGATGTCGGCCATGAGGTCGGCATAGACGGGGACGACATTGCCCTCGGCGCAGTGGCGGCGGAAGGTGGCGCGGTCAGGTTTGATTTCGAGCGGAGGAAGGAGGGCCATGGCGGAAAGGCAGAACGCGGAGTGATGAATGCGGAACGCGACGAGCCGAGGGAGGTTTGCGAATGAAGAACGGAGAGGGCGGGGGGCGGAAGGAGGAAATGCGGGACACGGACTAGCGGCAAGTGGAGCGGTCGCTCCATTGGCAATGGGGGCACGAAGCGCAGACCGCGTGGAATTCTTTCAGCGAGGCAAACCTCCGGGAGGTTGCGATCCACCGCCGGAGGTCATTCCGCGTGGTGGTGGGGCCGTAGGACTCGGCGAAGCAATACTCCCAACAGAGTCCGTCGTCGATCATGACGACGGTGGCCGGACAAAGCCAGCTGGTGGGGGAGTGGGCGTCGGGAGTCATGGTTGAGCCGGAAGTCGTGTCGCGGGTTGCGACGGCAACCGTCCGAATCCAGTGCGTCACCTCCGGCGGCGGATTCAAGCCGCGCCCGGTGCCAAGCGAGCGCTTACTCGACCGTGACGGATTTTGCCAGGTTGCGGGGCTTGTCGACGTCGCGTTTGAGCTCGGCGGCGATGTAGTAGCTGAGGAGCTGCACGGGGATCGTGGCGAGGATCGGCAGGACGGCGTCGTGGCAGGGGGGAAGGTCGATGCGCTCGTCGGCCAGGCCGGCGGGGAGCTCGGCGCCGGCGGTGGTGATGACGATGACCTGCCCCTTACGGGCCTTGATCTCCTGGATGTTGCTGACGAGCTTGGGGAACATTTCGCCGGCGGGGGCGAAGAACACGGTGGGGCACTCGGGGCTGATGAGCGCGATCGGGCCGTGCTTCATCTCGGCGGCGGGATAGCCCTCGGCGTGAATGTAGGAGTTCTCCTTGAGCTTGAGCGCGCCTTCGAGGGCGATCGGGAACATCGACTGGCGGCCGAGGAAGAGGAAATCGCGGTATTCGGAATAACGCTTCGCGATGGCCTTGATGGGCGCGGCCTGGGTGAGCGTCTGCTTGATCAGCTCGGGGAGCTGCTTGAGCGCCTTCACGTACTCGACGCCGTCGCTGTAGCTCATGTCGCGAAGGCGCCCGAGGTAGAGAGCGAGCATGGCGCCGACGACGAGCTGCGAGGTGAACGCCTTCGTGGAGGCCACGCCGATCTCGGGGCCGGCGTGCTGGTAGATGCCGCCGTCGGCCTCGCGGGCGATGGTGGAGCCGACGACGTTGACGACGGCGAGCACGGTGTAGCCCTTGCGCTTGGCCTCGCGCAGGGCCTCGAGGGTGTCGAGGGTTTCGCCGGACTGGGTGACGACGAACACGAGGGTGTTCTTGTCGAGCGGGGCGTTGCGGTAGCGGAACTCGGAGGCGTATTCGACCTCGACCGGAATGCGGGCGTAACGCTCGATGAGATGCTCGGCGACGAGGCAGGAGTGCCAAGCGGTGCCGCAGGCGCAGAAGACGAGGCGGTCGATCTGGCGGAGGTCGCCGGCGGTGAGGTTGAGGCCGCCGAACTTGGCGGTGGAACCGTCGTCGGCGAAGCGGCCGCGCATGGTGTTCTCCAGGGCGGCGGCCTGCTCGAAGATCTCCTTCTCCATGAAGTGCGCGAAGGAGCCGAGGTCGGCGGCTTCGACGCTCCAGGTGATGCGGTCGATCTTCGGCGTGATCTCCTCTTGTTCGAGGATGGTGGAGAGGCTGAAGCCCTTCTCGGTGAGATGGGCGACCTCGCCGTCCTTGAGGTAGACGACGTTCTGGGTGCGCGAGACGAGGGCGGCGACATCGGAGGCGAGGATGTTCTCGCCGTCGCCCACGCCGAGGATGAGCGGGGAGCCCTTGCGGGCGCCGACGATCTCGCCCGGGAAATCGGCGCAGAGCACGGCGATGCCGTAGGTGCCTTCGACGTGGAGCAGGGCCTTGCGGACGCTCTCGAGGAAGCGGCTCTTGTCGCCGTTGGTCGGCTCCTTAGCGTAGTGGTACGCGACGAGATTGACCAGCGCCTCGGTGTCGGTCTCGGACTCGAAGGTGTAGCCCTTGCCGGCGAGAAACTTCTTCATGCCGGAGAAGTTCTCGATCACGCCGTTGTGGATGAGGGCGAACTTGCCGTCGGAGGAGAGGTGAGGGTGGGCGTTGGCGTCGGTCACGCCGCCGTGGGTGGCCCAGCGGGTGTGGCCGATGCCGGTGGTGGCGGAGAACTTCCGCGGGGCGAGGAGCTTGACGAGGTTCTCGACGCGGCCCGTCTTCTTCACGACGGCGAAGACGCCCTTGTCGAACACGGCCAGGCCGGAGGAGTCATAGCCGCGGTATTCCACGCGCTTGAGCCCTTCGAGGATGATGGAGACTGCTCGCTGTTTGCCGACGTAGCCGACGATGCCGCACATATATTTCGGGTTTTTGTTTTACGATGGTGGGGGCGCGGCTACCGTTCGTGCAAGGCATTTGCCCGAAACAATTTCCCGAAAAATTCCCCAACAATTATGACGACTCGTTCTTCCGTGGTGGCGGTGATCATGGGCGGCGGCCGGGGTACCCGGCTCTACCCTCTGACCAAGGAGCGCTGCAAGCCGGCCGTGCCGCTGGCGGGCAAGTACCGGATCGTCGATATTCCGATCAGCAACTGCCTCAACAGCGGGATCAACCGGATCTTCCTGCTCACGCAGTTCAACACCGCGTCGCTGCATCGCCACATCCAGAATACCTACAACTTCGACACGTTCGGCGGCGGCTTCGTCGACATCCTCTCCGCGGAGCAGACCGAGAAGACCTCCGACTGGTATCAGGGCACGGCCGATGCGGTGCGGCGCAACCTCACCCACTTCCGCAACTACCCGCACGACCTCGTGCTGATCCTCTCGGGCGACCAGCTCTACCGGATGGATTTTGCGAAGGTGATCGACCAGCACATCCGCACCGGCGCCGACGTCACCCTCGCCGCCATCGCCCTGCCGACCTCGCAGGTCGAGGGACTCGGACTGATGAAGGTCAACGACGACCTCTCGATCAACGCCTTCGTCGAGAAGCCGAAAGATCCCGAGGTGATCAAGAGCCTCGCGGTCGGTCCGGCGATCGAGCAGCTCCTCAAGACCAAGACGGACGAGAAGCGCTGCCTGGCCTCGATGGGCATCTACGTCTTCAAGCGCGAGGTCCTCCAGGAGGCGCTCGACAACTCGATGACCGATTTCGGCAAGGAGATCATCCCCGGCCTGCTCGGCAAGAAGCGCCTCTTCAGCCATATCTTCGAGGGCTACTGGGAGGATATCGGCACCGTGCGCGCCTTCTTCGAGGCCAACCTCCAGCTCGCGCACCCGTTGCCGGCCTTCAACTTTTTCACCCAGATGGATCCGATCTATACGCACGCCCGCTATCTGCCGGCGGCGAAGATCAACAAGTGCAGCGTCGACCACGCGATCATCGGCGACGGCAGCCTGATCACGGATGCCGCCATGAAGCGCTGCGTGGTCGGCATCCGCTCGGTGATGCGCGAGGGCGTGCATCTCGAGGACACGATCATGATGGGCGCCGACTATTACGAGTCGGAAGCGGATTTCGCCGCCAACACCGCGAAGGGCATCCCCAACGTCGGCATCGGGCGCAACTGCAACATCAAGACCACCATCATCGACAAGAACGCCCGCATCGGCGACAACGTCACGCTCAACCCCGTGGGCAAGCCCAACGGCCACGTGCGCGACGGCATCGCGATCGTCGACGGTATCCTGGTCGTGGCGAAGGGCGCTGTCGTGCCCTCCGGCACGGTCGTCTGATTCGGCGCGCGCCCGACGCGCGCTTCCTGCCCCCGGGCCGGTGCTTGCGACCGGCCTCCACCCCCAACCCCAATACCCCATGAAACGCGTTCTGCTTTGCACCGACGGCTCGGCCTATTCCCAAGTCTGTTGTCAGTACGCGGCCTGGTTGGCCGGACGCATCTCCTGCGAGTTCGAAGTGCTGTACGTCACCGATCTGCGGCAGTTCGAGGTGCCGATGGTCGCCGATCTCAGCGGCAGTCTCGGCGTGCAGCCGTATCAGGCGGTGCTTTCGAAGCTGCAAGAGCTCGAGGCCGAAAAGGCCAAGCTGGTGTTGAAGGATGCCGAGCGGCTCCTGGCCGAGGCCAAGGCCGCGGCGCCGCCACGCTACACCCACCGCACCGGTTTTCTCGTCGATTGTTTCCAAGAGTACGAACAGGCGGCGGACTTGGTCATGCTCGGCAAGCGCGGCGAAAACGCCAATTTCGCCACGGGACACCTCGGCTCGACGATGGAGCGCGTGGTGCGCGCCAGCCGCCAACCGTGCTTCGTGACCTCCCGCAGCTACCAGCCGATCGAGCGCGTGCTGCTTGCGTACGACGGCGGCAAGAGCTGTCGCAAGGCGCTGGAGTATCTCGTCTCAAGCCCGGCGTTTCGCGGGCTCGAGCTGCATGTCGTAATTGTTGCCGCACGGGCGGGCGAAGAGACCGCGCTAGCCGCCCTGCGGGAGGCGGAGTCGAGCCTCGTCGCCGCCGGCCAACAACCGATCTGCCAGATGCTCCACGGCGTGGTTGAGGACGAGATCGCCGCGTATGTGGCGGCGCGCGGGATCAATTGCCTGATCATGGGCGCCTACGGCCACAGCCGGATCCGGCAGTTCGTGATCGGCAGCACCACCACCGCGATGATGCGGCAATGCCGCGTGCCGGTGCTGCTCTTCCGCTGAGGGCCGCCGCCTCGGCGGCGGGCAGGGCAGGGCGGACCTCGGTCCGTCCCGCCGCCACGCCATCGATCGAACTGGGGCGCTGAACGGCTTCTTGCCGCCGGTGGGCGCCCCCGTCACACTCCGCCCCACACATGGCCGCCATCGACGAGGAGATTGTCCGTGAATACTTCGAGCAGAACGGATTTTTCGTCCGTCAGGTCCGGAAGTATCAGGTGACCGCGCGCAAGAAGACCGACGACGAGGAGATCGACCTGCTGGTCGTGAACCCGGCGTGGCGGAAGGGGCTGGGCAAGCCGGATTTCTTCCTCTTCGGCACCGAACTGCCGAAGGTCCACCGGGCGGTCGTCGCGGTGAAGGCGTGGCACACGGAGCGGTTCACGCCGAATATCCTGAAGAGCAATCCGGACATCTTCCGTTTCGTGCAGGAGGAGGTGCTCAAGGAGGTCGAGCGCTATTTCCCCGACGAGAACGAACCGGGCGCGCCGAAGGACCTGCTGAAGATCCTCGTGCTGCCGGGCCTGCCGACCGCGGACCCGTTCAAGAGCGAGAGCGTGAAGCTGCTGCAGGAGAAGGGCGTCGACGCGATCCTGTCGTTTCGTTCGCTGTTGATCGACCTGGTGGAGAAGATCGAGGTGAACAAGAGCTACCGGAAGAGCGACACGCTGCAGGTGATGCGCATCCTGAAGAACTACGACCTGTTGAAGGACCCGCAGCTCGACCTGTTCAAACGCTGAGGCGCTTCGCGCTCGCCGCCCGCCGACGGAGTCTTCCACTCTTCGCGCTCCCATGAGCCAGATCCATCCCACCGCGATCGTCGACGACGGCGTCGAGATCGGCCGCGACTGCACCATCCACGCCTACGCGATCCTTCGCCGCGGCACCGTGTTGGGCGACCGCGTGACCGTGCATCCCTTCGCCGTGGTCGGCGGCGACCCCCAGGATCTGCGCTTCGACCCGGCGACGCGCTCGGGCGTGTGTGTCGGTAGCGGCACGACGATCCGCGAGAACGTGACGCTCAACCGGTCGACCAAGGCCGGCGCCTGCACCGTGGTGGGCGAGAACTGTTTCTTGATGGCCGGCAGCCACGCGGCGCACGACTGCGTGATCGGCAACAACGTGGTGTTGGCCAACGCCGTCATGCTCGCCGGACACGTGCATGTGGGCGACCACTGCTTCCTCGGCGGTTCGGCGGGGTTCCACCAGTTCGTCCGGATCGGCACCGGGGCGATCGTGAGCGGCAACGCCCGCATCACCCGCGACATCGCGCCGTTCACCATGGTGGCCGAGCGCGACGCGGTCTCCGGTCTGAACTTGGTCGGCCTGAAGCGGCGCGGCGTGCCGCGCGAGGCGGTCCGCGAGCTGAAGGAGGCGTTCCGCACGGTCTATTTCACCCCCGGCAATATCCGCGAGGTGGCGACGCAGGCCCTCGGCGGGGCCGCCTTCCGCACGGACGAGGCGCGGCGTTTCCTCGAGTTCTTCACCGGCGGCAAGCGCGGCTTCGCCCGGGCCCGGCGCGCGGGCGCGGCGCCGGAGGGCGCGGAGGAAGCGTGAGGTTTTTCCCATGAAGAAGCCCCGTCTTGCCATCACCTGCGGCGATCCGGCCGGCGTCGGCCCCGAGATCATCGCGGAGTGGGTCTGTTCCCGCGGCCGCGGTGTCGGCCATGTGACCCTCCTCGGTCCCGAGTCCTGGCTCGCGGGACTCGAGGGCAGGACCAAGGCCGCGTGCCTCGCGGTGGGCGACGAACGTTTCCGCGCCGTGCCCGGCCGGCCGACGGTGGCCGGCGCCCGCGTGGCACTCGAGGCGATGGAGGTCGCGGCGCAGGGCTGCGCCGACGGCGACTTCGACGCGGTCGTGACCGGTCCGGTCAGCAAGGAGTGGCTCGCCCGGGTCTCGCCGGGTTTCGTGGGGCAGACGGAGTTCTTCGCCGAGCGCTGGGGCGGCGAGCCGACGATGCTGTTCGCCGGGGGCAAGCTCCGGATGGCCCTCGCCACCTGGCATGTGCCACTGAATACCGTCTCGCGCGAACTCACCCCCGAACGCCTCGCCCGCGCCGTGCGCCGTGCCGACTGGCTGTGTCGGGCCGAGGGCATCGCGCGCCCGCGGATCGCGGTCTGCGGCCTCAATCCGCATGCCGGTGAGCACGGACTGCTCGGCGACGAGGAGGAGCGCTGGATGAAAGCGACGTTGAAGAAGCTCCGCGGCACCATCCCCGGCGTGAGCGAGCCGCTGCCCGGCGACACCGTCTTCGTGCGGGCGCTCAAGGGCGAGTTCGACGTCACGGTCGCCGCCTACCACGACCAGGGGCTGGCGCCGCTCAAGGCCGTGGACTTCGACCGCAGCGTGAACATTACGCTCGGTCTGCCGCATATCCGAACCAGTCCCGACCACGGCACCGCCTACGGCATCGCGGGGCAGGGGAAGGCCGACGGCGGCAGTTTTGCCGCGGCGATCCGGATGGCCGAGCGTCTTGCCGCGGCGCAGCGGCGCCTAGGCATCCCCGCGTAGGCGCGTTCTCTCGCCGCACTCCCGCCTCGACAACGGCGCCGCGCCCCGTAGCGTCGCCCCACTTCTCTCCATGTCCGCCCGGATCCACAGCGCCATCGCGATTATCGGCTCGATTAGCATCGGCCGCCGGCCCGGGCATGGAAACGGCGCGTGACAACCACGCACTTCCGATTTTCAAAAGCCCCGGGCCGCAAGCCCGGGGTTTTTTGTTACCCAACCCTCACTCCTTCATGAGCACCAACCGCATCCTCATCTACGACACCACCCTTCGCGACGGCACCCAGGGCGAGGGCATTTCGTTCTCCGTGGCCGACAAACTGCGCATCGCGGAGAAGCTGGACCATTTCGGCGTCGACTACATCGAGGGCGGCTGGCCGGGCTCGAACCCGCG
This sequence comes from Verrucomicrobiota bacterium, assembly GCA_023446735.1. Lineage (GTDB taxonomy): Bacteria > Verrucomicrobiota > Verrucomicrobiia > Opitutales > Opitutaceae > CAJCBL01. The sequence goes on from JAEXPQ010000204.1 coordinate 14,679, forward strand.
GGACATGGCGTTCTTCCACGAGGTCCGCCACCTCAAGCTCCAGCACGCGAAGATCGCCGCCTTCGGCTCCACCCGCCGCGCCGGCATCCGCGCGGCCGACGACTCGCAGCTCAAGCTCCTCCTCGAGGCCGAGACGCCGGTCGTGACGATCTTCGGCAAGACGTGGCTGTTGCACGTGACCGAGATCCTGCGCACCACACCCGACGAGAACCTCGCCATGATCGAGGAGTCCGTGCGGTTTCTCCGCGAGGCCGGTCGCGAGGTGATCTACGACGCCGAGCACTTCTTCGACGGATACAAGGACAACCCCGCCTACGCCCTCAAGACGCTCGAGGCCGCGCGGCGCGGCGGCGCCGTGAACCTTTCGCTCTGCGACACCAACGGCGGCACCATGGTCGACGAGGTGAAGCGGATCGTGGGCGAGGTCGTGGCGCATTTCGGCCCCGGGCAGATCGGCATGCACTGCCACAACGACTGCGGGCTCGGAGTGGCCGTCACGCTCGCCGGCGTGCAGGCGGGCGCGGTGCTCGTGCAGGGCACGGCCAATGGCTTCGGTGAACGCACCGGCAACGCCAACCTGTTCGCCATCGTCCCGAATCTCCTGCTCAAGCTCGGCTACGACGCGTTCTGCCGGCCGCAGTTGCCGAACCTGCGCCAGCTCTCCCTCTTCGTCGACGAACTCGCCAACCGCAATCCCGACCTCCATGCACCGTTCGTCGGCGCCTCCGCCTTCGCACACAAGGGCGGCGTGCATGCCAACGCCGCGCACAAGGTCGCGCGCAGCTACGAGCACATCGACCCGGCGCTCGTCGGCAACCGCCAGCGCGTCCTCATCTCCGACATGTCGGGCCGCAGCAGCGTCGTGATGAAGGCGCAGGAGTTGGGCGTGAAGCTCGAGGCCAATTCGCCGGCGTTGAAGGACCTGATCGACGAGATCAAGAAGCTCGAATACCAGGGCTACGAATACGAGGCGGCCGACGCGTCTTTCCAGTTGCTCATCGCCAAGGCGCTCGAGAAGCACCGCGAATTCTTCGGCTTCGAGGGCTACCGCGTGATCGTCGAGCGGCGTGGGCCGAACGAGCCCGTCATCTCCGAGGCGACGGTTAAGCTGCGCGTGGGCGGCGAGGTCCGCCATACCGTGGCCGAGTCCAACGGACCGATCGGGGCGCTCGACAAGGCGCTGCGCCTCGCGCTCGAGCCGCTCTTCCCGCAGCTCAAGGAGATCCTCCTGCGCGACTACAAGGTCCGCATCCTCGAGAGCCAGCAGGGCGCCGGCGCGCGCGTGCGCGTCCTGGTCGAGACGGCCGACGGCGACGAGCTCTTCGGCACCGTCGGTGCGGGCGAGAACATCATCGAGGCCTCGTGGCAGGCGCTCAAGGACGCGCTGGAGTTCAAGCTCCTGCACGACGAACGGCGCAAGGCCCGCGGTTGAGCGCTTGCGGTGCCGGGCGGCGGGCGGCGCGCGCGGGAAGCGGCGTCGCCCCGGGCGGGGGAGCGGAGGAGGGCGGGGGCACGCGCCTCATCCGACGGGGGCCCGGCGGCCGGGCGGTGAAACAAAAAACCCGGTACGCGGAAAGCGACCGGGTTTCAAACACGAGTGGGGCGCAAGACGCCCGACGTGGTTACTTCTTCTTCGCAGCAGCCTTCTTGGCCGGAGCCTTTTTGGCGGGAGCCTTCTTGGCGACGGTCTTTTTCGGGGCGGCGGTCTTGGGCGATTTCTTGGCCATGATGATGTGATATTTCGGTTGAGGTGAACTAGCCCCGCCAAGGGTTCCTGGCCGGGGCACAGCCAGAGAAAACTACTTGGCCGAGAAAGTAAATACCGAGTCGCGTGAATTTTTCATGGGGGGACGAGCGTGTTTCGGTGGCATCGTAAACAGGATACCAGGGCCGGGATTGCCTGCGGCCGGTGGATCGTGTCGACTCTGCCCATGCCGTCCCCGTCGTTCGACCGCCTCATCCGCCGCCTGCCCAAGACCGAGACGCACCTCCACCTCGAGGGCGCGCTCCCGTATGCGCTGCTCCAGGGACTGGCGCCGGACCGGTATGCGCAACCGCCGGCCTCCTGGTCGCCCGGCTTCCGGTTTCGCAGTTTCGCCGAGTTCGACGAGCTGATCATCGGGCTGCTCTCGCCGTGGTTCACCTCGGCCTCGCGCTACCATGAGGCGGCGGCGCGCGTCTTCCGCGGTTTGGCCGAGCAGAACGTCCGCTACGTGGAGACGAGCTTCCACCTGCCGATCGTCCAGTTCATCGCCGCGCGCGGGGACGAGATCGTGCAGGCGATCATCGACGCGGCGCCCGCCGGAATGACGGTGCGTGTCTTTGCCGGACTGGTCCGCAACTGCCATGCGGGCGCCATGCCGGCGGTGATCGCCGACGCGCTGCGTTGGCGGTGGCTCGCCGGCTTCGACCTGCACGGCCACGAGACCCTTCCGCTCGAGGATTGGACGGCCGATGTCTGGCGGCGAGCGCGCGGCGCGGAGAAGGAGACGAAGGCGCACGCGGGCGAGTTCGGCGGCGCGGCCAACGTGCGCGAGGCGGTCGAACGCCTCGGCGTGCGGCGCGTGCAGCACGGTGTCCGCGCGGCGGACGACCCGGAGGTCGTGGCGTTGCTGGTGCGCGAAGGGGTGACGCTCGACATCACGCCGATCAGCAACGTGAAGCTCGCGGTCGTGCCGTCGCTGCGCGAGCACCCGCTCCGGCGCCTGCTCGCCGCGGGCGTACGTTGCACGGTCAGCACCGACGATCCGCTCATCTTCGGCAACACGCTCACCGACGAGTACACCGGACTTGCGGAGGAGGCCGGCTTCACGCCCGCCGAACTGATTCAGGTTGCGCGGAATGGTTTCCTCGCCGGCACGATGCCCGAGCCGGTGCGGCAGATGGCGTTGCGCGAACTCGCGCAACTCGAGCGCGAGTTCGCGTGAGGCGGCGGAACGGTTTCCGCTCGTAGGGCGGCGAGCTTGCTCGCGCCGCGGAGGCGCGGCCGACGTTGCGGCGCAGCGACGGAGCTGGCGGCGCGAATCTGCGCGGCGGCGTGTAACGATGATTGGCTTGGCGGCGTGTGCGCGTTGCGCCTAGCGTCCGCCCGCTCGCTCACCCTCAACCCCTCCTGACCAACATGACTGCACTCGTCCTCGGCTCGATTCTCCTCTTCGGCGGCATCCTGGCGTTGATCGTCCGCGCCGCCTCCGGCGCCCCGGCGACGCGCGCCACGCTCGGCAGTGCCGGCCTGGTCGCCATCGTGCTTGGCGTGGCGGCTTTCGTGATCGCTTCCGCCGTCTACGTTTCCTCCGAACAAACCGGCGTCGTGATCCGCACGCTCGGCGCCGAGTTGCCCGCTGGGCACATCGTCGCGGTGGCGGGGGAAAAGGGCCCGCAGGCGAAGGTGCTCGGGCCGGGCTGGCATTTCGGCTACTGGCCTTGGTCCTACGAGGTCGAGAAGGTCGGCACCGTGCTCGTGCCCAACGGCCAGATCGGCATCGTGACGGCGCTCGACGGCAAGGTGCTGCCTGGCGGCACCGTCTTCGCCCCGGCCTGGAAATCCGCGGACGACATGCTCGATGCGACCAAGTTTCTCGCCGACGGCACCGGCTTCCGCGGCCCGCAGCTCACCATCCTCACGCCCGGCAACTACCGCATCAACCCGCGACTCTTCAAGGTCGAGATGCGTCCAGTCACGCTCATCGCAGCGGGCGAGGTCGGAGTGGTGAAGGCCAACGCTGGAGACATCTACACCGGCGAGGAGAAGCTCACGGTGAATGGAGTCGACATCGTGCCGCAGGGCTACCGCGGCATCTGGCGCCAGCCGTTGTTGCCGGGGGCCTACAACCTGCATCCCGACGCGTTCCAGGTCGTCAAGGTGAAGACGACCCAGCGCGTCTACACCTACCAGGCCGTCGGGCACACCGCCAACGCGGGCGCGGGGCGCCGCGGCGGGAATGCGCAAAGCGTGGACTACTCGATCAGCGTGCGTTCGAAAGACGGTTTCACGTTCCCGGTGGACGTGCGCCTCTCGCTGTCCGTGGCCGCGGAGAACGCTCCGTACCTGGTCGCGTTGCTCGGCGATCCGGACCGGGTGATGAAGGACGCGCAGGAGGACGACGAGCTCGAGATCCTGGAGGCGCGCCTGGTCCTGCCGACCGCCCGCGCCGCATTGCGCAACGTGGCGGAGACGCTCGGTGCGCTCGAGTATGTCGCCAGCCGCAGCCGGGTGGAGACGATGACCGGCAAGTTGGTCGAGAGCGAGTTCAAGCCGTACCGGCTCACGTTCCTCGGCGCGTTCATCGGCGCCATCGGGCTCGACGCGACGGAGGCCGGCCAGAAGCTTCTGCTCACGCAGACCGACAAGGAGGTCGCGAGCAACCAGCGCGCGACCTACCAGCAGCAGCAGCAGGCCGAGGTCGCGCGCCAGCAGTTCATCCGCTCGCGCGAGGAGGCCGATCAGCAGAAGCAGCTCGTCGAGGCCGAGTTCGCGGTGAAGACCGCGGCGGAGCGCGCGAAGGCCCAGATCGAGAGCGCCAAGGGCGAGGCCGAGCAGATCCGCATCACGGCCGAGGCGCGCAAGCAGAGCTACGATCAGATCGCCTCGGCCATCGGCAAGGAAGGCGTGACGCTCCTGGAGAGCCTGCGCCTGGTGAAGGAGGGCGAAATCCGCATCACGCCCGAAGTGCTCGTGCAGGGCGGCGGCGACGCCGCGATGAACGATGCGCTTGCCGCGACTATCCTGCGCCAGCAGCTGCAGCAGAAGCCGGTGGCGAAGTAGGCGAAGACACGACACGCGGCCCGCCCTGCGCTCTGCGGTGGCGGGTTGGTGTTCCGACCGCGCACCCTTGTTTCGGTTCGCCTCGCGTGGGCGGCTACGGCCTGCGGGGCTGGCCGCCATTCTCTTTACGACATGTTGCTGTTCGTCATCGGCTTGCTTTTTGCCTTCGTCGGCGTGATCGCGCTGATCGTGCGCGCGACTTCTGCCGCGTCGGCCGCCCGGTCCCTGCTCGGTCGTGCGGGGTGCGTTGCGGTCGTGCTTGGCCTAGTGTCTTTGGGCGTTGCCCCGCTGGTGCACGTCCCGGTCGGCGATTGTGGTGTGGTTGTTCGCAGGTTCGGTGCCGAGGTGCCTGCGGGTCGCGTTGTGGCCCTTGAAGGGCAGAGGGGCCCGCAGGCCGCGGTTCTCGCCTCAGGTTGGCATTACGGATACTGGCCGTGGCTCTATACGGTGGACACGGTTGGCTTGGTTGTCGTGCCCGACGGTCAGATTGGTGTCGTTACCGCGCTTGATGGCCAAGTGCTGACCGGGGGCAGGGTGTTTGCCCCGGCATGGAAATCTGCCAACGAGATGCTCGACGCCACCCATTTTCTCACCAGTGGCGAAGGCTTCCGCGGGCCGCAGCTCACGCTTCTCCTGCCCGGCAACTATCGCGTCAATCCGTGGCTCTTCGCCGTGGCGCTGCGTCCAGCCACCTTCACGGTGCCCAGTGGGCAGATCGGTCTGGTCTCTGCTCTCGATGGTCGAGTTCTGCCCAGGAGTATGGGTTTCGCGCCGGCGTGGAAATACGCGGACGAAATGCTCAATGCCTCCCTTTTCCTCGCCGGTACCGGCTACCGAGGGCGGCAGCTTACGGTTCTCGTAGCCGGGTGCTATCGTACCAGTCCGCTCTTCACGGTGGAGCTGCATCCGGTCACCAGCATTGCGCCGGGAGAGGTCGGCGTGGTGAAGGCCACTGGGGTCGAGACCTATACCGGCACCGATCAGCTCATCGTCAATGGTGCGGCGCTCGTGCCGCCGGGCTATGGCGGGATCTGGAATCGGCCGCTTCCGCCGGGAACCTACGACCTTCATCCCGGCGCATTTCAGGTCAGCAAGGTCAAGACCAGCCTACGCGTCTATTCCTATGGGCAGACGGTCGGCCGCGCGCCCGAGGGCAGTGATCCGGGTGGGGCCGGCCAGGGCGTTGTCGACAACTCGATCATGGTTCGTTCGAAGGACGGTATCAAGTTTCCGGTGGAGGTGCGTCTCTCCCTCGCTGTGGCGGCCGAGCACACTCCCTACCTGGTCGCCTGGTTTGGCGATCCCGACCGAATCGTGGCGGACGATCTGGAGGACGGGGAGCTGGAGATACTTCAGTCGCGTCTTGTCCTGCCCGCCACCCGCGTCTGCCTACGTCTTGTCGCGGAGTCGGTGAGTGCGCTTGAGTTTGTCAGCGATCGCAACCGCATGGAAACGATGACGGCCAAGCTCATCGAAAAGGAGTTGCGACCGTACAAAATCGAGTTGCGGGGGCTATCGTTTGGGGTGGTCGGATCGGATCCGGAAGGGGCCGGGAAGCAGTTGCCGCAGGGGAGAACCACGCCGTAACTGGGTGGCGGACATCGCGAAGCGACTATCCTCATTGCTGTGCCAACCCGATTCACCGTCCCCGAGACCATCCGCCGCGAGCGCGCCGACAAGGTGCTCGCGGCGCATTTCCCCGCGCACAGCCGCGCGGCACTCCAGCGCGCGTTCGACGCCGGGCTGGTGTCCGTCGGCGGCAAACCCGTGGAGCGCAAGCACGCGGTGAGCGCGGGCGAGGTGATCGAATTCTCGCTGCCCGAGACCAAGCCCGCGGAGCTGCGCGCGGTCGAGATTCCGCTGGAGGTCCTCTACGAGGACGAGCATCTCCTCGCGATAAACAAAGCCGCCGGCATGGTCGTCCACCCGGGGGCCGGCACGGGCGAGGACACGCTCGTGCATGCGCTGCTCGCACACTGCCGCGGTTCGCTCAGCGGGATCGGCGGCGTGGAGCGGCCGGGCATCGTGCACCGGCTGGACCGCGGGACTTCGGGCGTGATCTTGGTGGCGAAGAGCGATGCGGCGCACCGCGCGCTCGCGGCGGCCTTCGCCCGGCGCGATGTGGTGAAGGAGTATCTCGCGCTCGTCGCCGGCGTGCCCAAGCAGAGCGCGGGGAAGATCGAGAAGGCCATCGCGCGGCATCCCACGCAGCGCCATCGCATGAAGGCGGTCGCAGCGGGTGGTCGCGCCGCGCGCACCGACTGGACTGTGCTGGAATCCTGGGCACCGCACGCGGCGCTGGTCCGGTGCCGGATCTACACCGGGCGCACGCACCAGATCCGGGTGCATCTCTCCAGTATCGGGCATCCGTTGCTCGGCGACCCGGTCTACGGTTTCCGGGAGACGAGCGTGCCGACGGAGGTGCCGCGGGTGATGCTGCATGCCGAACACGTCGTGATCGCCCATCCGATCACCGGGCGGCCGCTCGAGCTGCGCGCGGCGCTGCCGGCGGAATTCGCGGCGGTGCGCCAGGCGCTGGCGCGCCTCGGGCCTCGGCGATAGGGGCAACTCGGCGAGCGCGCGCCGCCGTGCAGGAACGGATTGCGCCCGGCCGGGAAAACCGCAACGGTCCCGCTCCCGCATGTCCCTGGAGTCGCCCAACCCTCGAATGGAGGAACCTGCCGCATCGCTCGATTCGGAGATCCTGCGTTCGTTGATGGAGACCATCCCGGACCGGATCTACTTCAAGGATCTCGAGAGTCGTTTCGTGCGGGTGAATTCCGCGCAGGCGAAATGGCTCGGGGCGGCCTCGCCTGCGGAGATGGTGGGCAAGACCGACTTCGACTACTTCGCGCCGGCGCACGCGATGCTGGCGCGGCAGACCGAGCTCGAGATCATCCGCACCGGGCAGCCTTCGATCAGCCAGATCGAGCGGCTCGAACTGCGGGACGGTTCGATCGGGTGGGGCTCCGCGACCAAGCTGCCCTGGCGCGATTCACAGGGGCGGATTATCGGCACCTTCGGCCTGACCCGCGACCATTCCGAGACCAAGCAGATCGAGGAGAAGCTCAACCAGGAGCGGACGCTCCTGCGCACCATCATCGACCACCTGCCGAGCCGCGTGTTCGTGAAGGACCGGACCGGTCGCTACATCCTCAACAACCGGGCGCACCAGAAGATGATCGGCGTCGCCTCCCAGGATGCCGCGCTCGGCCACACGATCCTCGACTACCATAACGACGCGCGCGGCGAGCGCTCGATGGTCGAGGACCACCGCGTGCTCGCGGGCGGCGACTCGATCATCAACCGCGAGAGCACCGACGTGATGCCCGACGGGCAGCGCCGCTGGGCGATCACGACGAAGGTGCCGTTGCACGATCTGCGCGGGAAACTGATCGGTCTGGTCGGCATCAGCCACGACATCACCGAGCGCAAGCGGATGGAGGAGGAGCTGCGCGACCGCACGCTCGAGATGGAGACCGACCTGCGCATGGCCTGCCAGATCCAGAACGTCTTCCTCACGCAGTCGTACCCGGTGTTTCCCCGCGGCGTCGCGCCGGCGGAGAGCGCCCTGCGCTTCAGCCAGTGCTACATCCCGGCGGCGAGCCTGGGCGGAGATTTCTTCGAGATTGTCCAACTCTCCGATACGCAGTGCGTGGTGCTGATCTGCGACGTGATGGGCCACGGCGTGCGCGCGGGGCTGCTCACGGCCCTCATCCGCGGCCTCGTGGGCGAGCTCGACGAACGCGCCGAGAACCCCGTCCAGGTGCTGGCGGAGATCAACCGCGGCTTCCTGCCGATCTTCCGGCAGACCGGCCAACCGGTCTTCGCCACGGTGTTCTGCGGCGTGGTCGACATCGAGCTGGAGCGGCTGACCTTCGCCAACGCCGGCCATCCGCCTCCGTTGGTCGTGCGCGGCGCCGGCGCGGTGGAGATCTTGCGACCGGACAATCCGGAGCCGCCCACGGGTGTGGTCGAAGGCTTCGCCTACACGCGCGGCGAGGTCGCGTTCCGGGCCGGCGACAAGCTGCTCTGCTACACGGACGGCGTGATCGAGGCGGGCGACACGCACGGGGATATCTTCGGTTCCGAGCGACTCGCGGCCGTGGCGCACCATTTCGGCCTGCGGCCCGGCGGCGAGCTGATCGACAAGATCGTCGCGTCTGTCCGCAGCTTCAGCGGCCGCGAGGAGTTCGACGACGACCTCTGCCTGCTGGTGGTCGAGGCGACGGGCATGACCTGCCCGCTGGTGGCGTTGAACTGGGAGATCTGATTCGGAAGCAGGCGGTCAAGCGTCGAGACGACGAGCCTCGCGGGGCCGGACGCCCGAGCGAACACCCGAGCGAACGAGCGTGCCGGATGCCTTGGCGACGGTGGGGTGCTCGTGCCCCGAGACGCGGACCTAGTCCGTATACCCCCGGCCGAACGCCGCCGCGTAACCGCATCGGGAATGCGGCGTCATTGCCGACAAGCATGAAAAAGCTCCTGTTGAACAAGGTGAGCCTCTCGCCGTTCGTGGCGGTGGCGTTCGTCGTGATTTCCGTGACCGGCGGCCTGCTCTTCTTTCACGTGAAGAACGGCCCGATCATGGCGTTGCACGAGTGGTTTGGTTGGCTGTTCGTCGTCGCCGGACTGGTGCACGCGCTGCTCAACCTCCGGCCGTTGCTGGCCTACCTGCGCCAACCGGCAGCGCTGCTCTCGGTCGGGGTCGCCGGCACGCTGGCGTTGGCGCTCTGGGGACTCGGCGCGCTCCACGAGGGCGAGCATCAACGACGCGGAGGACCGCACGGTCACGCCTCCAGCAGTTCGTCGGCGATCCCGTAACGCAGATTGTAGAGCGAGTGGGTGAACCGCTCGACTCCCGCGGGCCGTGCGACCGCGAGCAGGGTGGCAAGCGCTGCCGGGAAGACGTCCGCGCGCGCCGCGGGCAGGCCGGGGAACTCGCGGCGGGCCGCGAGCGGGAGGGCCGAGACTCGCGCGAAGAGAGTCTCCAGCTGGTCTCGCGTGATCGTCGCCGAGGTGCCCGCGTGAGCGTCACCCGTGGCGGCGGCCAACATGGACCGCACACAAGTGATCGTGCCTCCGGTCGCGACCGCCGCCGCGGGCGCGGGAAGCGTGAAACGAAAGCGCGGCGTATCCGCGTCTCCGAGCTCGCGGGCGACGGCCGCCACGACCGCGGCCCGATCGGTGTCCGTGAAGCGACCCGCGGGGTCGGCGACGCAACTTTCGGTGAGTCGTACGCAGCCCAGGCGCAGGCTGGTCGCTTGGGTGACGCGCCGCGCCCGAAACTCCAGGCATTCGAGACTGCCCCCGCCAAGATCGAAGAGGTAGAATTCGCCCGCGCCGGCCAGCGCGGGGTCGGCCGCGAGGCCGCGGCCGATGAAATCGGCCTCCTCGTCGCCGGTGAGGATGCGGACGGGGTGGGCGGTCTCGGCCTGGATGCGGGCGGTGAAGGCGGCCCCGTTCGCCGCATCGCGTACGGCGCTGGTGGCCACCAGCACGGTGCGGTCGGGCGAATACTCCCGCGCCACGGCGAGCAGGCGCCCCACGGCCTCCGTGCCGCGGGTCATGCTTGCGGTGTCGAGCATCGGCCGGGCGCTCCCGAGACCGCGCCCGATACGGGCTTCCTCGACCGCGTAGCGCACGGTCTCGATCCCCCCGGTGGGCGTCCGGGCGGCCACGAGGAGTTTGATGGTGTTGCTGCCGATATCGATGACGGCGACGCGCATGCCAAGACAGGTTGGGAGGCTCCACGGCGAAAAGCAAAACCCGGAATGCCCCCCGCGCCCGCGGCGGCGTCACCGCCTGCGCCTACTGGTGTCGCGCGGTCGCAGGAGCGGACGCGGGAGCAGCAGAGGGGCCGGTTCTTTTCTGGCGTTCGGCGGCGGTCCGCGCTCCCTGTTGGACGGTGCCGTTGTTCACGCTCAAGTCCGACTATCCGCCGCTGGGCGACCAGCCCGAGGCCATCGCCAAGCTCGTGGCGTCGATCCGCGCGGGGAACCGCGACCAGACGCTGCTCGGCGTGACCGGCTCGGGGAAGACGTTCACGATGGCGAACGTCATCGCGCAGTGCGACCGGCCGGTGCTGATCATCGCGCACAACAAGACCCTGGCCGCGCAGCTCTTCTCGGAGTTCAAGAACTTCTTCCCGGAGAACGCGGTCGAGTATTTCGTCAGTTACTACGACTACTACCAGCCCGAGGCGTACATCCCGTCGAGCGACACGTTCATCGAGAAGGACAGCTCGATCAACGACGAGATCGAGCGCCTCCGCATCTCGGCGGCGAGCGCGCTCGTCAGCCGGCGCGATGTGATCGTCGTCGCCAGCGTCTCCTGCATCTACGGCCTGGGCTCGCCGGAGGATTTCGCCGAGCTGCGCATCGTGCTCGAGGTGGGGAAGCCCTTCGCGCGGCAGGCGTTCCTCGAGCGGCTGGTCGACAATCTCTACGAGCGCAACGACTACGAGCTGGCCCGCGGGCGGTTCCGCGTGCGCGGCGACGTGGTCGACGTGATGCCCGCCTACCTCGAGCACGGGCTGCGCGTGGAGTTCTTCGGCGACGAGATCGACGCACTGAGCGAGTTCGAGCCGCTCACCGGCAAGGTGATCCGGAAAATCCAGCAGTTCGACCTCTATCCGGCGAACCAGTACGTGACGACGAAGGACAAGCTCGAGGGCGCGATCGCCTCGATCCGCGCGGAGCTCGACGCCCGCGTGGCGGAGTTCGAGAAGAAGGGGCAGCTGATCGAGGCGCAGCGGATCAAGATGCGCTGCGAGTATGACCTCGAGTTGCTCCGCGAGATGGGTTTTTGCAACGGCATCGAGAACTACTCGCGCCACCTCTCGGGCCGGAAGCCGGGCGACCGGCCGTTCTGCCTGATCGACTTCTTCCCGAAGGATTTCCTGCTCTTCATCGACGAGAGCCATGTGACCGTGCCGCAGATCGGCGGCATGTACGCCGGCGACCGCTCGCGCAAGGAGACGTTGGTCAACTTCGGCTTCCGTCTGCCGTCGGCCCTCGACAACCGCCCGCTCAACTTCGAGGAGTTCCGCTCGGTGACCGGCCAGACCCTTTTCGTCTCCGCCACGCCGGCGAAGTTCGAGCTGGAGCGCTCCGCCGTTGTCGCCGAGCAGGTCATACGACCGACCGGGCTGCTCGATCCGGAGATCCAGCTGCGCCCGACGAAGGGGCAGGTCGAGGACCTCATCGGCGAGATCCGCCGCGCGGTCGAGGCGGGCGAGCGCGTGCTCGTGACGACGCTCACCAAGCGGCTCTCCGAGGACATCACGACCTACCTGCGCGAGGCGAAGATCCGCGTGGAGTACCTGCACTCCGACATCGACGCGATCGAGCGTGTCGAGATCCTGCGCAACCTCCGGCTCGGCAACTTCGACGTGCTGGTCGGCATCAACCTCCTGCGCGAGGGCCTCGACCTGCCCGAGGTTGCGCTCGTCGCGATCCTCGATGCCGACAAGGAGGGCTTCCTCCGCAGCGAGACCAGCCTGGTCCAGACCGCGGGCCGCGCCGCGCGCCACGAGAAGGGCCGTGTGATCTTCTACGCCGACGTGCAGACCGAATCCATCCGGCGCACCATCGAGGTCACCTCGAAGCGCCGCGAGAAACAGCTGGCGTACAACTCCGCCCACGGCATCACCCCTCGCAGCGTGAAGCGTGCGGCGCAGAGCAGTCTGCACACCTACGACGGCAGCGGGAAACGCGACGAGGAGCCGGCGCCCGCGGTCGGCGAGGACAACGATGTCGCCGCGGTGATCGCCGAGCTCGAGGAGGAGATGCAGGCGGCCGCCGAGGCGCTGGAGTTCGAGCGCGCCGCGCTGTTGCGCGACCAGGTGAAGGCGCTCAGGACCGGCGAGTATCGCAAGCCCGCCGCCGGGGCGAAGCCGGCCAAGCTCTACGGCGCCCCGAAACGCGGGAAGCGGGGGACCGGCCGGAAGTGAACCATGCCGAGCCCATGCGAAGACAGCGCGTTTCCGAAGTTGGGTCGGGCTTCACGCCCGACAATCCGCCGTCCGCAAGGCGGAGGCGCGGGCGCGGAACGGCGGGCGTGAACCCCGCCTCACCACCCGGAACGCGGAGGCGTCGCTGAATTTCCAATGCGCATCGCGATCATCGCCGATATCCACGGGAACCTGCCGGCGCTCGAGGCGGCGCTGGCGCGCATTGCGGAGCTGCGGGTCGACCGGCTGCTGGTCGCGGGCGACATCGTCGTGGGCGCGCCGGATTCGGCCGCGTGCTGGGCGCGGGTGCGATCGCTCGGCTGCCCGGTGCTGCGCGGCAACCACGAGCGGTATGTCTTCGATCTCGACACGCCGCGCGCGAAGCCCGAGTGGGCGACCGAGCGCTTCGGGCCGGTGCGCTGGGCGGCGGGGCAGTTCTCGGCCGCGGAGCGCGCGGAGCTGGCCGCGCTGCCGGCCACGCTCCGGCTGCCCGAGGCGCCCGGTGTGCTGTTCGTGCACGGCTCGCCGCGCGGCGACAACGACCTCGTGTTTCCCTACACGGGCGAGGCGGAGCTGGCGGAGCGCTTCGGCGGGGCGGGGGAGCCGCTTGTCGTGCGTGCGCACAACCACTACTGCGGGATGCGCGACTGGCGCGGCGGGCGGATCGTCACCGTCGGCTCGGTCGGCCTGCCGCTCGACGGGACGCGGGCGGCGCAGTTCACGGTGATCGAGCGTGATCCGGCCGCGATCTTGGGCTGGCGGATCGAGCACCAGGCGGCCGCGTACGATGTCGGCGCCGCGGTCGACCGTTTCCGGGCGAGCGGCTATCTCGCCGCGGCAGGCCCGATGGCGGAGCTGTATCGCCGGGAGGTGGAGACGGCCTCGTTCCAGGTCCTGCCGTTTCTCGAGCATCTGCGCCGCGATCCCGGGGCGGCGGACCGGACCTTGGCGGACGCCCTGGCGCGGTTCGACGCGCACCGCTGAAAACAAAAAACGCGAGCCGGTCGGCCCGCGTTTTGCGTTTCTTCGTTCACCGTCGCGAGCCGTCGAGCGGCTGGCGATCCGTCCCCGGCCGGCGTGCGGCGGGAGAGAGATGGTGCTCGGGACAGGACTCGAACCTGCACGCCTTACGGCACGCGCACCTCAAACGCGTGTGTCTACCAATTCCACCACCCGAGCAACGTGAACTTGTAAAGAAGAGGCGCGGAGTGAGTCGGATCATGGAGGGCTTGTAAAGTCCCGATTTGGCGAATTTCTCGCGGTTCTTTTCCCGGGCGGAAAACCGCTTGCCACCCCCATTGCACCGGCGAGACTGCCCGCCCGCTTATCACCCTTACTCAACTCGGTCTTTGCTGCGCGCCTCCCCGTTTCAGCGCGGCCAAAACGACCAACGCCACCTATATGGACCAGCAAGTCCCCCAGGATAATCAGCCCGTCGAGAACCAGCAGCCGATCCACGATGCCCCCGAAAGTGCGCCGGCCGCGCCCGCCGCTCCGGCGGCGAAGGCCGCGAACGACGGTATCGGAAAGATCGATCTCAGCGCGCTCGCGAGCTTCAGCTTCGGCACCCAATGGACGAGCGTCAGCGCCGGCGACGAGCGCCGCGAGTCGCGGGGCGACCGGGGTGCGCGGCCGGAGCGCCGCAGCTTCGCCGGAGGCGATCGGGGTGAACCTCGTCGCGACCGCCGTCCAGGCGGCCAGCCGTTCAAGCCGGCCGGTGGCGAGACGAGCGATGCGGCCGCGGTGGCGGCCTCGTCCGAAGGCCGCGGGGAGCGTCCGTTCCAAGGCGAACGCGGCCCGGGCGGTCCGGGCGGCGGGAATTTCCGACGCGAGCGTCCCGCGGGCGCCCCGGGTGGCGGCTATCGCGGCGAACGTGGGCCCGGTGGTCCCGGCAGCGAGCGTCGCCCCGAGCGCGGCCCCCGTTTCGAGCGTGGCCCGGTGCAGGACAATCGTCCCTACCTGAGCCCGTTCTTCGACGTGGCGTTCTACGCCGAGGACACGGCGTTCAACGCCCTGGTGAAGGCGATCCGCGCCAGTTGCCACACCTACGAACTCTTCGAGATCGCCCGCGTCATCCTCGGGAAGAACGACCGCTTCGTGGTCGTCGTGCAGCGCAAGCCCGATGGCGAGAACAAGCGCGCCCCGATCTACGTCACACCGGCCGACGGCCTGCCGTTCGAGAACGAGGACGAGGCCGTGCAGCACGTGCTGCGCAATCACCTCGGTACTTTTTTCACCATGACCGAGGCGGAGGTCGAGGCCCCCAAGGGCAACTTCCAGTTCGTGATGCGCTGCGGCCTCACCGGCGAACTGCTCGGGCCGCCGAACTACCACCGCTACCAGAACATCCTCCAGCAGCACCACGCCGCGAAGCTGGGCCACATGCCCTTCGAGCGGTTCCGCGAACGCCTCGAGACCGTTAGGGAGCCCGAGGTGATTGCGCAGTGGACCGAGAAGATGAAGAAGGTCCCGCGCTACGTCTGGAAGGAGGCCGCGGACGCGGCCACCGCCCCGACCTTCGACACGATCGAGGAAGCCCGGACCTACCTGTTGGCGAACGCCCGCGACAAGGTGGTGCGGGGCGTGGACAGCGCGCGCTTCCACGGCAAGGTCGCCGACCAGCTGCCCGCCGGCGAGATCCGCGCCGCGGCCGAGGGACACCTCGACCGCCAGCGTCGATTCCCCTTGGATACCGCCAACGCCCTCCGCGGCCGCCTGCGCCGCGAAGGCTTCACCATCTTCAAGCGCGGCTCGAAGGGCGTCTCGTATGTCTGCGCCGTGAAGCGGAAATTCCGCCTCCCGGGCCAGGTGTTCTCCGAGAGCATCAGCGCGCTCATCGAGTTCATCGAGAAGAACCCGGTGGTCGCGGTGAAGGAGCTTCCGGCCAAGCATCTCGGGATCGTGCAGACCGAGGTCGCCGCCGCCGACTCATCGGCTGCGCCGGCCCCCGCGTCGTCCTTGTCTCCCGAGGACGACACGAAGCTCAAGCGCCTGTGGATGGACCTGCGCTGGCTGGTCACCGAGGGCTACGTGACCGAGTATTCCGACGGGAAGCTGTTCGCGTCGCCCCCGATGAGCGCGCAGCTGCAGAAATCCGACGAGGAGGCGAACGCCGCCGCCGACGCCCTGGAGGAGGCCGCGCGGGCGGCCGCCGAGAAGGCCGCCGCCGAACCGGCTCCGACCGAGACCGCGGCTTCGCCCGAAGCCGCTTCGGCTCCGATCGAGGCCGCGGAATCCGAACCCTCGGCCTCGGCGTAAGCCGGGCCCGCGGTGACGGAGGCCGCCTCGATGCCTGATCGCTTCCCAACCCCTCCCGCTCCGGTCCCTTCCGCCGCCCACGGCGACGGGGCGGAGGCTGGGGCGGGGGATGGCGATCTCGCCGGGCTGCTCCGCGGCTGGCGACGGTCCTGGCCCGAACGCTTCCGCCGCTCGGGGCTGCAGGTGATCGATCCGGCCCACAGCGCCCGCTCGGTGGATCTCCTGATCTCGCTCGAGATCCCGACTCTGCTCCTGCTGATGGCGAAGGATTTCGCCCAAGGGCGGGAGGAGGCGGTTGCGGCGCTGGGCCTGCAGCAGGCCATGCTGGTGGCGATCTTCCTGATGAACCGCGCGCGGCGCACCGTGGCGGCCGGCCGGCTCTTCTGCCTGACCAATTGGGCGTTGGTGACCTACTTCCTCGCCACCGAGGCGATGGGGTCGCACCACATCGCGCTCCTCGGCTTTCCGGTGCTGCTGATGATCGCCGGGATGTTGCTGGACCTTCGTTTCTTCGCCGGCTTCGTCCTGCTGCAGTTCGCCACGATCGCGGTGTTGACGGTGGCCGAGGTGGAAGGCGTGCGGCGCGGCGCCTTCGAGCAGTTCCGCGGCTATCCGGGGATGTTCGAGTGTCTCATGATCCTCGGCTTCAGCGCCGCGGCGATCGCGCTGTTCACCCGGGATATCCGGAAAACCCTGCTGCGCTCGCGCGAACAGGAGGCGAAACTGGCAGCGAACACCCGCGATCTGCAGCGGCAGGCGGATGTGCTGAAGGGCACGGCGGCGAAACTGCAGACCGCGATCGAGCTGGCTGCCGAGGGCGTCGCCCATGCCGACGAGGGCGGGCGGATCACGGAGGTGAACTCGCGCGCGAGCGAGATCACCGGATACAGCCGGGACGAGCTGCTGGGCCGGCAGTTCACCGACTTCTTCTCCGCCAGCGAGCTCACCCGCACCCCGATCCGTTGGGACCGGCTGGAGAACGGCGGGGTGGAGCGGGCGGAGCGCGAACTCACGCGCAAGGACGGCACGGTCGTGACGGTGGAGATGAACACGCAGCGGCTCTCCGACCGGACGTTGCAGTGCTTCCTGCGGGACATCACGGGCCGGCGCATGCAGGAGGATCTGCTGCGGCAGCGCCAACGCCTCGAGGCCCTCGGCACCCTGGCCGGCGGGGTGGCGCACGATTTCAACAACCTGCTCACCGTCATGCACGGGGCGCTCGACGCGATCGCCGCGCGCGGCGAGGCGCAGACCCCGCACGCGCCGGCGCTCCAGGATCTGCGGACGGTCGCGGAGCGCGCCAACGAGTTGACCCGGCAGCTGCTGGCCTTCGCGCGCCGGCAGTCCCTCGACCGCAAGCACCTCGATCTGCGCCAGACCATCGACTCCAACGCCCGCATGCTGCGGCGGTTGCTGGGCCCGCAAATCGAGCTGGTGATCGACACGCCCGCCTGCGACTGCCCGGTCTTCGCGGATGCCGGGGCGATCGCGCAGGTGGTCACCAACCTGGCCGTGAACGGTCGCGACGCGATGCCGCGCGGGGGGCGCCTGGAGATCGGGTGCCGTGTCGTGGAAGTCGCGACACCGCCGGCCCGACCGGGGCGCGAGATCCCGGGGGGCGAGTTCGTGCGACTGCACGTCGCCGACAACGGCTGCGGCATGTCCGAGGAGGTGCGACGCCGGATCTTCGAGCCGTTCTTCACCACCAAGGGGGCGGACAAGGGCACGGGCCTCGGTCTCTCCGTCTCGTTGGGAATCGTCGAGCAGCATGGCGGTTGGGTCGAGGTGGGCAGCGAGACGGACCGGGGCTCCGAGTTCCGGGTCTTCCTGCCGCGGCTGGACCCGCCGGCGTCGGCGCCGGCCGCGGCGGCAGCTTCGTCGGCCCCGGCGGTGCGCGGCACCGAGACCATCCTTCTGGTGGAGGACGAGGAGCCGGTGCGGCGCCTGGCGGTGGGCGCCCTGGAGTGGTGCGGGTTCAAGGTCATCGAGGCCGCGAACGGCGTGGAGGGGCGGCGCCTGTGGACGGAGCGTGGCGCCGAGATCCAGCTTTTGCTGACGGATGTGGCGATGCCCGGCGGGGTGAGCGGCGTGGAGCTGGCGCAAGGCTGCCGGCGCGACCGCCCCGCACTACCAGTCCTGATCACCAGCGGCTACAGCAAGGAGACCGTCTGCGCCGAGGAGCCAGGCATGGCCGAGATCAACTTCCTGCCGAAGCCGTACACCATGGCGCTGCTGACGCGCACGGCGCGGGAGACGATCGACTCCGCGGGGACGGCCCGTCGCCGGTAGGGCGCTCAGCCGGCGAGTTGGACGCGGTGCCGGCCCGGAGATTCGATGGAGAGTCGCAAGCGGATCGTCCCCGGTGGCAACCAGCCGGCGATGCGTTCGGGCCACTCGACGGCGAGGCAGTACGGCGCGACGAGGAAGTCCTCCAGCAGCAGATCCTCGACCTGTTCCGGTGCCTCGAGGCGATAGGCGTCGAGGTGCACGAGGGTACGCCGGCCGCGGTGGAGGTTGTAGAGGGTGAACGTGGGACTGGTGACGCGCTCGCGGATGCCGAACGCCTCGGCCAGGCCCTGCACGAAGGTGGTCTTGCCCACGCCGAGGTCGCCGCTGAGCGCGAGGATGGCTTCCGCGGGCAACGCCTCGCCGAGGCGCCGCGCGAGGGCGTGCATCTCGTCGGCCGAGGCAACGACGGCACCCTGTTCAAGCTCCTGCCAGATGTTCATAGCCGTGATAGTGGGCGAGTGGAACGGCGCCGGCGGCGATCTTGCAGGGGTGCACGAAGCGGCCGATGCAGGTGAGCGGGGTGGCGAAACGGGAGCGCCAGGACCGCTCGAAGGCGGCCCGGTCGGCGCGCGCGGCGAGCGCAAAGAGCAATTCGAAGTCCTCGCCGTCGCTCAGCGCGTGGTCGAGGGCGGTGCGGCCGTCGCGGCGAGCGAGTTGGCGGGCGGCCCGGGAGAGCGGGATCGAGTCGGCCGCGAGCGCGGGCTTGGTGCCGGCGGGGACGAGCTCCATCAGGTCCTTGGCGAGGCCGTCGCTGAGGTCCATCAGGCAGCGCACCTCGCGTTGGGCGGCCAACCAACGGCCCTCGGCGAGCCGCGGCGTGAAGCGATGGTGTTTGCCGAGGATGCTGCCGCCGAGCGCGCCGGTGACGTAGATCCAGTCGCCGATCCGGGCTCCGCGGCGGGTGAGCACGCGCGGTCCGGCGGCCTCTCCCAGGAGCGTGAGAAAGGCGCCGAGCATGCCGTCCGACTCGGCCACGTCGCCTCCGGCGATCGTGACGCCGTGGGTGCGGGCGCAGCGACCGAGGGCGCGGTAGAACCCGCGGATCCAGGCGATGGAGACACGGCGCGGGAGGGCGAGCGAGACTACCGCGGAGCGCGGGCGGCCGCCCATCGCGGCGATGTCGCTGAGGTTGCGTTTGAGCAGCTTCTCGGCGGCGGCGGCGGGCGGGAGGGTGTCGTCGAAGTGGCGGCCGTAGATGACCGGGTCGGTGGTGACGAGCAGGCGGCGTTTGCCGGAGGCGGGGAGCACGGCGCAGTCGTCGCCGATGCCGAAGGGCGCGGGCGGGTTGGCGGAGCCGAGCCATTCGCGCAGCTTGGCGATGAGGCGGCGCTCGCCGAGGGCGCCGACGGAGAGGGCGGGCGTGGCGGTGAACGGGTTCACGACGGGCTGCCGGCTCCGGTGAGGAGCATGAGGATCGAGTTGAGGTTGAAGAGCCCGTGAGCAACGACCGGGACGAGCAGGCTGCCCGACCGTTCGTAGGCGAGCGCGAAGACGATGCCGAGCACGACCAGCGGCACGAAGTGGATGGCGCTGAAGTGCAGCGACGCGAACGCCACCGCGCTCAGCAGCACCGCCAGCCAACGGGGGAGGAAGCGGCGCGCGATGCGGAAACAGCCGGCGCGAAAAAGCACTTCCTCGCCCAGCGGCGCGACCACGATGGCCATGAACGTGAGCGCGAGCAGAAGGGGCGGAGAGTCGGTCGTGGCGAAGAGGTTGGCGAGGTCCTGGAGCTTCACGGGCAGGCCGAGCAGCTCCATGGCCTGGGCGGAGAGGAAACTCGCGCCGTAGACGAAGGGCAGCGCCATGCAGAAGGTGGCCGCGCCGAGGAGCAGCCGGTCGGTGAGCGGTGCGGGCGGGCGGGCGCCGCACACGGGCAACGGCCGTCCGCTCACGCGCCGGTAGAGGGCGAAGCCGGCGAGCGCGGCGATCATCGCCCCTTGGAAACCGAGCACGGAGACGACCGAGGTCCACCCGTCCTCGGCAGTCAGGGTCAGTTGGCGCGCGACGCTGCCGGCGAGCAAGGATCCGACGAGAGTGGCGCACACGGCCACCCAGGCGGCGAGCAAGGTGTCGACCAGCGAGGCGTCCCAGCGCGGCACGCGCGCTTCGGCCAGGCGCCACGGTTGGATTTTCGGGGCGAAGAACCAGCCCGCGAGCAGTCCGAGGCCAAGCAGGACCAGCGCTCCTTGGGCGAACTGGAAGGCGGTGGCGGAGGCAGCGAGGTCGGGCATCGCGCGGATGTTGGCGGAGCGGCCGCGGGAACCAAGGAAGAAGCGGCCGGATCGCGCGACGCGGCCTTGCGGGCGGTGAAGCGGCGCTGTCGAGCGGGTGTCTCCCGGAAGTCGAGGGGCCGGGGCGGCTTCGGCCTTGCGGGACCGGGGCCGGACGCTTGTGCTGACCGGGCATGTCCCAACTGTTGCGACGGCTCCGCTCCGAGATCCCCGCCGAGTTCCTGGCCGCTTTGGCGATGGCGACGGTGCTCATGGTCGTGATTGTCGTCGACCAGATGCATTGGTGGCGGCTGAAGCCCGAGTACATGTTCGGCTGGCTGGTGCCGCTGTTCGTGGGCTACGTGCTGCTGGAGCGCTGGCCGATCGTGATGACCGCCCTACGGGCGGGCGGCGCGAGCCCCCTGCCGGCCGGCGGGCGCCGGCTGATCGCCTTCGGCTTCGGCGCCGTGCTCTCCGCGGGCTGCGTGTTCTTCCTGCTCGGCGCGCTCTACCGCGCGGGCTCCGGGGTGACCCAGCCCGGGTCGCTCGCGATGGCCATCGGGTTCGCGGGGATGCTGCTTGGCCTGGTCTATTTCAACGCCCCGCAGGGGCGCCTGGGCACCGGGCCGACGCCTTCCGGTTGGAGGGCGCTGGGCGCGGACGCGCGCCTGACGGTCGTCGCGCAGTTCGTGTTTCCGGCCCTGATCTGGATGATCTCCGCGCCGCTGGTCGATGCGGTGGAGAACCAGCTCAGCCTCTTCCTGCTGCGCAAGGTCGTGGCCGTGGTCTCGTTCGTATTCAACGTGCTTGGCTTCCCGCTCGTGCAGGAGGGCAACACCCTGCTGCTGCCGAACGACCAACGCGTCGGCGTGGAGGACGCCTGTTCGGGGATCCGTTCGCTCACGGCCTGCCTGTTTACCGGCGCGTTCCTCGCGGCGGTGTTCCTGGACCGCTGGTGGAAGAAGATCACCCTGATCGCGGCGGCACTCGCGCTGGCGGTCGTGACCAATCTGATGCGCAGCCTTTTCCTCACGGGCTGGGCCTACGAGTTCGGCAGCGAGGCGATCGGCGGCGAGTTCCACGACGCGACCGGCTACGCGGTGCTCGGGCTGACGTTCGTCGGCCTGCTTTGCCTGTTGCCGCTGCTCGACGGCAAGAACTGGATGCGCTGGCTTGGACCAAAGGCGCCGCCGCCGGACGCCGCCGAGCCCGAGCGGGAATAGGCGGGCGCGGGCCGGGAGGGTTCAGGCCTGGGGCGGGCGGAGCAGGACCGGCGACTCCAGGCCCGGGAGGCGTTCGGAGAACTCGTCGGCCTCGCCGGCGTTGCGCAGGGCGCGCTGGACCATGCCCATCTTGGCGTCGAGGTTGTCGACCATCGAGACGAAGACGGCCTCGGGCGTGGCGGCCATGACAGCCGCCCCCCATTCGAGCGCGCCTTGGTGGCTGAGGATGATGTGCTCGAGGCGTTCGAGGAGGTCGGCCGGCAGCTTGTGCTTGAGGCCGTGCTTGCGCACGAGTTGGTAGCCGAGGACGACGTGGCCCTGGAGCAGGCCGCGGCGGGTCTTGCGGATCGCGAGGCCGGTCTCGTACTCGATCGTCTTGCCGATGTCGTGGAGGAGGATGCCGGCGAGGGCGAGGTCGGCGGGGACCTCCGGATAGACGGTGAAGAGGGCCGTGGCGGCCCGCGCCATGTGGGTCGTGTGCTCCAGCAGGCCGCCGCGGTAGGCGTGGTGCATCGCGATCGCGGCCGAGGAGGTTCGGAACGTCGCGCCGATCTCCTCGAAGACCGAGTGCACGGTGGCGTGGAGCTCCGGCTGCTTGATCGCCGCGATGTAGTTTTGGAACTCGGACCACAGCGTGTCGATTTCCTCGGGCGCGGACTCGACGAGCGACGAGATCAGGTCGGGCTGGGCGGCGAGTTCCTCGGGGGTGACGACTTCGATCTTC
Organism: Verrucomicrobiota bacterium; assembly: GCA_023446735.1. Lineage (GTDB taxonomy): Bacteria > Verrucomicrobiota > Verrucomicrobiia > Opitutales > Opitutaceae > CAJCBL01. Next base: position 37,102 of record JAEXPQ010000204.1, read on the forward strand.
GTGATCTTCGGCGAGAGGCGCTCCTGGAAGTAGTCGAGTTTGCCCTCGAGGCGCACGACCACGCCGTCGCCGGCGGCCTTGAGGATGGGGAAGAACGGGCTGTCGCCGAAGATGTTCGCGCTGAAGGAGCCGGTGCGGTCGCCCAGTTCGAGGACGAGGAACGGGTTGTCGTTCTTGGCGGTGCGTTGGGCGAGCTTCCGCACGACATAGACGCCCGCGAAGGTGGGATTGCCCGCGCGGTTGAGGGCGCGGAGTTCGGCGACGGTGAGCTGGGGCATGGGCGAGAGGACGGTGACCGGTTGACGGGGAACGGTGGCGGAGCGCGGAGGCTAGAGGGGAATGACTCGGGCGGAAGACGGAAATACGCGGCGCCTTGCCGCGCGAGCCGCGGCAAGGCGCCATCGGACGGACTCCCTACTTCCTCCAGTTTGCGCTCGTTCTCCCGGCCACGGACCATCCGCAAACTGAACGACCGCGTTCTCCTAGTCCGGTAAAGAGAGTCTGGATCGCCAAGGCCGACGGGAAACGCGGCCCTTGGGTGTCCCGACGGTGAAGGACCGGATCGTGCAAGCGGGACTGCTGGTGGTGTTGCAGCCGGTCTTCGAAGCCGACTTCGATGACGGCAGCTTCGGGTCCCGCCCGAAGCGCGGCGCCCACGGCGCCCTCGACGCAATCCGCAATGCGCTCTGCCAGGGCCAGACCGGGGTGATCGATCCCGACCTGAACGGCTACTCCGCCACTATCGACCACGCCTGCCTGTCAGCCGAGAGCCGTACGATGAACGATCCCGGAAAGCCGGATGCGGGAGATCCGCCTGTCTGGATTGATGAGGGGCGGGCAGTCCAGGCGGGAAACCGCTACGACCGCCTGCCTCCACTACCATCTACGGGGTGGATCGCTGGTGGCCGACGACGATCTCCGGTCGGGTAATCAACTCGACGCGGGACAACTCCGCGACGCCCGCGCGGTCGCCGGCGGCGGACGCGAGCGCGGCAGGCAGGAAGATCGGGGCGCCTTTCTGCAGCGGGAGGATCTCGATGGTGAGTTCGCCCGACTTGAGGAGAGCGGCGAAACGGGCGAGGCCGATCTCAAGCGGTTCGCCGTTGCAGAAATCGTCCATGATGAAGGTGTCGCCGATCTTCACGCGCGCGCAGTCGCCGCGGTAGTGGAGGCGTAACAGTGGACTGGTGGCGAGGTCGAGGTCAGCCGGGAGCTTGATCCGCCAGACGGCGGCGGCGGCGAAATCGGCGGCGACCGGCGCGGCGGCGACGGGTTTCGGAGCCTTGCCTAGAGCGATGGTGCGAAGCGGACCGGCGGCACGGACCTGCTCGGTGGCGAGCGAAGTGATGGTCCCCGAAGGCAAAACGACCTCGAGCGGGGCGAAGAGGCTGCCGGTGCCGGGTTCCGCGGAAGCGAGATCGTCGGCCGGGAAGACACGGAGCGACTCGCGGTCCGCCGCTGCGGAACGCGACCCGCCACGGATTTCGTTTGGCGGTGTGCGGTCGGAATTCTGGCGCGTTTCGCCACGAGGGTCCGCGGCGGTGATCCGCAGTGCGCCGCCATCGATCACGAGCGGATGCTCCGAGAGGATGAGGCGCTCGCGGCCCTGCCAAGTGCCGCGCCAGAGGGCGAGCGAATCGGCGTCGCTCAGCAGCACGATCCTGATCTCGCGGCCATCGGTTGCGCGGACGGTGATCGCGGTGTCGGCGGCGGGCGCGACCGCGGGGAAGACCAGCCGGTCCTCGGGTTGCTGGCAGGCGCCGTGTTGGATGGCGCTCGCGATGCCGGCCGCGTCGAAGGCGAATTCGGCGGGAATGCCCGGGGTCTCGGCGAACACGAAGGTGCGAGCGAGGCCGTCGTCGAGGACGGTGAGCGGTTGCGCGGTGGCGTAAGCGAGGGTGACGCCGGAGCCGAGGTCGAGGTTGAAGGGCCAGATGAACGCGGCGCCGGTGGGCACGGTGAACGGTGCCTGCGGGAAGACGAGTCCGGCGGGCGTGAGCCGGAACTGCACGCCTGGCTTGGGTGGGAGGGTGCGTCCGCGTTCATGGTTGTTGACGAAGAGGAAGCCGCGGCGGCCGTCGGAACGCACGGACCAGCGCAGTGTGTCGAGATCGTGGCGACCATCGGGCCGCCGGTCGGGCAACGCCACCGCGGTCTCGGCCAGCGGGGAGCCGAAACTGTGCAGGAAAAGATGGAGGCGGCGCAACCGGTGATAATGCGGGCGGATCTGGCCGAACTGGCCGAGCGGAGCCTGGAAATCGTAGTTGAGCACCGGCATGTCGTTCCAGTTGGTCATGGGCGACGCCTGCTCCTCCATCAACGTGGTGAGCCGACCGACCCCGTTGGTGCCGCCATGGTACATGTAGTAGCCGGGGGAGGTGCTGCCGGAGCCGAGTTTGAGGAGCGTGGTCGCCTCGATGTCGAGCGGGTCGACGAGGATGCGGCGGTGGTAGCTGCTCATCATGCCGCCGCCGATCTCGCAGGTGAGGTACGGGTAGCGGGCGATGTCCGGCGCGTCACGGGTCTCGCGCCGGCCGAGGGCTTCGTTGGCGATGTTGGCGTCGGTGCGCAGGGTGGAGAAATGGAAGCCGGCCCAGTAGTTGCCGGGCATCGAGATGAGTTCGCGGTCCCAGAAGCCCTCGGCGTACACGCCGTACAGCGGGAGGATCTCGCCGAAGGGCATCGGGGTGGCGAGTTCGGGCCAGCCGGTGCGGGTGTAGAGCGGAGTGTCGAGGCCCGCCTCGCGGGCGATGCGCTTGAGCGTGAGCAGGTGCTCGGCGGGGCCGCGGTATTCATTCTCCAACTGGATGCCGATCACGGGGCCGCCGTCCTTCCAGAGCAGGCCGCGAAGCTGGGCGGCGATCTGGCGGTAGAGGGAGGTGGCGCTGGCGAGATAGGCGGGGTCTTCGCTGCGAACGTTGCCGCGGGCGACGAGCCAGTCGGGCAGGCCGCCGTTGCGCACTTCGCCGTGGCACCAGGGGCCGCACCGGACGATCACGTGCAGGCCGGCCTCCTGCGCGGTCGCGACGAAGCGGCGGAGGTCGTTGCTCCCCGACCAGTTCCACGCGCCCTCAGTCTCCTCGTGGTAGATCCAGAAGACGTAGGTCGCGACGATGTCGATGCCGCCGGCCTTCATCTTCAGCAACTCCTCTCGCCACTCGGCCGCGGGGATGCGGGAGTAGTGGAACTCGCCCATGACCGGCGTCCAGGGGCGGCCGTCGCGCAGGAGACTGCGGCTGCTGGTGCTGATGCTGGTGCCCGCGGGATTCGCGGCGGAGCCGAGCTTGAATCCGGCGGTCTCGGCGGGGGCCGGGGTCGCCAGCGCAGCGGTAAGCGGTCCGAGATCGGTCTCCCGGGCGGGGACGCCGAAGTCGGGCGTGCCGTCGGCACGCCACCGGATCGGTTGCACGCGGGTGTGGCGGTTGGGGTCGCGGAGCGGATCGCCGACGATCTCGCTGTAATTGCGGGCGTGGTACACGAGAAGATCAGTCGTGCCGTCCGCGGCGACGGTGAAGCTGTTGTGGCCGGGACCGTAGAGGCCGTTGGCCTCGTTGGTGGCGAAGACCGGCGTGGGCGACTTGGTCCAGGAGGACGGATCGAGCAGGTCGGCGGCCGCGTCGGCGGAGAGCAGGCCCAGGCAGTATTCGGCGCCGGTGCCGGCGGCGGAGTAGGTCACGAAGATCCGGCCGTGGCGGACAAGGATGGACGGACCCTCGTTCACGGGGTAGCGGACCTTCTCCCAGTCGTACTCGGGGGTGGTGAGGCGCATCTGCGGCCCGGTCAGTTCCGTCGGCGCGGCCATGCGCGAAAGGTAGAGATCGGTGCCGTGTTTCTTGGTCGGATCGGATTGCGCCCAGATCAGATAACGCTGGCCGCGGTGCTCGAATGGTGTCGCATCGAGGCTGAAGGTATCCCACTGGGTGCGGAGCTGGCCGCGCTCGATCCACTCGCCCTCGAGCGGGTTGGCGGAGGCGTTCTCGAGAACGTAGATGCGGATGTTCCAGATCTTCTCCGCCTCGCCGGCGGCGAAGTAGATGTACCACTTCCCGTCGATCTGATGCAGCTCGGGCGCCCAGATATGCGCGCCCATCGGCCCGGTGGCATGTTTGCGCCAGATGGTCTTGGCATCCGCGGTGGCGAGCCCGGCAATGGTGGTGGCACGCCGCAGTTCGATACGGTCGTACTCGGGAACGGTCGCGGTGAAATAGTAGAACCCATCGGAGTGGCGGACAACGAACGGGTCGGCGCGCTGCCGGATCAGCGGATTGGGCAGCGTGGCGTCGTTAGGCGGCACCCGTAGACCGGATGCGCTGGTGAGCGCGGTTCCGGTTGGTTCTGACTGCGCACCGGTCAAGGTGACGAAGGAAACGGCGGCGACGAGGGCGAGGAGGCGAAGGGAGGGGCGGACCATCGGGCGGCATCGTGATGCCGGCCAAAATCGCTGCAACTCGCCAGTGGTCCAACCGTCCGGCAGCGGTGCGGTGCCGGCTTGGGGTCCGCGGATCTCGCTTGCTCATCCGCCGGCGGCGAGGGCGGCGCGCACCCGCTCGGGCGTCATCGGTTGCTCGAGGAGGCGCACACCGGTGGCATCGTACATGGCGCTGGCGATGGCGCCGCCGACCACGATGATCGCGGGCTCGCCGCCGCCCTGCGGGGGCTGGTCCTCGGCATCGAGGATCACGGTCTCGATCTTCGACGGCAGCCACGAAAAGAGCGGCAGCGGGTAGGTGTCGAAGTTGGTGTCGAGGATCTCGCCGTTGCGGAAACGCACCTGCTCCAGGAGCGCGTAACCGAGGCCCATCATGATGCAGCCTTCCATCTGGAGCTTGGCGCCGGCCGGGTTGACCACGAGGCCCATCTCCTGCGCGCAGAGCACGCGCTCGACGGTGATGCGGCCGGTGGCGCGGTCGAGCGCGATCGCGACGATCATGGCGACGTAGGTGCCGGCGTCGAAACCGCAGGCCACGCCGAAGCCGCGGCCGCTCACGCCGGCCCGCGGCTCCCAGCCCCAATGTTCCGCCGCGGCGCGTAGCACCCGTGCGGCGCGCGGATTCGAGAGCTGGCGCAGGCGGAACTCGATCGGGTCCACGCCCGCCTGCGCGGCGAGGTGGTTGATCGCGGACTCGCGGGCGAAGGCGTTCGTGTTGCAGCCGGGGGCGCGCCACGCGCCGACGTTGAACGGGTGCACGCCCGCCGGTCCCCAGAAATCGCCGACGGCGGTGATGCTGTGGTGGGGCACGTCGTAGAGCAGATCCGAGCCGCGGTCGCCGGCGAACTTCACGTTGTAGTCCCAGAGGCCGAGGCGCCCGGCGGCGTCGAGTCCCGCACGCACGTGCACGACCGCCGCGGGCCGGAAGGTGTCGAGGAAGAACTCCTCCTCGCGGGTCCACGCGACCTGCACGGGCCGGCCGGTTGCCTGGGCCAGGCGCGCGGCCTCGGAGGCCTGCTGGTTGAAGGCCTTGCCGCCGAAGCCGCCGCCGAGGAAGGGCGTGATCACGCGCACCCGCTCGATCGGGAAGCCGATCGCATCGGCGATCTCCTGGCGGGCGCCGAAGGGATTCTGCGTGGAGGCCCACACGGTCATGCGGTCGCCCTCGAGGTGCGCGAGCGCGGTGTGCGTCTCCAGCGCGGCGTGGGCGATGTAGTTGTCCCGGTAGGTGCTCTCGAACACGCGGGCGGAGTCCGCCGCGCCCTGCGCGAGGTCGCCGTGGGCGACGATCGTGCGGCTGGGGAGCGTCGAGCGGTCGAGGTGTTCGTGGATGTTCTCGTGGGTGAGCCGCGAGGGCGATGGCGCGAACTCGGCGCGCACGCGCCCCAGCGCCTCCTCGGCGACATCCGGCAGCGCGTGCAGCACCGCCACGAAATCGCCCTGTTCGACGACGACCACGCCCGCGATCGCGCGCGCCGCGGCGGTGTCGACCGAGACGAGTTTCGCGCCGTGGGCCGGCGGGCGCAGGAAGCGCGCGTAGAGCATGCCGGGCAGCCGCAGGTCGCCGGTGTATTGGGCCTGGCCAGTCACCTTGGCCCGCGCATCGCGGCGCAGGAGGGGCCGGCCCACGAGCTTGAACTCGGCGGGCTTCTTGAGCGAAGGGGTGACCGTCAGCCGGCGCTCGATCTTGCGGCCCTGGGTGAGCGCGCCGTAGCCGACGAAACGTTGCGGCTCGGCGGCGACCTCGACGCGGCCGTCGCGGGTGCGCAGCTCGGCCACCGGCACGGCGAGGGCGGCGGCGCCGAGTTCAAGCAACACGGCGCGGGCCTCGGCGGCGGCGGCGCGCCACAGCGGGCCGAACGCGCGCGTGGTGAGCGAGCCCCAGGTCCCCTGGTCGAAGGGGCAGAGCTCGGTGTCGCCCATCACGATGTCGACCTGGTCGAGCGGCACATCGAGTTCGTCGGCGAGCATCTGCGGCAACGAGGTGATCGGGCCCTGGCCCATCTCGACCTTGCCGGTGAAGCAGGTCACGCGGCCGTCGGCGCCGATGCTGAGGAATGCGTTGAAATCCTTCGGCACCTGCGGGCGTTTGCGCAGCACGGTGGTGGACTCGGACTTGCCCTCCTCGGCGAGGACCGGCCCGAGCGTGACCCAGATCAACAGGCCGGCGGCGCAACGCTGGAGGAACTCGCGGCGGCTCGGCGGGCGCATATCCATCGTGCCGAAGGGGCGGGCGGCGGCGGGCGGTGTGAACATGTTCATGACCGGCCTCCTTCCCGCAGCGCGGTGGCGGCCGCGAGCACGGCATCGACGATACGCGGGTGGGCGCCGCAGCGGCAGAGGTTCTGGTTCATGCCCGCGATCACCTCGGCGCGTGTCGGCGTGGGATGGCGGCGGAGGAAGGCGACGGCGGTGAGGACCATGCCGGGGGTGCAGAAGCCGCATTGGAGCGCGTCGTGCGCGACGAACGCCTCCTGCACCGGATGCAGCGCGCCCTCGGGCGCGAGCCCCTCGATGGTGACGACCTCGCGCCCGCGCACCGCGCCGATGGTCTCGTTGCAGGAGCGGACGGCCTCGCCGTCGACGAGTACCGTGCAGGTGCCGCATTGGTTGGCGCCGCAGCCGAACTTGGTGCCGGTCAGGCCGAGGTCGGTACGCAGGACCCAGAGAAGCGGGCGGTCGGGCGGCACGTCGAGTTCGACGGGCCGGCCGTTCAGGCGGAAGGGAATCGGGGAGGGCATGGCGAGGCGGGCGGGGAGAGCGCGAACACGATGCGCGAGTGGGAGAGAAATGCGAAACGTTCCCGAAGGCGGTGCGAAAAGCGCGCTGGTGCAAATAGTCGCCATGTTGGACGGTCCAGTCCGGTTTCGCGGTGGCGTCGCCGGGCGCGGGCCCTAGCGTCGGCCGCAGGTACCGCCTCCCCATGAACGAACTCGCCGCCATCGCCGCCGCCCTGTCGTCGCCTCGCCGTGAGACGATGGCCTTGGCGACGTTGGTTGCGGTCGAGGGATCCTCCTACCGGCGGCCGGGCGCGCGGCTGCTGGTGCGCGCCGATGGCTCGACGCTGGGCGGCATCAGTGGCGGTTGCCTCGAGTCGGATCTGGTCGAACGCGCGCGGCGGGTGATCGCCGCGGGGCGCGCGCAGGTGGCGGTTTACGACACCACCGCGGAGAACGATCTGGTGTGGGGCACCGGGCTGGGGTGCCAGGGAGTGGCGAGGGTCGTGATCGAGCCGGTGCCACCGGCTCCGGGCGCCTGGGCGGAAACCATCCGGGGCAACCTGGCCGCGCGGCGCGCGACGGAGCTGGTCGTGCGCTACGGCGACGAGTGCGC
>JAEXPQ010000244.1 GCA_023446735.1 Verrucomicrobiota bacterium
GCGCACGTCGGCCGGCGTCAGCACGATTTCCCAGCGGCGCGCAAACGCCGCGGGGGTGACGAAGCGCCGGGCGTTCTCTGCGATCGCGTCGAGCAACGCTGCCTCCAGCGCCGGATCCACCGCCTCGGGCTGCGCGCGCAACCAGAGCAGCCGCAGCTCATCGCGGTAGTCGTTTGCCAGCGCTGCCGCAGCCACGCGCAACTGGCCCACGCCAATCTCCGCACGCTGCATCCACTCTTTCCACTCCGACCAATTGATGAAACCGGCGCCGGTGCGCAGCGCGAGGGCGTGCATCACATAGGCCTGCGCCGCCAGCGAGTTGCCGGTCTGCGCGACAAAGGGCGCAGCCTCGGCCGTGGGCCAGGAGACCAATTCCCGCAACGCCGCGGAGCCCTCCGGCCCCACCGGCTCCGCTGCCGCCTGGCGAGCGAGCTCGGCGAGCCGGGCGTCGCTCTCGGCGCGCGCGTCTGTACCCGCGGCGGGCGGGAGCGACACACCAGTCGGCGGCGTGAAGCCCGCCCAGAGCTCGGCCGCCGAGAAGAAGGACCAGCGCGACGGCTCGCGGCGCAGCGTATCCATCTGCCGGGCACACGCCTCGTCCACCGCCCGCCGTGGGCCGGTCAGCTCCGGCGCCGCCACGCGCAGAAAGGCCCGGTCACGTTCGAATGCGGCTGCCTGACGCAGCCCGGTCAGAAACTGCTCATCGAAACGCCAGCCGGCCGAGAGCGCCGCGGGCAGATGAACCAGCGCCGGCACCGAGCGCCAGTCATGGGCGGGGTTGTTGCGCAGCGTCTGCGCGGCGCGCGTGGCCTCACGCACGATGCCGCTGTGCACGCGCTGCTGCAGCGTCCGCGGCTCGGCCTCGCCGCTCTCCAGCAGCAGGCCGAGCAGCGCGAAGGGCGAATGCGCCGCCTCGCCGCCACGCGGCAGGAGCCGCTGCATGAGCGGGCGCATCTCGGCGAAGGCGATGAAATCCTCGTGGACGGTCTGGCGCGCGAGTTCGAGCGCCAGTTGTTGGCGACGGTCGGCGCGCGACGCGGCGGAGTCTTCGGGGGTGGGAAGCCCGGCGGATTCGGGATCGTTCATGGCGACGGACGGGAAAGCGTGGCGCGCAGCTTCGGGATCGGCCGGCGGCGTCCCGTTCGCCGCTTCCGTTCCACCCGAAGCCCGGGGGCCACTGGAGGTTGTTGGTGTGAGGCCTGCCGTTTCGCGGCAGGATGTTGCTGCCGCCGATCCCAACAGCCGGACACCGCCGGCGCAAGACCGGCGTGCCCTCAAACGCCAAACACCGTCACCGGCGCCGCCGTTCCTTCACTCCGCAATCCGCATTCCGAAATCCGCAATCCGCTCACCGCCACTCGTGGCGCGGGTAGCGGCGGGAGAGCGCGGGCTTGATCTCGGGATACACCTCGCGCCAGAAGCGCGCGAGGTCGTCGGTCACCTGGAGCGGACGCTGGTTCGGCGCGAGCACCTCGATCTTCAGCGGCACCCGTCCGCGGGCGAGCGAGAGCTTCTCGACACCGAACAACTCCTGGATGCGCGCCGAGATCACGGGCGGGCCGTCCTTCGGGTAGCTGATCTTCGAGCGGCGGCCGTTGGCCATTTCGATGCGCTCGGGCAGCAACGTCTCCATCGCCGCGAGCTGCTCGGGCGTGAGCCAGTCCTTGAGGATCGGCCACGGGTCAAGGTTGCGCACGTCCTTCACGCCGCGGCAGCCGTAGCACATCTGGTCGATCAGCATCGCGCGGTCCTCGTCGCGGATCGGGTGCGCCTCCATCTCGGGAAACCACTCGGCAAACCGCGCCACGCGCACGATCCACTCCTCGACCTTCTCGTCCCACGCTTCGATCTTGAGGTTCCCGGCGAGCACTTCGCGCGCGAGGATCTGCGCCGCCTCGGTCTCCGGCGGCTCCGCGCCCTCCTTCGACTCGAGCACGAGATCCCGGAAACGTCGCTCGCGGCGCGACGTCACGCGCTTGGTGTTCGGGTCGAGCCCGGTGGTGATCGACTCGTCGCAATCGTCGGGAAAGAGCTCCTTCAGCCACGCCTCCTCGACCGCCGTCGCGAGGCCGAGCACGGTGTTCACTTCTCCGGCACGGCCGCCGATCTCGCTGATCTCGGCCACCACGAGCAGCTTCGCGCCGTGCAGCGCGCTCTCGCGGGCGAGCAGCCCGCGGCGCCGATGCACGAGGTCGCAGCGCAGCGTCGCCTCGTCGAGCCGGCGCGCGAGGTGGTCGATGAAGCCGAGCAGCACGCATTTCCGCACCAGCGTCCCGTCGACGCGACGTTCACCCACGTCGAGCCCCTCGTCCTGCGCGATCTCGAGAAACTGATCGAACAACGGCGCTACCTGCCGCGCCGCCTGCGCGTGGATGCCGAGCCGGCGGCACGCATCGACGGAGAAGTTCGCCTTCTCCGCGTAGCGGTAGGCGCGCATGAGCAGAAAAAAGTCCGACTCGGTCTCGGTGCCGAGGAGGTCCTCGCGCGCCTGCTCGACGCCGCGGTCGACGTTGCGCAGCCAAAACGAGCGCCCCTGCGTAAGCGCCGCCATCATCGCGACCGTGCGCACACATCCGTATTCCGCCGCCGCAAGAAACATCCGCGCGTACCGCGGGTGCACGGGAAACTTCAGCATCCGCCGGCCGATCTCGGTGATCCGCGACGGCGGCTCCGGCAGCTCGGGCTTGGTGCTCGTCTTCGCGATCTTCGGCACCACCACCGCGCCGAGGTCGCGCAACAGCTCCTCGGCCCGCGCGAGCGCCTTCGGGTCCGGCGGCTCGATCCACGGAAAGTTCACCACGTCGTCGATCCCGGCGGCCTTCAACGTCAGCACGACTTCGGCAAGATCGAGGCGTTTCACCTCCGGCAATTCCTGTGGTGCGCGCTGCGTGTGCTCCCGCTCGGTCCACAGCCGCAGGCAGACGCCGGGCGCCGTGCGGCCCGCGCGGCCCGCGCGCTGGTCGGCAGACGCCGCGCTGATCTTCTCGACCAGCAGCGTGTTGATGCCGCGGTGCGGATCGAACCGCGCCACGCGCGCCAGCCCGCTGTCCACGACCGCGGTCACGCCGTCGATGGTGAGCGAGGTCTCGGCGACGTTGGTCGCCACGATGATTTTTCGCCGCTCGTAGCGCTCGACCGCCCGGTCCTGGTCGTCCGGCGACATCTCGCCGTGCAGCGCGAAGACGAGGCAGTCCTTCAGCTCGCGCTGGTACTGGAGCGCGTTGACGGTGCGGCTGATCTCGTACGCACCGGGCATGAACACCAGCACGTCGCCGCTCGCCTGCTTCGCCACGATGCGCGCGCAGGCCCGCGCCGCCACATCCCAGATGTCGTCGCGGTCGGGGTTGAGCGGGTGCGTCTCGTACTCGGTCGAGACCGGAAACATGCGCCCCTCGCTGCGCACGACCGTGCACGGCGCGAGGTACTTCTGCAGCAGCCCGGCGTCGAGCGTGGCCGACATCACGATGATGATCAGGTCGGGGCGCGTCGTGCGCTGGATCTGGAGCGCGCGGGCGAGGCCAATGTCGCCGTCGAGGTGGCGTTCGTGGAACTCGTCGAACACCAGCGCGCTGACGCCGCGCAGATGCGCATCGAAAGTCATCTGGCGCAGCAGAATCCCCTCGGTCACGTAGCGGATCTGCGTCTTCGCCGACACCCGCGAGTCGAGCCGCACCTGATAGCCCACCTCGTCGCCCAGCCGCACGCCGAGCTCCTGCGCCACGCGCTTCGCCAGCATGCGCGCCGCGATCCGCCGCGGCTGGAGGACGACGCACTGTCCGCGCTCGAGCAGGCCGGCCGCGCGCAGCATCTTCGGCACCTGCGTGGATTTTCCGGAGCCCGTCGGCGCTTGCACGACCACGCGCCCGGTCGCCCGCGCGCCGTCGAGCAGCGCTGCCTGGATTTCGTAGATCGGGAGTTCGCGGGGATCGGCCATCGGTAGAGCGCACCACACAGCCAACCGCCCCCGCCCCGCGCAAGCGCGGAGGTCGCCCCTCGGTGAACAACCACGAGCACAACCTTGCTCACAAGTTGTTCACCGCCGTGCAGCCCCAGCAAGTTGTGAGTAACAAAAACGTGACGACAGGGCGGAGAAGCACATCGTCCAACTCGTTCTTTGACCGAACCCGCGAAAGACCGAACGGCCTGCAACGGCCGGCGGACACCCGCGAGGGATAATCCCGGGCAACCGGGGAAAGGAGAGCCGGAGCTGGTCCGGTCCTCCCCTCCGCACAGCGGCACGCGAGTGCCGGGCGCGGCAGGCAGATGTCACCAGCTCCTCTGGGCGGGGTCGCACCCGTCCGGAAATGCGAATCAGGAGCTGCGCGGCGAGGGGCGATCAGAAACCGCCACCGAACCGAGTCAGGGCCCACGGACGTTTCGACCGTCGGGACCGACGCAGTTACCCAGAGGGTAATGGTTGCTGCTGCGAATCAGCACGGCGACCTGCGGCCAGACGCGCGACTCACCTCGCGCCCAACGGTCCCGCCGAGAGGCGAGGACACCAAACAGCCGCAGATTCGTCGGGGAGTGAGCGGGCGTGGCAATGCTCGCAAACCTCCTCGCTTGGGGCGGTCGCGCCAAACGCGGTCACCCAACTGCAAACGAAAAGGCAACCTGAGAGGTAAGAGGTCAGACCCGTAGCGTCAGGTCAACGGCCGGCCACCAGCCGGCGCCGCCCTGACGGTAGACGGTGGAGACGCGAAACGAGCTTGTAGGCGTGTCCCCACCCAGTCCGGCGAGTGTGCAACGGCAGTTGCCACCGAACCGGGCCAAGAGGCCTCACTCGAAAATCACGGGCGGCAACGCCCGCGACGGTCCTGCTATGAGACCGAGAGCATCGCTTGCCGCGATGAATGGCGTCGGGGAACCGGCAGCCCGCCTCGTGCGGAGCGCCCAATGCCGGTGAGCGGGAAAGAGAGCGTGGCGAACTCCCACTCCCCAATCTGGCCCGGAGTCCCTTGCGGGGCTCCGGGCCTCATTGTTTGTCGGGCCGTACTCGTTCTCCTCTTACTCCGGCTCCTTCCATTTCCCCTCCGCTTGCTCCCGAGCCTCGACGCTCGACGTCCAGAATCCGCCCCGCCCTCCGACTTTTCGGCAGCCCGTGCAAACCACAGACCCCGCGCCCCCAAGGTGCGTCAGCCCCGGAGCCCCGCGCTCCGGGGCTTTGTCGTTCCGGTCCCGAAAACACCCCAGTCTGCGCCGCCGTTCACCCCAACTTGGGCCCGAGCGCTCAAGACCCCACCCACCTCGCCGATCTTCCGCCCTCCCTTCCACTCCCTGCTTGCCGCGTGGCCGTGCCGCCACCCACGCCGCCTCACCTTCGCCG
>JAEXPQ010000275.1 GCA_023446735.1 Verrucomicrobiota bacterium
GCTCGACGCCGCGGCGGAGCGCACCGCCAAACAGTTGGCCGAAGCCCTCGGCCCGGTCGCGGGCCGCCGCGTCGTCTTCGCTCTGGCAAACGGACCCGACTGGCTGGCCGTCTTCCTCGCCCTGCGCCGGCTCGGCGCCGTCGCCGTGCCGCTCGAACCCGGCGGACCGGACGACCACGCCGCAACCACCGCCGAAGGCCTGCGCGCCGCGGGCTGGATCGACGGGGCGGGCCCGCACCGCCGCAGCGGATCCGTGCTGCGGACACACCGGCCGCTCTGTCTGCTCAAGCTCACCTCCGGCTCGACCGGTCGGCCCCGACCGCTGCCGTTCACCAGCGCCCAGATGCTCGCCGACGGCCGCCAAGTCTGCGCCTCGATGGGCATCGGCCCGGACGACCTGAACCATGCCACGATCCCGTTCGGCCACAGCTACGGACTGGGCAACCTCATCGTTCCACTCCTGACACAGGGAACGGCGATCGTCTGCGGCACCGCCCCGCTGCCGCACGCCGTGGGCGACGAAATCGCCCGCTGGCGCCCGACCGTCTGGCCGACGGTGCCGGCGATCCTGCGGGCGCTCGCGGCGTCCGGAGTGGAGCGCGCCGCGCTGGCCTCGCTGCGCACGGTGGTCTCCGCCGGCGCCATGTTGCCGCCGGAGGTGGCGCAGGCGTTCGCCGCGCGCTTCGACCGCCGGGTGCACAATTTCTACGGCTCCAGCGAGACCGGCGGCATCTGCTACGACCGCACCGGGGAAGCGACCCTCTCCGGGCGGAGCGTCGGCACCGTGCTATCCGGGGTCTCCGTGCGGATCGGGCGCGGCGACCGCGTCGAAGTGCGCAGCGCTGCGGCGTACTCACAGGATAACCGTCGCGGCGCCGGCCGCGTGCTGCTGGCGGACCGCGGCGAGCTCCTGCCGGACGGCGAACTGCGGCTGCTCGGACGGACCGGCCGCTTCGCGAAAATCGGCGGCCGGCGCATCGGCTTCGGCGAGGTCGAGGCGGCGCTGCGCGGTCTGCCCGGCGTGGTCCAGGCCCACGCCACCGCCCTGCCGGGGCGGGAACCGCTGCTGGCAGCCGCCGTCGTTTCCGCCCGCCCGCCCGAGGAACTCCGCGCCGCCCTGCGCGGGCGCGTACCCGACTGGCGGATTCCCAAGCTGCTGGTGAGCCTGCCGGAGGTTCCGCTCACCGCGCGGGGCAAGACCGACACCGCCGCGCTCGCGGCGCTCCTCGCCGCCCGGCTGCGTCAGTCGCGGCCCTGAAACGTCGCCTCGATCTCCAGCGCAAGGTCGCGGCGGCAGATGTCCGAACGAAGAAACGTCGCGTGCGCCTCCTCGCCGGGAAACGCCGCCGCGAAGAGCTCCCGTGCGGGAACGAGATCGTGCGCATGGCGCAGGTACACGCGCCAGTGCCGGCGGACCGAGGGCGGCACCGCGAGGGCGGGGCCGAGCCCGAGCTGCGCGCCGACCAGACGGAGGTTGTCGAAGGTGCACGCGGCCTGCGCGGCGAGGTCACCCGCCGCGAGCGTACGGTGGCCCTTGATGGCCGAGGTGCCGGAGATGAAGCGCCACGTTTCGCCGCCGTCGCGCACGGTCGTCGCCCGGGCAAAGCTCGGCGGGCGCGGTCCGTGCTGGGGCGGGTAGCTCCACGCGGGGATCTGTTCGGGATTCTCGAAGTGCCGCGGCGCCTCGCGCGTCGCGAGGAAGAAGACCGCCAGCGTGTCGCCGTCGCAGCCCACCGCCGAGGCCGCGGGCATCTGGCGGGCGGCGGCGGCGCCATACCGCGCTTCGAACGCGCGCGCCCGGCCGACGCAGAACGCGCGGTAGTTTTCCAGGCCGTCGCGCTCGACGTTGATCGCGGGAACGTAGTTCCACACCCGCGCGAGCGAGAAGCCGTCCAACACCGTGAACAGAGCGCCGTAGAGCGTTTCCGTCGCCGCGGCCAACGACCCGCCCGCGGACACGACCGCGCCTCCGGCCAGCCACCCGTCGCCGCGCTGGAAAAGGCGCCAGTCCCCCGCCGCGCCGACGGGGACGAGATCCGTCCACCACGGGTCCTCCGGGACGCCGGCGAGGACCGGCAGGGCGAGGAGCCCGGTGTCGTCCGCAGCCCAGCCGTTGTGCACAGCGCCGAAGCGGAGCCGGGACGACGGCGCCGGGGACGCGGGGTGAAGCTGGAGGAAATCCGTCACGATCGAACGGCGACAAGGCGCGCTCAGTCGCGGTCGAGCGGGGCGGCGGCGAGGTTGACGCGGATGCTCTTGGCCAGGTTCTCGATCCAGCCCTTCGGTATGGCCTTCTCGCGCCGCTCGCCCGAGCGCGAGACCCGGTAGGAATCGGAGAAGACCTCGATGCGCTCGGCATCGTATTCGAGCGTCAGGTTCGCCTCGTAACCGCGGTGCAGCAGTCGCAGCACGACCCGGCCGCCCTTGTCGGAGACGAGGTTCCACTCGCGGTCCGCCGCCGCCCTGACGATGGCCGTGTGCACCGATTTCCGGCTCACGCCCGACGGCGCCACGATCGTGTTCACCAGGTCTCCGGGAGCGGCGTCGGCCCGCAGGCCGGGCTGCGCGGCCAACCCCAGCAACACGGCCAGCAGGAACAGACGAAGAGCGTTACGCATGGCACAAGGTTGTGCGGACGGCGAGCCGTGGCGCAAGGCCGGTCACCGCGGCAGGTCCTTGGCGCGGACCACGCAGACGGCGGTCGTGCCGTCGGCATGCACCGGCCAGTCGAAGGGCACCGTGGGGAACTCCGCGGTGAGAGCGTCGCGCAGGCCGCCGAGCTCGATCGCGAGCACGCCCTGCGGCGTGAGGTGGGCGCGGGCCTCGCGCACGATGCGGCGGACCAGCTCCATGCCGTCGGCGCCGCCGTCGAGGGCGAGGCGCGGCTCATGTTGAAGTTCGGGCGAGAGGTTCTCGCAGAGCTCGGAGGGCTCGTAGGGCGGGTTGGCGACGATGAGGTCGAAACGTTCGTCGCCGATCGCGCCGAAGAGGTCGCCCTGCCGCAGTTCCACGCGGTCGGCGAGGCGATGCAGGAGGATGTTGTGCTCGGCGACGTCGAGCGCCTCGTTGGAGATGTCGGTGGCGGAGACGCGCGCCGTCGGATGGCGCTGCGCGAGCAGGAGCGCAAGGCAGCCGCTGCCGGTGCACAACTCCAGGATACGCTGCGGTTCGCGTTTCCCGAGCCAGGCGCCGAGGCCCGGCTCGCCCTGGATCAGCTCCACGAAGTAGGAGCGAGGGATGAGCGTGTGCTCGTTCACAGCGAAGCACTGGCCCCCGAGCCAGGCCTGCCCGGTGATATAGGCGAGCGGCGTGCGGTCGACCACGCGTCGCGCGAGGGCGGCCTTCACCTCCGCGATCTCGGCCGGCGTGAGGCGCGCGGCGAGGAACGGCAGCACATCCTCGTCGAGGTGCAGGGCCCATTTCACGAGGGCGAGCGCCTCGTCGCCGGCATGCGGGGTGCCCTGCGCGAACTCGAGCCCCTCGCGGTTGAACAGCGAGGCCGCGAAGCGCAGCCAATCGCCGAGCGTGACGAAGGACTCCGTGCCCTTGAACAGGGCGGCGGCGCGGGTGGCGGGTCGGCGGGACGGAGACGGCATGGTGCGCGTACTGAAACGCACGAGGGAGAGCGGGTCGAGCCTGCGCGTGCGGGCGAGTGAGGGCAGGCGTTGAGGTT
The DNA here is from genome assembly GCA_023446735.1 of Verrucomicrobiota bacterium. GTDB lineage: Bacteria > Verrucomicrobiota > Verrucomicrobiia > Opitutales > Opitutaceae > CAJCBL01. The sequence goes on from JAEXPQ010000275.1 coordinate 3,674, forward strand.
GGAGGTTGCGGTTTGGGGAATGGAGCGGACAGACCGGCGAGCACCTCGGGCCTGCGCCACCAACAAACGCCCGCGGCGGCGCCGCTCAGGCCTTCTTCACGAAACAGGCCTTCAACGCCATCGCGACGCCGTCGATCTTGCAGTCGATCTCGTGGTCCCCGTCGACGAGCCGGATGCCCTTGGCCTTGGCGCCACCCTTTAGCACGCCCGAGCCGCCGCGCAGCTTGAGGTCCTTGATGAGCACGACCGTGTCGCCGTCGGCCAGCGGGGTGCCGTGGGCGTCTTTGACGATGCGGGCCGCCGCGGGCGCGACCTCCTTGGGCCATTCGTGGCCGCAGGTGGCGCATTCCCAGTGGTCGGCGTGGGCGAGCACGTCTTCGAGCGAGCAGGCGGGACAGGAGGGCTGGTTCATGAAAAAGGGTCCGTTGATGCCGGGCCCGGAGGCCAGCGCAAGGGCGCAAACACGCGCGGGCGGCGGGGCCGCCTGACCACCCGCACAACATGACCCGCGGAGCCGCCCCGCCGTCCCCTATCGTATTGACCCGCGCATGCTCCTGGCGCAGACTGGACGGGCGGTCGCTCCGCTTCGCCCCCACGCTCCGGAGCATGCGCCGCCACCCCCTCCATGCTCCCGCCTCCGGCCGCGCCGTCGCGGCGCGCCGGGCCCGCCGGGACGAACCGTCCGAACCCCATGAAAGCACTCGCCCGTCTCGCGCTTGGTATCCTGGCTCTGGTTGTAAGTTGTTCGGTGGCGGCCGCCGGCGAGGACCCGGCCGCGCTGCTGAAGGCCGGCCAGTGGCGGCAGGCGGAGGCGGCATACGGGGCGCTTCTGGAGGGCAACCCCGACGATGCGGCCGCCGTGCTGGGGCGCGCGCAGGCCCGCGAGAAGCTGCGCGACATCGCCGGGGCCGAGCGTGACTATGCCCGCGCCGTGGAGCTGGCGCCGAAGTCGGTCGAGGCGTGGCTGCGGCGGGCGGCTTTCCACGAACAGCACGCGGACGACGGGCGCGTGGTGCTCGCCGACTACAACGCCGTGGTGGAACTCGCGCCGAAGAACGCACGCGTGTACACCTTGCGGGGCGATTTCCTCGTGCGGGTGAAGCTTTTCAAGGAGGCGCTGGTGGACGCCGAGAAGGCCGTGGCGTTGAAGCCGGACCAGGCAGCGGCCCATCTGTTGCGGGCCCAGGCGCTGGAAGGCCTGGGTCTCCACGAATCCGCCACGGTGAGTTTCCACCAGGCGCTCCAGCTCGACCCGAAGAACGAGAAGGCGAAGCAGGGCCTGACCCGGATGTTGGCGGCGACGGGCGGCCCGGCCCAGACCGACCTGACCCCACTCTCCGAACAAGTGACCGCCAAGGCGCGGGAGTACGACGCCAAGGACAAGAAGGCGGAGGAGACCGGGCTCGACGCCGGGCGGCTGTACAACCCGGACCAGGATCCGACGGTCAAGGCCCGCGCCATCGCAGCGCGCGAGGAAGCGCAAGCCCGGGAGGCTGCAAAGTCGCCCCAAGCGAACCGCCCCTCCGCACCGGCCGGCGCGGCGACGCCCGCCGCCCCGAAGCCCGCGGCCAAACCCAAGACCGGCACGCCGCCCCCGGTCGCCGCGACGAAGCCGCCGTCGGTGGCCGCAGCGCCAGCGCGCCCGACCGAGCTGAGCGCCCGGCTTCGGCGGGCGACCGTGCTCTCGGTCGGCACCAACGGCCTGTTCTCCGAAACCACCCGCCGGGAGGACATCGACGCCCTGGGACTCGAAACCCAGAAAGCGATGCTCTTGGGGCTCTGCCAGCACCAGCTGCACCTCCCGCTGGCGTGGGCGGGCGACGAATTCTACTACGCGGGTCCGGCGCTCGACTACGGCTTCGGCGGGCGACGGCCGGGCGAGTTCTACCTCTGGGGCCGCCTCGGCCCCGACGGTGAAGCCATCGCTCAATTACGCTTCCTCTGGGACCGCGGCGAGGGCTCGCGGCTGGCGTTCGAGCTGGTCGACCTGCCGGTGACCGCCGGCACGGATCTCGACGACATGCGGGACCTGAGTCTCTCGATGCGCCACGCCGGCTACTGCACCGGGCCGGAGCTCTTCCAGCATGTCAAACGCTACGCCAACACGCGCTCGCCGACGAACGCTACGAGAGTCGAGAACGGGCAGTACGTCCATGCGGACAACGAGCCGACAGTGCTGGAGTACCGGCCGACCGAGTTCTCCTTCGGCTGGTTCCGCTCCGCGAAGCTCTCCGGCGACCAACTCGCGTCGCGCCGGAGCTTGGCGGAAGTGAAACAGCGCCTCGACCGCACCTTCGCCGAGGGATCCGGTTGGGCGCACGTGGTGGCCGTGCCCGACGAACTGCTGGTCCGTCTCTACCCGACCCGGGCGGCAAAGCGCGCCGCCGGGGGCGCCCTCGAGGTGCAAACCGGACCCAACGGGAAGACAGAGCTCGCCGCCGACGGCATGGACCGGATCCGGATCAAGGCACGGGTGCGGACACCCGCGGGGCAGACGCAGGCCGACGAGACCGGCAAGATCGAGTTCGCCGCGGACGGCGAAGGCGTGGCGTGGTTGGATCTGACCCGGGCCGGGGAGTCGCTCGAGGACGGCTGGAAGGTCATCGAAGCCGGCGCCTCGAACCCGGACTCGGTCCGCCAAGGCGGCGCGACCCCGCCGACGCATTTCGAGGTGAAGGTGACTGCCCGGAGCCAGGGCAAGGTCCTCACCCGCCAGCTCAAGATCCCCGCGGCGGCCCCGGCCGCGATCGATGCCAAGCCCGACCTGGTCGAACTGAGCGCCCAAAGCGGCGAACGCGCCAAGGTGCGGGTGGCCATCGAAAACGCCGGGCCCGACCCCTGGTCGTTTCGGGCCGAGTACGCCGCCAAGGCCCGCGCGCTCGCCCGGACCGAGATCCGCCCGCTGAACCGAGACAGCGCCGAGCTCACGTTGCAGGAGGCCGGGCTCGACCCGGCCCACGACGGCAGCAACACCGAGGTTTCCGTGCTGCGCCTCCTCGCGGAGCAGCCGGGCAAGCCGACACTGGAACGCGACATCAAGGTCGTGGTGGCGCAGGAGGGCCTGTTCGTCGCGAAGACCGGCCTCGATCCGATGACCGCACAGTATCTGGTGAAAGGCGACGGAAGTGGCGCGACCACCGAGATCGATTTCCGCGTGTTCGCGAAGAACCCGCGGACGGGGAAGGTCGAGAACCTGACCCGCCTTCCCGGCACGCTGTCCAGCGTGCGGGTCGAGAGCCTCGAGGTGAAGGGCACGCTCGCGGCCAACGTGATGGAGGCGTGCCGTTTCCGCGCCGAGGTGCGGGACACGCCCCGGGCGCTCAACGAGCCGTGCGGCGTGCTGCGGCTTTCGCTCGAGAAGGAGGTACCCGGGGACGGGCGCACGATCCCCTGCGACCTCAAGCTGACTTTCGTCGACCGGAACGAGGCGGTGTTCTCCGCGATCGTCTCCGTCGGCCTGGTACCGAGCCAGGAGGGGCCCGGCAGCCCGGACTGGAAAGTCGAACTGGGGCGGTGCGAGGAGGTCATCCGGAAGTTCGTGCCGGCGGCCTACGCCCCGAAGATGCGGGCGCTGCTCGACAAGCAGAAGACCAAGCTGGGCGTCGAGGGATTGCGGCTCCTGCGGCACAAGATCTGGATGGCCGCGGCCGAACTCACGCTCGGCGAGGGCGGGCGCGGTTACGACGACGAGGCGAAGTGGGCGAACCGCATCGCGGAGACGCTGGACTGGGCGCAGTGGGCCGGCGACATGGCGTTCGGCGCGGTCGTCGCGTCGTGGGGCGGTCCGTACGCGGCGGAAGGTGCGGGCGTGGTGAAGACCCTGCTGATCTCGGCGATCAACGCCTACCAGGACGGCCAGACGCCCGAGCAGTGGCTCTGGGAGAACGCCTGCTCGGTCCCGGGCTACCTCGAGGGCAAGGCGATCGACCCGGGCACGTTCGAGAAGCTGGGCATGGAGAAGAAGGTGAAGATCTGGGGCCTGTACGTCGCGTATCACTTCTTCAAAAACCTCTACACGGAGCGCTCGGTCGTGCAGGCGCTCAAGAACGTCGCCGCCAACGTCGGCAACAACGTGCTCTCCGGCTGGCTCGGCGACGAGGTCGCCAAGCACGGGGGCAGAAACGCGAGGACCTGGGCCGGCGAGAAAGCGCAGGAGGCGAAGACGGGCGCGGCCGCCGCGCTCACCCGCATCACGACGCCCGCAGCGCCGGCACCGAAGGCGGTCGGCTCCAGCACGCAAAACGAGAACGCCCAGGCCAAACCGGCCTACCGCCCCGACGCGGTGGCGAAGGCCAAGCCCCAGCCCGACCGTTTCGCGGAGGCGCAGAAGAACCGCGCCATCCAGGACGCCAAGCCGCTCACGGACGACTCGACCGTCTTCGGCGATCCGGCGGCGACGCCGGCTCCCTCCGCCACCTTGCCGCGGGCCGACGGCGCGGAGTCCGACTCGTCCGCGCTGATCCGCACGCGGGCCGTGGTCGGGCCCGACGGCAAGCCGTACGCCCACCCCGACGACGTCTCCCGGGTGATGCAGGATCCCTCGATGGTCCGCGCCCTCGGCGGCGCCGAGCCCGCGGTGCGCGACGCGTTCGAGAACACCCGTCAGACCCTCTACCGGCAGCACGACGCCATCGTGGTCGGGCATGTGAAGGAGGCCGTGCCGGGGATGAAGAACCGCACCGTGCGCGTGCTCGAATACCGGACACCCGGGAAGGCGGCCGACTCCTTCAATACCGACCGCGACTACCGGGTGTGCTACTACGACGGCGTCGACGCCCAGGGGCGGGAGATCTGGGTCGAGGTCGATCGCCGCAAGTGGGAGGCGGCCTCCTACCTCGCGTTTGCGAAGCTCACCGGCGGACCGACCGGCTCCGAGGCGGAGGTCCGCGCGTGGGCGGCCAAACACCAGCAGGTCGCCACGGACAAGTCCCACATCGAAGCGAGCCGGGACTACAGCGACCAGCGGGTGATCGCCGACCCCGAGACCCGCATCGCCAAAACCGTCTCCGTGCGCTCGAATGTGGAGCGGATCCGGGAGTTTGTGAAGGATGGCCAGGTCCGGAGCACCACGCTCGAGGACGCGCAGGCGCTCGGCGGGATGTTCGAGGTGAAAGTCGGCGACGCCCATTTCGAGCACGAAGCCTTCGTGCAGGCGAACAAGGCCGTCGACGTGTTCGTCGACCTGCGCAAGGCCTACAACCTCGAAGGCCGGAACATCGGCCAGGTGCCCGACAAGGTGCTCAAGGGGATCGAGATTGTGCGCCAGGCGAACGGGAAGCTCCGGGAAGACCCGAATCGGCGCGATCCGGCGGCCCTCGCCGCGGCCAACAAGGAACTGCGCAAGCTAGGCTACGCGGACCTCGGCGATTTCATGCGCAAGCTCGGTGGCCAGTTCGAGTCCCTGAAAACGATGCGCCAGCCCGAATAGCCCCGCGCGCCGGCCGATTCATTACCTGCGCCACCCACCGGCATGGCCGCCCGCTTCGGGCGGCCTTTTGCTTTGCCGGCCCCGGCCCGCCCCCCTCCTTGTCGGCTCATCGCCATGCCACAGCACACCTTCCGCCGTTTCCTCGCGCTCGCCCGCCCCCAACGCGGACCGATCGTCCTCGGCATCGCGCTCATCCTCGTCGCCACCGCGCTGACGCTCCCCGCGCCGTGGATCTTCAAGATCATCATCGACGACGCCCTGCCCCGCCGCGACCTCCACCAGCTCGGCTGGCTGCTCGCCGCGTTCACCGTGATCTTCGTGCTCCGGGCCTGGATCACCTTCGTGCGCAACCGCGTGCTCCAGTACGCCGCGATGCGCCTCGTGTGCGACGTGCGAATCCAACTCTTCGCCCACCTGCAGACGCTCTCCCTGCGCTACTTCGACGCCAACCAGACCGGCAAAACCGCGTCGCGCATCTCCCAGGACACCAACGAGGTCTACGCCCTCACCAACGGCTTCCTCATCACCATCGTCTCCGACGCCATCACGCTGCTCGGCGTGCTCGGTTTCCTCTTCCTCATCGAGTGGCGACTGGCCCTCGCCGTGGCCGCCGTGCTGCCGCTCTTCCTCGTGAACCATTTCCACCAGCGCCGCCAGATGCGCGAGGAGAGCCGCGTGCACCGGCAGAACTGGGACCACGTGGTCGGCTTCCTCCACGAGAAGGTCTCCGCCGCGCGCGTGGTGAAGTCGTTCACCAAGGAGCAGGACGAGATCGCCGCCTTCGCCGCCGGCATCAACGCCGACTACACCAACTACTCCAAGATCGTCATCCGCTACACCAAGATCGGCATCATCGCCGACCTGCTCGGCTCGCTCGGCACCCTCGTCGTGCTCGGCTACGGCGGCTGGCTCGTCCTCCAAGGCCGCATGGAGGTGGGCACCCTCGTGGCCTTCTACGGCTACATCGCATTCATCTTCCCGCCCATCGTCCGCTTCGCCGACCTCAACCTCATCTTCCAGCGCGCCACCACCTCGCTGGAGAACATCTTCGGCCTGCTCGACACCAAGCCCGAGGTCGCCGACGCCCCCGCCGCCAGCCCGCTGCCTCCGGTCCGTGGCGACGTGGAATTCCGCGACATCTGCTTCGACTACGACCGCGAGCCGCCCGGCCAGGGCCGCCCGCGCACGCTCACCAACGTGTCCTTCGCCGCCCCCGCCGGGACGCTCGTCGCCATCGTCGGCCCGAGCGGCTCCGGCAAGAGCACGCTGGTCAACCTCCTGGCGCGCTTCTACGATCCGGCCTCCGGCGCGATCACCATCGACGGCCACGACATCCGCGGGGTGACCGCCGCCTCGCTCCGCCGCCAAATCGGCATCGTCCTGCAGGAGAACATCCTCTTCTCCGGCACGCTCGAGGAGAACCTCAAGTACGGCCGGCCCGACGCCACGCGCGAGCAGATCGTCGAGGCCGCGAAAGCCGCCAACGCCCACGAGTTCATCGCGGCGTTGCCCGACGGTTACGCGAGCACGGTCGGCGAGCGCGGCGTGAAGCTCTCCGGCGGCCAGCGCCAGCGCATCGCCATCGCCCGCGCCATCCTGAAGGACCCGCGCATCCTCATCTTCGACGAGGCCACCAGCGCGCTCGACACCGCCTCCGAACGCCTCATCCAGCAGGCGATGGAGCGGCTCATGCGGGGCCGCACGACCTTCGTCATCGCCCACCGCCTCTCCACCATCCAGAAGGCGGATATGATCCTCGTCATGGAACAGGGCCGCCTCGCCGAGAGCGGCACGCACACCGAGCTCCTCGCCCGCGGCGGCCTCTACGCGCGGCTCCACGAGCTCCAGTTCCAGGAGATGGAGTAGGCCGCCGCCGGACCGGCGTTCTCCAGGTTTGAATCCGGCCGCGCCGGCCGCGAGTCTTCCCCGGCGCCGTCCCGCGGTGCACGCCTCCATGAGCCAACACCCTCTCGTCCTCGTCACCGGCGCCAGCGGCTTCGTCGGCGGCAAACTCGTCGAGCGCCTGCTCGCCGAGGGCCGCCCCGTGCGCGCCTTCAGCCGCCGCCCGTTGCCCGCGCTCGCCGCGCGCGGGGTCGAGGTCGTGCTGGGCGAGCTGTCCGACCCGGCCGCACTCGCCCGCGCCTGCGCGGGAGCGGGAAGCGTCTTCCATGTCGCCGCCCGCGTCGGCGTCTGGGGCCCGGCGGCGGAGTTCCACGCCGTCAATGTCGTCGGCACCGCCCACCTGCTCGCGGCCGCGCGCCCCCCCCGCCGGGCCCGC
>JAEXPQ010000289.1 GCA_023446735.1 Verrucomicrobiota bacterium
GCCGCGGACCGTCGCCCGGTCCGCGGCGCCTCGCCCGCCCGTCGCTCCCCTCGGATCGCCCGCGAGCGGCCGATCACGGCTCGCCTCGATCCCCGCAGCCACCGCACCGCCTTTCCCGGAAACCCCAACGCCGCCACCCGCGCGCATGAAGTCCGCCCCGACCGTCTCCCTCTCCGCCCTCGCCCGCGAGCATCTCCAGCGCACCGCCGCCTTCTTCGACTCGCCCGCCTCGCGGCTGACCGCGGCCGCCCGCTCCTACCGCAGCCTGTTGGCCGGTTACTACAACCTGCTGATCCCGGCCGACGCCTCCGTGCTCGAGATTGGTTGCGGCGATGGCGAGCTCCTCTCGCGGCTGCGCGCCACCCGCAAGACCGGCGTCGACCTCTCCGCCGTCCAGCTCGAGCGCGCCCGGGTCCGCTGCCCCGGCGCCACCTTCGTCCAGCAGGCGGGCGAGGAACTCGACCTGCCCGGGCAGACGTTCGATTTCATCGTCGTGTCCGACACCCTGAACTTCGCGGCCGATGTCGAGCAGCTCCTCGCCCGACTCCAGACGGTGGCGACACCGCAGACCCGCCTGCTCGTCAATTTCCACAACAACCTCTGGCACCTGGTCTTCCGCCTGGCCACTGCGCTCGGGCTCCAATCCCGCCAGCCCCAGAATTCCTGGCTCTCCCGGCACGATGTCGCCGGCCTGCTCGACCTTTCCGGCTGGGAGATCATCAAGACGCAGGGGCGGCTCCTGTGGCCCGTCCGGACCCCGCTGCTCGCGCCGTTCTGCAACCGCCTGCTCGCGCCGCTGTTCCCTTGGGCGTGTTGTTCGCTCTTCACCATCGCCCGGCCGCGGCCGGCGCCCGCCGCTTCCGCGCCGTCGGTCTCGGTCGTCGTCCCCGCCCGCAACGAGGCCGGCAACATCGAGGCCGCCGTGCGCCGCACCCCCGACATGGGCGCCTGGACCGAGCTGATCTTCGTCGAAGGCAATTCCACCGACCACACCTGGGCCGAGATCCAGCGCGTGCAGCAGGCCTTCCCGGAGCGGCGGATCAAGATCCTCCAGCAGTCCGGCCGCGGCAAGGGCAACGCCGTGCGCGACGGCTACGCGGTCGCCACCGGCGACATCCTCATGATCCTCGACGCCGACCTGACGATGCCGCCCGAGGAGCTCCCGAAGTTCTACGCGGCGGTCGCCGGCGGTCGCGCCGAGTTCGCGAACGGCTCGCGCCTCGTCTACCCGATGGAGAAGGCGGCGATGCAGTTCCTCAACATGATCGCCAACCACTGCTTCGGTCATGCCTTCTCCTGGCTCCTCAACCAGCGCGTGAAGGATACGCTCTGCGGGACCAAGGTCCTCCGGCGCGACCACTACCTGCGCATCGCCGCCAACCGCGCCTACTTCGGCGACTTCGATCCCTTCGGCGACTTCGATCTCCTGTTCGGCGCGGACAAGCTCAACCTCAAGATCGTGGACATCCCGATCCGGTACCGCGAACGTACCTACGGCACCACCAACATCCAACGATGGAAGCACGGCTGGCTGCTCCTGCGCATGGTGCTCTTCGCGGCCCGCAAGCTGCGCTTCGTCTAGCCCGGACCGCTCCGCGGCGCCCCCACGGCAACGGCCGGGGCGGCGCCGTCGCAACTTGGCCTGGGCGTCCCGCCCATCGGCTCCCGCCCTCACGGGCGGGGTACGCCGCGCCGCCGTCGGATTCGTCCGTTTCATCCCCGGAATGCCCGGCTTCCGCCCCGCATCCCCACGGATTCGCGACAACGCACAGCCGATGCTTGCCACGCCCACGGCGGCCGGCCAAACATCGGCCCATGGGATTCTTCGCGCGTCACCGCCGCCCCGATTCGGGCACGCCTCCGCGTCGCCCGGCCACGCGCCCCCCGACCGCCTCCACGCCATGAGAACGATCGTGGTCATCGACGACGAGCCGGTCCTGCGCGAACTCTTCGTCCGCTATCTCGAATCCGAGGGCTGGCACGTCCTCGAGGCCGACAACGGCGACACCGGACTCGCCCTGATCATGGCCCATCGCCCGGTGGCCGTGCTCTGCGACCTGCTCATGCCGGGCACCACGGGCTTCAACGTCTGCCGCACGATCCGGGCGCGCCGCGACGAGCTCGGCCCGGTGCTCATCATCGTTACCACTGGTAGCGCGTTCGCCGCCGACCGGAAGAACGCGCTCGAGGCCGGCGCCGACCACTACCTGGTCAAACCGGTCAGCCCCCACGTCGTCGCCGAGCTCCTCGCGACGATCCCCGCGGCCGAGCCGCCGCGCGCCGAGAACGGCGCGCCCACGGCCGACTCCGCCCTCGTGCGTTTCTGGGGCGTGCGCGGCTCGATCGCCACCCCCGGCCCCGACACCGTGCGCTACGGCGGCAACACCACCTGCGTCGAGGTCCGCATCGGCGACGAGATCGTCATCCTCGACGCCGGGACCGGCATCCGCCCGCTCGGCGAACGGCTCAAGCGGGAGTTCACCCACCAGCCGCTGCAGGTGAATATCCTCCTTACGCATACCCATTGGGACCACATCCAGGGCCTGCCGTTTTTCGGCCCGGCGAACGTGGCCGGCAGCACCGTCACCGTGACAGGCTACGAGGGAGCCCGCCAGAGCCTGCTCAAGACGCTCTCGGCCCAGATGGACAGCACGTTCTTCCCGATCGGCCTGGACCAACTCGCCGCAAACATCGTCGTGCGCGAGTTGCGCGAACTCGAGTTCCGCGTCGGCCGGATCCCGGTGCAGGCCGCGTTCAGCAACCACCCTGGCGTCACCCTCGGCTACCGGCTCGGCACCCCGGCCGGCGGCGTGGTGTTCATGCCGGACACCGAGATCTCGCCCTTCGGCCGGCCGCGGCCCGCCGCCGAGGCCAAAAACGCCCCCGGGGGCGACGTGCAGTTCAACGCCTACAAGAACCAGCTCATGGCCGAGTTCGCCCAAGGCGCCGACCTCTTCATCTGCGATGCCCAATACACCGCCGAGGAGTACGAGCGCCGAGTCGGCTGGGGCCACAGTTGCCTCGACGATACGGTACGGCTCGCGATCCAGGCGAAGGTGCGCCGCCTGATCCTGTTCCACCACGACCCGACCCACGACGATGCCACGATCGATCGCATGGTCGCGTACGCCCGGGAGATCGCCGCCGAGCAAGGCGCAGGGTTGCAAATCGATGCCGCCGCCGAGGGCATGGAGATCAAGCTCCAGCGCAAGGCTCGCAACGGAGTCGCCACTACCGCGGGGCACTGAGGTGCTTTGACGGAGGCGCTCGCCCGCCGGCACGGCCCCGGGCGCCAGACCGACGCACGGGCGACTGTTTCGCACGGAGGGGCCGGCTGACAAGCGCCCCCCTCCATGCGAACGGAGACGTCAGTCGGCGTACTTCACCGAACAACCGTACGGCTTGGTGACGGGCGTCGCCACCGGCCGGCCGGCCTTCAGGTCCGCGAGGGCCGCCGAGATGTAGTTCGTGGCCTTCGGGACGTCCTCGCCCTTCGCCGACGGCACGCTGTCGATCGCGCCGGAATAGACGACGATACCCTCCGCGTTGATCACGAACATCTGGGGCGTGTTGGTCGCATGGTAGAGCTTTCCGACCGTGCCCTTCTCGTCGAGCAGCACCGCCGTGGGCGCGGCTCCTTTCTCGGTGTTCGTCTTGTTCCAATCCGCGGCGCTCAGGTGCCCCTGTTTGCCCGGGGCGGAGGAACAGATCGACAACCAGACCGCACCGGCCGCGGCCGCCGCCTGCTGGGTCTTCTGCATGTTGCCGGTCGCGTAGTGTTTCACGACGAAGGGGCACCCGTGGTTGATCCATTCGAGGATCACCACCTTGCCCTTGAACGACGACAACGCGTGCGCCTTGCCCTGCGTGTCGGTGAGGGTGAAATCAGGGGCGGGTTTGCCCAACTCGGGACGTTCGGCCGCGGCCGCGAACAACGTGCCGCAGGCGGCGAGGAGGGCGACGGAGAGGAGACGGAGTGTTTTCATGAGGATCGCATTTTCAGGGTTCTGGAGGAGGTCCGGGTAGGGACCGTGCGTTCGCCACGCACGTGGGCGCGGACAGAAATCGAGGTCGCCGGTTCCGCAAACTCCCCGCATTGTTCGCCCAACCCGTCACCCGATGCCCTTCCGCGTCACCCGTCAGGAGCAACAGATCTTGCTCGTTCTCGCCGCTCTGCTCGTCCTCGGCACCCTCGGTCTCTGGTTGATTTAGCCCCAAGGGGCACGCGCTGCACAAACGGCGAGGCCTTCGACCCTGCTTGCCAGCAGGTCACTTCGGCAACATTCGCTCCGACGCCCGCCCGCCCACGCGCATAAGCCCCCCTCGCCCCGCCGGAGCCCGGCCGGAGCCGAAAGAATACCTATCCCGGTGTATAAGTTTACCTCTTGCCAGTCGACGCCGCGGAGCGAACCTCGCGGACCTTTACGATGATCATCCGCCCGAAGACTCGCGGTTTCGTTTGCATCACGGCTCATCCGCAAGGCTGCGCCGCCCATGTGCAGGAACAGATCGACACCGTGCTGCGTCGCGGCCCCATCGCCGGCGGTCCGAAGAAAGTCCTCGTGATCGGCTCCTCGACCGGCTTCGGCCTGGCCTCGCGCATCGCCGCCGCCTTCGGCTCGGGTGCAGCGACCTTCGGCGTCTTCTTCGACCGGCCTTCCGAGGAGGACCGCACCGCCACCGCCGGCTGGTACAACACCGCTGCGTTCCACACCGCCGCCCACAAGGCCGGCCTCTACGCCAAGAGCATCAACGGCGACGCCTTTTCCGACGACATCAAGCGCCAGACGCTTGAAGCGATCCGGCGCGACCTCGGCCAAGTCGACCTCATCGTCTATTCCCTCGCGTCCCCCCGCCGCACGCATCCGCGCACCGGTGCCGTCCACAAGTCCTGCCTCAAACCGATCGGCGCGCCCTACACCAACAAGACCGTCGACACCGAGAACGGCGTCGTCAGCGAGATCACCATCGAGCCCGCCACCGAGACTGAGGTCGCCGACACCATCGCCGTCATGGGCGGCGAAGACTGGGAGATGTGGATCAACGCCCTCGACGAGGCCAAGCTGCTGGCCCCGGGCGCCACGACGATGGCCTACTCCTACATCGGGCCCGAGGTCACGTGGGCCGTGTACAAGAACGGCACCATCGGCATGGCCAAGAACGACCTCGATGCGACCGCCAAACGCCTCAATACCACGATGCGTCTCAACGGCTACGGCCGCGCCTTCGTCTCGGTGAACAAGGCCCTCGTCACCCAAGCCAGCGCCGCCATCCCCGTCGTCCCGCTCTACATCTCGATTCTCTACAAGGTCATGAAGGAGCGCGGCCTCCACGAGGGCTGCATCGAGCAGATCGACCGCCTCTACCGCACCCAGATGTACGGCGGCAACGCCCTCACCTTCGACGAGGTCGGCCGCGTCCATATCGATGACTGGGAGATGCGCCCCGAGGTCCAGGCCGAGGTCACGCGCCTCTGGCCGCAGGTCACGACCGAGAACCTCAACACCCTCACCGACTTCGCCAGCTACCAGTCCGAGTTCCTGAAACTCTTCGGCTTCGGCCTCGCCGGCGTCGACTACGACGCCGAAACCGACCCGCACGTCGAGCTGCCGTAACCGCGCCCGCCCGCCTCCGCGTGGCGGAACGGTTCCCGTTCCGGGCCGCGGGTCTCCGTCCCACCCACACTCGACCGCCCGCCCGAAACGCTGGGCCGCGCATTCTTTTCTTCCCAGCGCCTTTCCCCTTCCACTACGGTAGCGGCGCATTCCCATGGGGTGGTACTACGCAGTCTCCAACCAGCGCCTCGGCCCGGTCTCCGACTCGGACTTCGCCGCGCTCGTCGCCAACGGAACGATCACACCGGCCACGCTGGTTTGGCGTCAGGGCATGGCCGGTTGGCTGCCGTACGGTCAGGTCGTCGGCTCCGCCACCGAGGACGCCGACTCGGCGGTCTGTGCGGTCTCGGGCCGGCGCTACCCCAAGAACCAGATGCTCCAATACGAAGGCCGCTGGGTCAGCGCCGAGCATCGCGACGTCTTCTTCCAGCGGCTCCGCGAAGGCCTCGTCCCCGCGGCCGCCGACACGATGCCCGGGCCGTTCGGGTACGGAGGCTTCTGGATACGCTTCGCCGCGAAATTCATCGACGGCATCCTCATGGCGGTGGTCAATCAGGTCACCAACGGCCTCCTCGGCCTGATCTTCTACGGTCGTTTCATCTGGTTTGGCGAACCCGCCCAACCGACGCCCGACTCCTTCGCGCTCTACTTCGGCTACCTGGGTCTCACCGTCGTGGTGAACATGGCCATCGGCCTCGCCTACAACTGGTTCTTCCTTGCGAAATACTAGGCCACCCTCGGCAAGCTGGCCGTCGGCCTCAAGGTCGTGCGCGCCGACGGCACCCCGCTTTCGACCGGCCGCATCATCGGCCGCCACTTCGCCGAGATGATCAGCAACATGATCCTCTGCATCGGCTACATGATGGCCGGCTGGGACGACGAGAAACGCGCCCTGCACGATCGCATTTGCGACACCCGCGTCATCCGCACCCGCTGATCGACCGTCGCCGCCCTCCACCGATGCCTCTCGCCTCCAACTGCCCGGAGTGCGGCCGCGACCTGCCCGCCGATTCGTGGCGCAACGACCGCCAAGTGCGCTGCCGCTATTGCGAGAAGGATACCGAGATCGTCCCCTTCCCGGCCCTGCACGCCTCCGGCGCCTTCGTGCGCCCCGCCTCGGCCACGCTGGGCAACGACGCCACCTGTTTCTTCCACGCCGCCAACCGCGCCGAGGCCGTGTGTTCCGCCTGCGGCCGCCTCCTCTGCCCGGTCTGCGCCGTCGACTTCGCGGGCCAGTGCCTCTGCCCGAGCTGCATCGCCCGCCGCCCCGCCGACCGGGCCGACGCGGTCTCCTCGCGCATGCTCTGGGACTCCATTGCGCTCATCCTGGCGGCCGTGCCGATCCTGCTCTCGCCGTTCACGCTCGTCACGGCCCCCGCCGCGATCGGCGTCGCCCTCTACGGTTGGAACAAGCCATGTAGCCTGGTGCGCGGCTCACGCTTCCGGCTCGTCCTCGCGCTCATCCTCGGAATCGCGCAAGTCGTCGGCTGGATCTTCGGCCTCACGATGCTGTTCCGGAAACACTGACCGCGCTCCCATGGCCCGCGCCCGCTACTACCAACGTCTCACGCGCAATCGGTCCGGAATCGGCACCTACACCAGCCTCTGGCTCGGCCCCGATCACCTGTTGTTGGCCGCCTCGACCGGGTTCAACGAAACCTACCGCCGCTTCTACTTCCGCGACATCAAGGCGTTTGTCGTGAGCGACTCCCCGCGCTTCCTGATCTGGCTCGCGATCACCGGCAGCATCCTGCTCTTCCTCGCCCTCGGCGCCCTGATCGCCACAGCCGCGACCGGCGTCTCCCCCTGGATCCTGGTGCCGCTCGTCCCGACCTTGGTGCTCTTCGCCTGGAATCTCCTCCGCGGCCCGTCCTGCAACGTGCGCCTCGTCACCGGGGTCCAGACCATCGTGATGCCGCCCCTCTCCCGCTTCCGGCAGACCCGCAAGGTGCTCGCCCGGCTCGCGCCGCTGATCGAGGCCGCCCAGTCCTCCCTTGCTGCGCCCGCCTCGCCGGCGCCGCCCGCGCTGCCCCCCGAGGAGCCTGCGGGCCCGCTCCCCGTGGCCGAGGCTCCACCGGCCGCCTGACGTCACCACGCCCCGATGACGCCGCCCCCCGTCCCCGAGTTTCGCCCCGCGCCGGTCAACGCGTGGCGGTGTGTGCGCCATCCGGACCGCGAGGCCGCCGTCCGTTGCCCCTCCTGTGGGCACCCCTACTGCCGCGAGTGCGCCGTCGAGCACGAGGGTCGGCTGCTGTGCGCCTCGTGCCTCGCGAAGACGCGGCAGGCCGCCACCAAACCGGAGCGCGACCGCGCTCGCCTGCGCCGCCTCCTCGCGGTCGGCGCCGCCGCCGGCGTTCTTTGGCTGCTCTTCTTCCAGCTCGCCGAGCTGCTCGGCCGCATCCCGCCGGAGTTTCACGACGCCACGCTCTGGAAGGAAGCGGTGTCGAAACCGGAGCCGCCCGCCCCCCGATGAGCGCGCTGCGATCCCGCCCACCATGGGCCGGTCCCTCGGGCCCCGAGCTCGTCGAGGAAGCCGTGCACCTTCTGCGCCGCGCGCCGGACGCCGCCTGGGTGGCGTACTTCGCAGGCGCCGTGCCGTGGGTCTGCGGCGTCATGTATTTCTGGGCTCGCACCAGTTGGTTCGCGCCCGGCCCGGCCGAGCGCGCCGCGGCCGCGATGGCGCTCGTCGCGCTCTTCGCCGCGCTCAAGGCCGGCCAGTCCGCCTTCTGCGCCCATCTGCTCGCGCTGCGCCTCGGCGCCCCTCCGCCTGCGTTTTCGATCGCACGGCTCCGGTCGCTGGCCCTGGCGCAACTCGCGTTGCACGCCTGGGGCTGGTTCGCGCTGCCGATCGCCGCCCTGATCGCCGCGCCGTTCGGCTGGCTCTACGCCTTCTACCAGAACGCCACCGTGCTCGGCGCCGGCGATCCGTCGTCGCCTCCGCCACGCGGCGAGGCCTGGCGCTTGGCCGAACTCTGGCCCGCGCAGAACCACATCGGCCTCATCCTGCTCAAGCTCCTCGGGCTCGCGGTTTGGGCGAACCTCGCCGCCGGGTTCTACCTCGTCCCGTGGCTGGCCAACCGCTTCCTCGCCCTGCCCAACGTGCTGGGCCTGCACGGTGTCGCGCTGTTCAACACCACCTTCCTCGCGCTCGTCACCCTGCTCGCCTGGCTCGCCGTCGA
>JAEXPQ010000012.1 GCA_023446735.1 Verrucomicrobiota bacterium
CGACCTGCACGCTGTCCACGCCGCCGAGGACCGCCGAGAGAGCCTCGGTGGTGGTGCGGAGCATGTTCACGTACGGGTCGAGGACGGTCTTGTTGAAGAGCGCGGTGCGCGCATGGACCGTGGCGCCTGAGGCGAGCGAGGCGTCGCCGTAGGCGGAGACGACACGGGCCCAGAGGAGGCGGAACGCGCGGAACTTCGCGAGCTCGGGGAAGAACTGCGAGCCGATCGCGAAGCTGAAGGCGAAGCGCGGCGCGGCGGTCTTGGCGTCGACCTTCGCGGCGTCGAGGCGGCGGAAGTATTCAACGGCCATCGCGATCGCGACGGCGAGTTCCTGGGCGGAGTTGCCACCGCCTTCGATCACGAAGCCGGCGTCGACGCCGATGGTCTTCACGGCCGGGGCGTTCTTGGCGGCGAAGGCCGTCCAGGCAGCGAGCTCGGCCGTGGCGGCTTCGAGCGTCGCGGCGATCTTGCCCGTGGAGGCGAGGGCGGAGAGCGGGTCGGCGGTCACGGCACCCTGGAGGGCGGACCACTGTTCACCGCGGGACTTCAGCGCGGCGCCAAAGGTCTTCTCGATCGCAGCGGCGGAAGCGCCGACGGGAGCGAGGACCGGCGCACCGGCGAAATGGATATCCTTGAGCGCCGCGGTGAGCGCGGCGGCATCGGCCGCGAAGGCGGCCGGGAGCAGCACGGCGTTCTGACCGCGCTCGAGGGCGGCGAGAAGAGCCTTGTTGAAATCGGCGGCAGTGGCGGCCGGGATCGCTTGGGCGATGCGCCAGGCGATCTCGCCCTTGGCACCGCGCGCGTGCAGACCGCGCAGGAACGGCGCCTGGCCGGGCAACGTGTCGCGATGGGGCACGGCCTCGACCATGCCGCGATGATACAGCGGCTGGAGATCGATACCCTCGGCGGTGCGCGTCACGAGTTTCTTCTCGAACGGCACGCCAAGAAGTTCCTTCTCGACGGTTTCGCGCCAGACGCGGCGAAGCGCCTCGGCATCAGTGTTCGCGTTGCCGCCAGCGGGCGACGCGGTGGGTGAATCCAACTTTGCGCTCATGAGAAAAAAGACGGAAAGGGTCGGGAGTTATGCTATGGGATTGCCGCAGGGCAAGCGGCGGCCAAACAGTGACGGAGGTTCGCCAACCCGTGCGGAGCCAGAGGCCCGGCATTCGGTGATACTCGTTTCCGAGTTCGGGACTTGAAAGTTGACGATCACGTCCGCAAATAACACCCCCTTATCAAATCTGTTGGCAAGATAAGTTTCCATGATTACCAAGATCGACCACCTGGGTATCGCCGTTAAGTCCATCGACGAGACGGCGAAGTATTATGAGACCGCGCTCGGTCTGAAGTGCACCGGCCGCGAGGAGGTGCCCTCGCAGAAGGTGAAGACCGCCTTCTTCCAGGCCGGCGAGACCAACATCGAGCTGCTCGAGCCCACCTCGCCCGACAGCCCGATCGCGAAGTTCCTCGAGAAGAACCCGAACGGCGGCATCCACCATGTCGCCTTCGGCACGACCGACATCACCGGTCAGCTCGCACAAGCCAAGGGCGCTGGCGTGCAATTGATCCACGAGGTGCCCTTCACGGGCGCCCACAGCAAGCTCGTCGCCTTTCTGCACCCGAAGGCGACCTACGGCGTGCTCACCGAGTTCTGCTGCGACGCGCCCGACGCGAAGCACTGAGCTCTTCCCCGCCCTCCCGTTTCCCACCAGACCGTAGCCATTCTCTCCATGCCGATCTCAGCCAAAATGCTCGAAACCCTCGAGAAACGCCGCAAGGTCGTCCTAGCCAGCGGCGGCGAGGACAAGATCAAGGAGCGCAACGCCAAGGGCCTGCTCACGGCCCGCCAGCGCCTGCTCGAACTCTTCCAACCGGGCACCTTCCAGGAGTCCGGCATGCACGTCGAACACGCCGGCGAGCACTTCGGCATGAAGGGCAAGGTTCTGCCCGCCGACGGCGTCATCTCCGGCGTCGGCTACATCGACGGCCGCCCGGTCGCCGCGTTCTCGCAGGACTTTCTCGTCTCCGGCGGCTCGCTTGGCAGCAAGCACGCCAAGAAGATCGTCGACCTGCAGGACTACGCCGCCAAGGCCGGCATCCCGCTCATCGGCATCAACGACTCGGGCGGCGCCCGTATTCAGGAAGGCGTCATGGCCCTCTCCGGCTACGCCCAGGTCTTCTTCCGCAACGTGATCCTCTCCGGCCTCGTGCCGCAGTTCTCGATCATCGCCGGCCCCTGCGCCGGCGGCGCGGCCTACTCCCCCGCCCTCACCGACTTCTTGATCATGACCAAGAAGAACGCCCAGATGTTCATCTGCGGCCCCGAAGTCATCAAGGCGGCCACCGGCCAGACCTCCACCCTCGACCAGTTCGCCACCGCCGAGGCCCACGCCACGGTCAGCGGCAACATCCACTTCGTGGCCGAGGACGACAAGCACGCCCTCCAGATCGTCAAGAAGGTCCTCACCTTCCTCCCCTCGAACAACATGATGGACCCGCCGCACAAGCTGCCGGCCACCATCGACATGACCGAGGACCCGGAGATCAACAAGCTCGTCCCCGAGGATCCCAAGCAGCCGCTCGACACCGCTAAGGTCATCGAGCGCATCGTCGACGGCGGCGACTTCTGCGAGGTCCAGCGCGACTTCGCCAAGAACCTCATCGTCGGCTTCGCCCCTATCCAGGGCATCGTCGTCGGCATCATCGCCAACCAGTCCACGCAGAAGGCCGGCACCCTCGACATCGACGCCTCCGACAAGGGCGCCCGCTTCATCCGCACCTGCAACTGCTTCAACATCCCGGTCGTCACCCTCGTCGACACCGGCGGCTTCCTCCCCGGCCTCCAGCAGGAGCGCGGCGGCATCATCCGCCACGGCGCCAAGATGCTCTTCGCCTACTCGGCCGCCACCGTGCCGAAGGTGACCATCGTCATGCGCAAGGCCTACGGCGGCGCCTACATCGCCATGTGCTGCCGCGACCTCGGCGCCGACGCCGTCTACGCTTGGCCGACCGCCGAGATCGCCGTCATGGGCGCCGAGGGCGCCGCGAAGATCCTCTTCAAGAAGGAGATCACCTCGGCCGCCGACCCGAAGGCCAAGGAAGCCGAGCTCGTCGCCGATTACCGCGAAAAGTTCGCCTCCCCGTATCAAGCGGCTGGAGCCGGCCTCGTCACCGACGTCATCAGCCCCGCCCAGACCCGCGGCATCCTCGCCATGGCCCTGCGCAACTCGCTCTCGAAGCGCGAGACCCGTCCGCCGAAGAAGCACGGCAACATGCCGCTATGATCTCCCGACTCTTCCTCGCCAGCGGCGCCACGATCGCCGCCACCGCCGACACCGGCTCGATGGAGACGATCAAGAACGTCCTTCTGATCGTCTTCCTCGTCGCCGCCGTTGTGTGGTTGCTGATCGACGCTCGCCGCAACCTCATCGCCACGTACGGCGGCGCCCCGTTGCCCGTTCCGGTGCCTTCGGCCCCCGCCGCCTCGGCTCCGGCCCTCGCAACCGTCACGGGTCACCCCGCACCCGAGGTGCTCGCCGTGATCGCCGCCGCCGTGCACGCCACGCTCGGCCGCTCGGCCCACATCGTCGCCATCTCGTCCGACGACGAAGACGCCCAGACCTGGGCGGCCGAAGGTCGCCGCGCCATCTACGCAACCCGCAAAGTTCGTTAATCCACCCACCCTCCCTCTTCTCGAATGAAAAAGCTCCGTATCACCGTCGAAGGCAAAGCCTACGAAGTCCTCGTCGAAACACTGGACGCCTCCGCCCCCGTCGCGGCGGCGACCGTCGCCAGCGCGCCGGTCTCCGCGCCCATCGTCGCTCCGGCTGCGCCCGCCCCCAAGGCTGCCGCTCCCTCCGGTCCCGGCGTCGTAACCAGCCCGCTCGCGGGCAAGGTCGTTGCCGTGCAGGTCAATGTCGGCGACACCGTCGCCGCCGAACAGGCCCTCATCACCATCGAGGCGATGAAGATGAACACCTACATCTACGCCCCCAACGCGGGCAAGGTGACCGAGGTGCTCGTGAAGGCCGGCGACGCCGTGGAAGAAGGCGCCGTCCTCGTCCGCCTCGGCTGAGTCGATCGCTCTCGCGGCGAGGTCGGCCTCCGGGCCGCCTCGCCTGTTTTTTGTCCGGATCCCGTCCCCGTGGACCCCGGACCCGGTGTCCGTGCACGGGGTGTCTCTGCCGCCACATGGTTTTCTCCTTCCCCCCTTCGCTGCTCCTCGTCGCCGAATCCGCCGCCGAGCCGATTTCGATCCAGACCGCGCTGCTGCTCATTCTCGGGGGCGCCCTCGTGTTCACGATCCGCGCACTGCTGGCATTGCAGCGACGGGTCGACTCGCTCGCCGCCGCCGCGACGCCAAGGAAACCGAAAGCCGCTTCCCGCACCACCGCCCCCCTTCCCCCGGAAATCCTGGCCGTGATCACCGCCGCCGCCCACGACGCGCTCGGCGCCGACCACCGCATCGTCGCCATCAGCGCCGAGATGCAGAACCACACGTGGTCGCAGGAAGGCCGTCGCCAGATCTTCAGTTCCCGCAAAGTCCGTTGACCATCGTCCCGCCATGCAACCGACCACGCTCCTCTGGGTCCTCTTCTGGTCCGCCTTTGTGCTCGTCTCCGCGGTCGACTACTTCGTGGTCACCCACCGCAAGACCACCATCGGCGTCAAGTCCGCCCTGCGCTGGACCGCGCTCTGGGTGGCGATCGCCCTCTCGTTCTCGCTGGCGATCTACCTGCTCCACCCCGACGGCAAGACGGTCTTCCTGGAGTACATCTCGGGCTACCTCACCGAGTATTCGCTCTCCGTCGACAACCTCTTCGTCTTCATCCTCATCTTCTCGTTGATGGGCGTGAGGGAGGCCGCACAGCCCAAGCTGATCAAGCTCGGCATCTATCTCTCCATCGTCCTGCGCATCGTCTTCATCGTCTTCGGCATCGCCCTGGTCGAACGATTCCATTGGCTGCTCTACCTCTTCGGCGCCCTCCTCATCTGGACGGCCTGGAAGATGATCGCCACCGAGGAGGACGACTCGGTCCAGCCCGAGAAGAACCTTTTTTACCGTGCGGCCGCGAAGCTGCTGCCGGTCCACAACGACCCGCAGGAGAACAAGCGCCTCTTCGCCCGCTACGAGGGCAGCCTCTACATCACGCCGTTCTTCCTGGTCTTCGTCGTCGTCGGCAGCACCGACGTGCTCTTCGCCGTCGACTCCATTCCGGCGATCATGGGCATCAGCCAAGACCCGTTCGTCGTGCTCACCTCGAACGTCTTCGCCGTGCTCGGCCTGAACTCCCTGTTCTTCGCCATCCGTGGCATCATGGGGATGTTTCGATTCCTCAAGCACGGCGTGAGCGTCATCCTCTTCTTCATCGGCGGGAAGATGATCCTGCCCGGACTCGGTTACCTGTTCGACCTCCTCGGCGCGCACACCCTCGGCCACAAGCTCGAGGGCACCGAACACTGGTTCAAGGTCCACACTTCCGCCTCCCTGCTCGTCATCGGCCTCGTCCTGGCCGTCTCCATCGTCATGTCCGTCTGGTACGAGAAGGACGTGCACCCCGATTCCCCGCAGCAACCCTGAAACCGTGAACTACCCCTCATGGACAACTTCACCTTCGGCCTGACCATGCTCCTCGTCGGCATGGGCGGCACCCTGCTTACCCTCTTCCTCGTCGCCGCCCTCATCCGCGGCCTGACCTCGACGTTCCCCCCGGCCGCTGAATCCGAGGAACAGGAGTAGCCCCCATGTTCGACGCCATCCAGTCCGGTCTGGGCGCCTTGATCACGGGCTTCTCTCACCTCGGCGGCGCCAGCCTCATCATGCTCGCGATCGCGGGGGTGATGTTCTATCTCGCGATCGCCAAGGACGTGGAGCCGCTGCTGCTCCTGCCCATCGCCTTCGGCTGCTTCCTCGTCAACCTTCCACTGAGCGAGGTCATGCACGCCGACGGAGTCCTGCGCGCCATGTACAACATGGGCATCGAGAACGAACTCTTCCCGCTGCTCATCTTCGTGGGCATCGGCTCGATGACCGACTTCAAGCCCCTCCTCGCCGAACCCAAGCTCCTGCTCTTCGGCGCCGCCGGCCAGCTCGGCATCTTCGCCACCCTGCTGCTCGCGTTGCTCGTCCTGCCGTTCGTGCCGGGTATCAACCCCGCCAACATCAAGGAGACCGCCGTGTCCATCGCCGCCATCGGCGCCTGCGACGGTCCCACGGTCATCTACGTCTCCAATCTGTTCGCCGGCCTCGGCAAGATCGACACCGCGATGGTCGGCGCCCTCGCGGTGGCCGCCTACTCCTACATGGCGCTCGTGCCCGTCATCCAGCCGCCGATCATGCGGCTCATGACGACCGAAAAGGAGCGCGCCGTGAAGATGCCAAGCGTCTCCGGCCAAGTGTCCCGGACCGCCCTGATCGGGTTCCCGATCGTCGTCACCCTCGTCACCGGCCTCATCGCCCCAAAGGGGCTGCCGCTCATGGGCATGATCATGCTCGGGAATTTTATGAAGGTCTCCGGCGCCGTCACCCGCCTCACCAAGGCCAGCGAGAACGAGATCGCCAACATCGCCACCCTCTTCCTCGGCCTCGCCATCGGCGGCACGATGAAGGGGGCGGACTTCCTCAAGGTCCAGACGCTGCTCGTCTTCG
This sequence comes from Verrucomicrobiota bacterium, assembly GCA_023446735.1. GTDB lineage: Bacteria > Verrucomicrobiota > Verrucomicrobiia > Opitutales > Opitutaceae > CAJCBL01. Next base: position 6,650 of record JAEXPQ010000012.1, read on the forward strand.
GCCTCGGTCTGATCGCCATCACCATCGACACCGTCGGCGGCCTCCTCCTCGGCAAACTCTGGTATCTACTATCCGGTGGCAAGATGAACCCGCTCGTCGGTGCCGCCGGCATTTCCGCCTACCCGATGGCCGCCCGCCTCGTGCAGAACGAGGGCCAGCGCTGGAACAAGCACAACTTCCTGCTCATGCACGCCATGGGCGCCAACACCGGCGGCCAGGTCGGTTCCGTCATGGCCGCCGCGATCATGCTCGCCGTCCTCAAGGGCCTTGGACTGATCCCCTGATCCCGCACACGCCATGAACGAATCCCGGCCCCCCGCTCCTTACCCCGCCTCCTCCCGCGCGGCCGGAGATTGGGCGTTGCTGGAGCTGGACCAGGTCGACTCGACCAACCGCCGCGCGGCCCCGCTGCCGGCCTGGACCGCCGTGACCGCCCGCACCCAGACTGCGGGCCGCGGCCGCCACGACCGCCGCTGGGTGTCGGACCAGGGCGGCCTCTGGCTCTCCGCCGTCGTCCCCACCGAGACGGCCGGCGAACACTGGGCGCTCCTGCCTCTCGCCGCCGGCCTCGCCCTTTGCGAAACGTTCACCGGCTTCAGCGTCGCCGGCCATCGCCTGCGTTGGCCCAACGACATCATGGTCGGCCGCGCCAAGCTCGCCGGCATCCTCGTCGAACGCTTCCGCCCCGCCACCGCTGTCGTCGGACTTGGCATCAACCTCACCAACCGCCCCGAGGCCGCCGACCCCGCCCTCGTCGGCACCGTCACCCGCCTCGTCGAACTCCTGCCCGCCGCGCCGCCCGCCGCGGCCGTGCGCGATGCCGTCCTGACCGCTCTGCGCCGCGCCCACGGATTCCTCGCCGCCGGCCGCACCGCCGAACTCGTCGCGGGCCTCGCCCCCTACTGGCGTCACCTGCCGGTCAACGTCACCCTCCGACCGGACGGTCAGACCCTCGCCGGCACCTTCGCCGGCATTGACCCGGACGGCCGACTCCTGCTCCAATCTTCAGTTGGACTGCGCTCGCTCGCGCCACACGAGGTCGAGCTGCTCCGCGAAGACTCCCTTTCCGTTTCCGACTTATCATGAACAAACCGTTCCCGATTCTGACGCCCGACGAGGCGGCGTCCTTCATCAAAAACGGCGAAACCATCGGTTTCTCCGGATTCACGCCCGCTGGCGCCGCCAAGGTCATCCCGAAGGCCCTCGCCGCCCGCGCCCGCGCCGAGCACGAGGCCGGCCGCCCCTTCAAGGTCGCCGTCGTCACCGGCGCGTCCACCGGCGACTCGCTCGACGGCGAGCTCGCCCGCGCCGACGCCATCTCCTGGCGCACGCCCTACCAGAGCAACAAGTCGCTCCGCGACAGTATCAACACTGGCAAGACTAAGTTCTTCGACATGCACCTCTCGCACCTCGCGCAGCAGGTGCGTTGCGGGTTCCTCGGCCAGTTCGACTGGGCCATCGTCGAAGCCGCCGACATCACCGCCGACGGCCAGATCGTGCTGACCACCTCGGTCGGCGCCGCCCCCACCTTCCTGCGCTCCGCCAAGAAGGTCCTCATCGAACTCAACCGCTTCCACTCCCCGCGCCTCTGCGGCTTCCACGACATCTACGAGCCCCTCGATCCCCCGCACCGCCAGCCCGTGCCGATCGTGCGCCCCTCCGACCGCATCGGCACGCCGACGGTCAAGATCGACCCCTCCAAGATCGTCGGCATCGTCGAGACCAACGCCCCCGACGAGGTCGGCGGCTTCGAGCCCGCCGACGCCGTCACCAACAAGATCGGCCAGAACGTCGCCGAGTTCCTCGCCAACGAGATCGCCGTCGGTCGCGTGCCGCGCGAGTTCCTCCCCCTCCAGTCCGGCGTGGGCAACATCGCCAACGCCGTCCTCGGCGCCCTCGGCGCCAACCCCGACATCCCGCAGTTCCAGATGTTCTCCGAGGTCATCCAGGACTCGGTCATCTCGCTGGTGCGCTCCGGCAAGGTGAAGTTCGTCACCGGCACCTCGCTCACCATCGCCAAGGACGTCCTGTCCGACTTCTACCGCGACCTCGAGTTCTTCCGCCCGCGCGTGCTGCTGCGCCCGCAGGAGATCACCAACAACCCCGAGCTCGTCCGCCGTCTGGGTATCATCACGGTCAACACCGCGATCGAGGTCGATATCTTCGGCAACGTGAACTCGACCCACATCATGGGCGCCAACCTCATGAACGGCATCGGCGGCTCGGGCGACTTCACCCGCAACGCCTACATCTCGATCTTCACCTGCCCGTCCTCCGCCAAGGGCGGCAAGATCTCCACCATCGTCCCGCTCGTCTCCCACATGGACCACAGCGAGCACTCCGTGCAGGTCGTCGTCACCGAGCACGGCGTGGCCGATCTCCGCGGCAAGGACCCGAGCGAGCGCGCCCACCTCATCGTCCAGAAGTGCGCCGACCCGATCTTCCGCGACCAGCTCATGGCCTACGTGGAGGCCACCGAGCACGGCCACACGCCGCAGACCCTCGGCAATGCGTTCCTCATGCACCAGCAGTTCCTGAAAACAGGTGACATGCGGGGCGTGACGTGGCAGTCCTGATCCACCTTCAAGGGCGCGGCGAGCGATCGCCGCGCCTTTTTTACGGTCCGCCCCTCCGCATGCCCTAGTTCACCCCGTCAGACCGCGGCACCCCGCCGCGCCCAGTACCCCCGGTTTTCTTCATCCAACCCCGTACCCTGAAAATGAAAGTTAACCTGTATCTATCCGTCATCCCCGAGGCCCTCATCGCCTCGCACCTCGCGCCCGAGGAGTTCGGCAACTACTACGCCGTCGGTTCCCAGAAGCGCTCCCGCGGCCAGGCCATGTTCTTCGCCGTCGATCCGGCCTTCCAGAGCGACTACCTCCGCCTTGCCGAGGCCGAGAAACGCTGCGTGCCCCACGAGGACGGCAGCCCCCGCCGCTCCAGCTACCTCTCGATCTACCGCGCCCTCGAGCACGTGCCGCTCGCCGCGCTCGGCAAGCTGTATCTGACGACCGACGACGGCCGCGTCCTCGGCCTCGACCCGGCGCCCTACGCCCCCGCCGCCGCCGAAAGTCTCCACTTCTACCAGGAGATCTGCCCGGTCACCCCGCGCGTCGCCAGCAAACTGGCCCCGCACGACTTCGCCGCGTACATCACCGACCGCGCCAACCCCGTCTCCGTCGAGAAGATCGTCTTCACCGAGCTCCGCCTCGCCGGCCTTGCCACCGACCCCGAGAAGGGCGACGCATCCAACCTCCCCTACGCCAACCTCGACCACCTGCGCGACTGCCTCAAGGAGCTGCGCAACCGCTACGCCAAACCCACCAAGGTCGTCGCCCGCGACACCTCCGCCTCGATCCTCTACCGCACCGTCCAAGGCGGCTTCTACGTGGCCGATCGCACCGGTCTGCGCTACTACCCGATGCCCACCCGCGAGCAGCTGAACGACGAATACTACGTCTGGTGGCGCTCGGCCCTCACCACCTGGGTTGCCTGATCTCCCCCGTTCCACACCCCGCCAAATTCCCTCTCCGCCATGCAGCATCATCCGCTTTTCTGGCTGACCCCGATCGCCTCGCTCCTCGCCCTCGGCTTCGCTTGGGGCTTCTACAAGAGAATGAAATCCGCGCCCGAGGGCACGGAGAAGATGGTCCAGATCGCCGCCCACGTCCGCGCCGGCGCCATGGCCTATCTGAAACAGCAATACAAGGTCGTCGGCATCTTCTTCGTCGTGCTCACGGTCCTGTTCGCCTGGCTCGCCTACGGGCTCAAGCTCCAGAACGAATGGGTGCCGTTCGCCTTCCTTACCGGCGGCTTCTTCTCCGGCCTGGCCGGCTTCTTCGGCATGAAGACGGCCACCTACGCCGCCGCCCGCGTCGCCAATGCCGCCTCCCAGTCCCTCGACGCCGGCCTGCGCCTCGCCTTCCGCTCCGGCGCCGTCATGGGCCTGGTCGTCGTCGGCCTCGCGCTGCTCGACATCTCCGGCTGGTTCGTCGCCCTCACCTACTTCGTCGATGATCCCGATCCGGCCCACAAGCTGGTCATGATCACGACCACGATGCTCACCTTCGGCATGGGCGCCTCCCTCCAGGCGCTCTTCGCCCGTGTCGGCGGCGGCATCTTCACCAAGGCCGCCGATGTCGGCGCCGCCCTCGTCGGCAAGGTCGCAGCCGGCATCCCCCAGGACGACCCCCGCAATCCCGCCACCATCGCCGACAACGTGGGCGACAACGTGGGCGACGTCGCCGGCATGGGCGCCGACCTCTACGAGTCCTACGTCGGCTCCGTCCTGGCCACCGCCGCCCTCGGCGCCGCGGCCTTCGCGCAAGCCGGGAATCCGGACGCCGGCTACAAGGCGGTCATCGCCCCGATGATCATCGCCGGCGTCGGTACCGTCCTCTCCATCATCGGCATGTTCGCCGTGCGCGTGAAGAGCGGCTCCACCCAGCGCGACCTGCTGAACGCGTTGGGCCGCGGCATCAACCTCAGCTCCGTCCTCATTTTCGTGCTCTCGTACGTGGTTCTTCGTTACCTTGAGATCCCGAACTACCTCGGGATCTGGGGCTCCATCGTCACCGGTCTCATCACCGGCATCGTGATCGGCAAGGCCACCGAGTACTACACCTCGCACGAGTTCAAGCCCACCCAGCACATCGCCGACAACGCCCGCACCGGCCCGGCCACCGTCATCATCTCCGGCCTCGGCGTGGGCATGTCCTCCACGGTCATCCCGGTCCTCGCCGTCGTCGTGGGCACCACGTTGGCCTACGTCTTCGCCGCGGGCGACATGAGCTTCAGTCCCGCCAGCATGGCCATGGGCCTCTACGGCATCGGCATCGCCGCCGTCGGCATGCTCTCCACCCTCGGCATCACGCTCGCCACCGACGCCTACGGCCCCATCGCCGACAACGCCGGCGGCAACGCCGAGATGAGCGGTCTCGGGCCCGAGGTCCGCAAGCGCACCGACGCCCTCGACGCCCTCGGCAACACCACCGCCGCCACCGGCAAGGGTTTCGCCATCGGCTCCGCCGCCCTCACCGCGCTCGCCCTCCTCGCCTCCTACGTCGAGGAGCTGAAGATCGCGATGATCCACGCCAAGCAGACCACCATCGAGGTCGCCGGCCAGACCATCCCGGTACTCACCGCCACGCTCACGCAATTCATGGACTACTTCCAGGTGAACCTCATGAACCCGAAGGTCATCGTCGGCCTCTTCCTCGGCTCGATGATGTCGTTCCTCTTCTGCGGCCTCACCATCAACGCCGTCGGCCGCGCCGCCGCCAGCATGGTCGAAGAAGTCCGTCGCCAGTTTAAGGAGAAGCCGGGCATCCTCGGCGGCACCGATCTGCCCGATTACGCGCGTTGCGTCGCCATCTCCACCGCCGGCGCCCAACGCGAGATGATCGTTCCCTCCCTGCTCGCCGTGGTCGTCCCGATCCTCGTCGGCCTCGTCTTCGGCGTACCCGGCGTGTTCGGTCTGCTCGGCGGAGGTCTTTCCACCGGCTTCGTGCTCGCCGTGTTCATGGCCAACTCCGGCGGCGCTTGGGACAACGCCAAGAAGTACATCGAGGAAGGCCACATGGGCGGCAAAGGCTCCATCGCCCACAAGGCCGCCGTCATCGGCGACACCGTCGGCGACCCCTTCAAGGATACCGCCGGCCCCAGCCTGAACATCCTCATCAAGTTGATGAGTATGGTCTCGATCGTCACCGCCGGCGTGAACGTCGCCTTCACGCTCTTCTGAGCCCGGGCATTCGTTCGTGCTCCCGTCCCTCGGGCGGCTCCTCCCCGGAGCCGCCCGTTCTCTTTCCCGCGCCTCGCGCACCCGCGCCGGCCGGAGGTCCGCTTCATCCCGCACCCCACAACATCAGGCCGACCACGCCGCCAAGGTACGCCGCATACATTCCGAGCAGCGCCAGCCCGTGGGGGCGACCCAGCCCACGCTTGCTGAGCAGCAACGGCAACAGCGCGACCATCACCGCAATCATCGCCGGAAAACTGATCAGCTGCGTCATCCGGTCGAGGCCCACGGCCTGGATCGCCGCCGCGGTGCCCACAATTATCGAGAGGTTGGCGATGTTCGCCCCGAGCACGTTGCCCACCGCCAGATCGCCGACCGCCCGTCGCGAAGACGTGATCGCCGTGACCAGTTCGGGCAACGACGTCCCCACCGCCACCACCGTCAGTCCCACCACCAGCGCCGGGATCCCCAGTCGCAGCGCCACCCCGCTGGCGCCGTCGACCAGCAACCGGCTGCCCGCCACCACGATCGCCGCCCCGAAAAGAAACTGCACCGAAGCCCCCGCCGGCGTGCGCACCCAGCCCCACCGCGCCACCGTCCGATCCTCCTCGATCTCCGTCGCCTCCGCGCCCGCCGGTCCGCCGCGATCCTGCCAGTGTCGCCAGAAATCGATGATGAAGTAGCCCACCCCCACGGCCACCAGCACCAAACCCTCCCCCCGCGACAAGGCGTGGTCCATGGTCATCAAGACCAGCACCAGGCCCAGGCCGAGCATCACCGAAAACGGCAGCAGCAGGGTCCGGAACCGCACATGCACCGTCGCCAGCATCCCCGTCACGCCGAGGATCAGCCCGAGGTTGCACACGCAGGACCCCACGGCGTTGCCGATCGCCAGCCCCGACTCGCCGTGCAACCCGGCCGTCACCGAGACCACGAGTTCGGGCGTCGTCGTCGCCAGGCTCACGAGCGTGGAGCCCACCACCACCCGCGGCAGGCGCAGGAACTCCGCGAGCCGGATCGCCGCCGCCACGAAGAATCCCCCGCCCTTGACCACCAGCGCCAGTCCACCAGCCAACATGAGCAACTCGATCAGCATGACTCTCGACTACGCACCCGCCGCCGGGCAGGCGAGCCCAACCGCTCCGTCGTAACCGTTCGCCACCGACGCACGGTGAAAATCCCGCGCCGGCCGCAACCGCCCTTTGACCTCCTCCCACCGCCCCCCCAACCTCCGCGCATGCCGACCAAAAAGAAGGACTCCGTCACCCTCCGCGAAGCGACCCGGGCCGACATCCCGGCGCTCGTCGAACTCAACAAGGTCGCCTACCCGCTCCTCGCCGAGGAGAACGTCGTCTGGGGCGAGCGCCACCTCCTCAGCCACCAGCGCGTCTTCCCCCAGGGCCAGATCGTCGCCGAGTGCGAAGGCCGCCTCGTCGGCGCCGTGGCCACGCTCATCGTCAACCTCGGACCCGACCCGCTCCGCCCCCACACCTGGTCCGGCATCACCGACAGCGGCTATTTCACGAACCACGACCCGGCTGCCGATACCCTCTACGGGGCCGATATCTGCGTACATCCCGACTACCGCAGCCAGCGCATCGGCGCCGCGCTCTATGAGGCCCGCCGCCAGCTCTGCCGCCGCCTCAACAAACGCCGCATCCTCGCCGGCGGCCGCCTCTGGAACTACCAGGATGTTGCCGACCGCATGAGCCCCGAGGAGTACGCCCAGCGGGTCGTCACCGGCGAACTGCGCGACCTCGTCCTGAGCTTCCAGCTGCGCGAAGGATTCACCCTGCGCGGAGTCATGGCCAACTACCTGCGCGACCCGCGCAGCCGCAACTTCGCCAGCCTCATCGAATGGCTCAATCCCGACTACCAGCGGCCCACCACCGGCGCTCGCAAGGCCCGCCTGGCGTGCGTCCAGTATCAGATGCGCAAGGTCAAATCCTTCGCCGACTTCGAGCGCCAGGTCTCCTATTTCGTCGAGGTCGCCGCCGACTACCGTGCCGATTTCGTCCTGCTACCCGAGTTCGTCTCCGTGCAGCTGCTCTCGCAGGAGGACGCACTTTCGCCCGTCGAGGGAATCCGTCGCCTCGCCGGCTACGAGAAACGCTTCACCAGCCTCATGCGCCGCCTCGCCACCCGCCACGGCCTCACGATCATCGCCGGCAGCCACCCCGTCGCGGTCGACGGCGACCGGCTCCACAACGTCGCCTTCGTCTGCCTGCCCTCCGGCGAGATCGTCGGCCAGCCCAAGCTCCACATCACCCCCAACGAGCGCCGTCATTGGGGCATCTCCGGCGGCAACACCCTGCGCGTCATCGACACCCCCAAGGGCAAGATCGGCGTGCTCATCTGCTACGACGTCGAGTTCCCCGAAGCCGCGCGCTACCTCGCCGACCACGGCGCCGAAATCCTCTTCGTGCCCTTCTGCACCGACAACCGCCAGGGCTACCTGCGCGTCCGCTACTGCGCCCAGGCCCGCGCGATCGAGAACCAGATCTACGTCGCCCTCGCCGGCAACGTCGGCAACCTGCCCGACGTCGGCAATCTGGACATCAACTACGGTCAGGCCGCCGTGCTCACCCCCTCCGACTTCGCCTTCGCCCGCGACGGCATCGCCGCCGAGGCCGACTCCAACGAGGAGACACTCCTCGTGTGCGATGTCGACCTCGACGACCTGCACGCCTCCCGCTCCGACGGCACCGTCACCCCGCGCCTCGACCGCCGCGCCGACCTCTTTCGGCTCGTGTCGCTGCTCCCTGGCGACACCCAGCCCGACGGCCCCGCCGACGGGCCGCTCGGCGGCCAGCCCGGGCAGGAATAGCCTCCGCGCTTCCCCCGCATGACGATCCTGGAAGGTGCCGTTCTCCTGCTCCTCTTGCTGCTCGCATTGCCGGACTTCTGCCGGCGGCTCGAGCGCCCGGGCCTGCTCTACCCGCTCTACATCGTCGCCGGCATCCTCGCCGGCGCGTTCATGGGCGCGGAGATCCGCCACGTGTGGCGCGAGATCGGGCAGTTCGGGTTTGTGCTGCTGCTTTTCTCGGTCGGGCTCGAGATCGAGTTGCCGGAGCGGCGCGAGTCCGTCTCCGCCGCGCGCCGCGCCGCGTTGTGGATGGCGTGGCAGCTGCCCCTGCTCACCGGGCTTGGCTGCCTCGCGGGTGTGCCTTGGCCGCACGCGCTCGTGGCCGCGGTCGCCCTGGCCAGCACCTCCGTCGGCATGGCGTATCCGCTTTGGCTGAACTTTCACTTTCCCAACATGAGGACGCGCCGCCGTTTCCTGGAGTGGATCGTGGCCGTCGAGGTGATCGGCATCCTCCTGCTCGCCACGGCGGGCCCAGTTCTAGGCGGCGCGGTGTGGTGGTTGGTCGTGTTGAAGATGATCGGCTTGCTCACCGCGGCCGTGCTCGCCGCGCTCCTCGCCGTGCGCGGCGCCCCTCACCTGAGTCGACTGCTCGCGTCGGGCCTCAAGGTCCAGGTGCACTTCGTCGTGCTCGCGCTCTTCGCCATCGCCGCCCTCGGCGACCGGCTGGGCCTGAGCGCACCCAAGACGGCCTTCGTGCTCGGTCTGTTCATCAGCCGCGCCACCGACCAAGAGGCGCAGCTCAGCCACCGCCTCGAACCCCTCCGCGACCGGCTCTTCGTGCCCGTGTTCTTCTTCGGGCTGGGCACTCTCGTCGAACCGCGGCTGCTGCTCACCCTGGTCTTCCCCTTGGCGGTCGCCACCGGCCTGTTGCACTTCGTCCTGCGGCGGTTCGTCTACGCCCACTGGTTCGCCCGCCGCCTCGGCACCGACTCGGGCGCGCACCTGCTCGCCGCGCCCATGCTCACGATCGCCGCCGTCGCCGTCGAGGTGCTCGCGCGTGCCGGGGCCGACCAGCGCGCGCTGGCCTGGACCCTCGCCTCGAGCCTGAGCCTCACGCTGGCCGCCGCCTTCGCGCGGGTCGCCACCGGCGCCACCCTCGCCGAGAGCGAACCCACCATGGCCGCGCCCGAAGCTTGGGAGCACGCCGGAGTGAAGGCTTCGCACGACCACACCGATTCGCAATTGGCCGTGCCCGACGTAGGAACAACAAACGGGCATGAACCCGCCCCCGGCGCCCAGTCCGGGCGAAAGTAGCTGAGTACTCCAGGACCGGGCAGCTGTCCGCACCCACGCCAGGACGGCGAGAATAGCGAAGATACCGGGCGGTTGCCCTTGCCTCACCCTCGAATCCCGGAATGAATCCCACTTGGGTTCGGAGCCGCAGGGCCCGAAGGCATTCGAGACGGTCGGGCCGCCGTCTCCTCAACTCGGCGACACCGTCGCCCGACCCTCCCGGCCCCACCCGCCCCAACGGCGCGGGTCTCCGTGTCGGCGGTCGGCGTGTCGTCTTTGCGTCCCCGCTCGCTATGCTCACCACGCCCGATTCCCCAGCGCCCGCCGCCTCCGGCCCCCTCCACCTCGAAGGCCACATGGCCGACGACGTCGCCGCCACCTTCGGGCCCAAACCCGGTGCAGTGCTTCAGGCCACCGCCGAAGAACTCTGGATCAAGGGCAACCGCGGCGACTTCCGCCTGCCACGCCAAGCGATCGCTCGCATCGGTCGCGGTGGCCTCTACCCGTGGTTCTTCAAGGGCATCCGCGTGCGACACCACCAAAAGGGGCTGCCCGTGAAGGTTCTGTTCCTGCCCCTTGAGTGCGACACCGGCGAACTCCTGCACCGCCTTCAGTCGCTCGGCTACCCGCACGCCTGAGCCAATCATTCGGTCGAGTGCCGAGAGTCGAGCGACGAGATGCTCGATCCCTGAGGGGATCGAGCGGAATACTCGCGCCGGAAGTTCGTCCCCGACGGTGAGGCGCTCGTCCCTCGACGCTCGCCGCGCGAATCCTTCGTCACGCCTGAGCCGACGAGCAAACCTGCAACCATCAAGGCAGCGCCTGCGCGCCGCCTCGTTTTTCTTGGTGGGCCGCGGCGACCGCCCCGTCGCTCATTTTAGCGTCGAGATGAAGTAGCCGGCCGCGACTGCCGTGCCGATCACGCCGGCCACATTCGGGCCCATGGCATGCATCAGCAGGTAGTTGCTCGGATCAACCTTCTGGCCCTCGATGTGCGACACGCGCGCGGCCATCGGTACCGCCGAAACGCCCGCCGAGCCAATGAGCGGATTGATCGGATTATTCGGGCTGAACTTGTTCATCACCTTCGCGAAGAGCACGCCACCCGCCGTCGAAAAGCCGAAGGCCACCACACCGAGCACGATGATCTTGATCGTCTCCAGCGCCAGAAAGCTCTGCCCGGACATCGTCAGGCCCACGCTCGTGCCAAGGAAGATCGTGAGGATGTTGATGATCTCGTTCTGGGCCGAGAGCAGCAGACGCTCAACGACGCCGCATTCGCGCAGGAAGTTGCCGAGCATGAGCATCGCGATCAGCGCCGCGGCATCGGGCACGATCAGGATGCAGATGACCATCACGACCACCGCGAAGATGAGCTTCTCGAGCCGGGATACCTTGCGCAGCGACTTCATCTTGATCCGCCGCTCCTTGTCCGTCGTCAGCAGCTTCATGATCGGCGGCTGGATCAACGGAACCAGCGACATGTAGCTATACGCCGCCACCGCCACCGCGCCGAGCAGATGGGGAGCGAGCTTGTTGGTGACGAATATCGACGTCGGACCGTCGGCCCCGCCGATGATACCGATCGACGCAGCGGCCTTCGAGGTGAAGCCCATCAGCAACGCGCCAGAGAAAGTAATAAAAAGCCCCACCTGCGCCGCTGCCCCGAGCAGAAAGGTTCGCGGCGCCGCGATCAGCGGGCCGAAATCCGTGAGCGCTCCCACGCCGAGGAAGATGATCGGCGGGAAGATCTCGATCTTCACGCCCTGGGCGATGAAATCGTACAAGCCGCCTTCGATTCGCTCAACCTTCATCCGCACTTCGCTCCCCGGCACGAACGCACCGCTGGGATCAGTGCCACCGTGGACCGTCTCAATCTTGCCCTCCACCTTGAACGTCGAGGTCTGGTAGACACCGTTGGGCAGCATTTCCGAAGTGATCACGCCGCGGGTCGGCAGGTTGGCCACCAACGCGCCGAAGGCGATCGGGACGAGCAGCAACGGCTCGAAGCCCTTCACGATCGCCAGATAAAGCAGCACCGAAACGACCGCCCACATCACGGCCATCTGCCACGTGATGTTCGCAAATCCGGTGGTATTGATGAAATCGAGGAGGCCTTGGAACATGGCGAAGGAGGTTTGGGGATTAACGGACTTTGCGGCCGGCGAAGATTTGTCGGCGACCTTCGCTCGACCAGGCACCCAGCTGCACATTCACGTCGTGCGTGTGACCGAGCGGATGGATCGCGATGATCTGCTCGCCCGCCTGCAGGCTCGCATGGGCCGCCGCCGTGATCACGGCGACGATCTCCGGACGAATCCCGGCAACCGGCAGGTCGATCGGCTCCGGCGCAACGGCGGCCACGGCGGCCGTCCGTGCCTGTTTGCGAGCCTCGATCTTTCGGAAGACGAATCCCATCAGTTCCATCAGAAACCAGATCGAACCCAAGGCGGTGAAAACGACCAGCAATCCAACCACCTGATAACTCAACGAATCCCATATCCCGGGGCGGTCGGACAACGCTGCGGCGAGTGGCATCATGGCGTTCGGCATAATCTCGTCTTCTTGGGGGTTGCAGCCGCGGCGCGAAAGCCGGGCTTCTTGCACTGCGTTTGGGGGATAAGCAGCGCCGATGGAAAACCACAGCCCCTCCGTGGCGAGGCTTTTCTGGAACTTTCTGCATAACGCGTCCGGCCCGCCGACTCCGAATGTCGCCGATCATGCCCGCCAACTCGGCCCCGCCGCGCCGCGGAACGACACCGTAGCATAGGCCCTCGACGCAGTATCTTCCGACCTGTTACACGCGCTGCAGCTTGTGGGCGCGCGCCGCACGGCGGCGCGAGCGCAAGGCGCTCAGGGGCCGGTGACCAACGTGGAGGTGACGTCCGTGCCGTCCGGGAGCTCCAACTCTCCGGCACAGGTCTGGGCGGGTGCCCCCACCCCGCAGGAATCCTGACCGGCGCCCATCTGCACCTCGCTGAGCCCGGAGACCGTCACGGCGACCCCGACCGGCTGTGCGAGGCTGCCGCCGGCGATCTTGACGCCCACCCGCGCCGCGGCTCCGAAACTGAGATACGGAACCCCGCTACCGACGGCGCCGATGTCGTGCACGACCGCCGGCGATTGCGCGAACGTGGCGACGTCGAACGCGACGATTCCGGTTGGGCCCTGCGCGCCGGAGAAGCCGACGTTGCCGAGATGCAGGCCGCCGAGCCCGCCGTCGCGGCTGCCGATGCCCAGCGCCGTGACCCGTGCCCAGCCCTCATACACCACATCGTTGCGCGTGACCCCCGGGTTGGTGCGTGTCCCCACCGAGTAGATCGACAGATGGGTCGTCGCGTCGGCGCCGGCGAGAATCACCGTCGGCGAGCCCCGCATGTATTCGATGTTCTGGTTATAGAGCGTCGGAAGCATCGGCCCCGCCGGATCGTCGAGCACGACAGTGACCGCGCCCGCTCCGGACATCTCCACCTGCACGATGCTGTTGCGGGTGTCGAGGAACGAGATCCGAGCGATCTTCCCCGCTGCGGCCGTGAACGTGCCCGCCCCGCCGGAGAGCAGAAACTGGTCGTAGATGTTGCCATTGGGGTGCCGGATGTCCTGCCACTCCGCGCGGGTCTCGACGGCGCCCACCGTGCGTACCCCCGCGGGCGGGATCACCCCGAGGACCGCCGGAAGCGACAACGTCTCGGCGGAACCGGCCGAGATGACGACCTCGTAGATTCCCGCATCGGACGGCGTCGCCTGGGCGACCGCCAGCGTCGCGCCCGTGGCGCCGCCGACCGCGTGCTTGCCCCGATACCACTGGTAGTGCAGCCCGGTACCCGTCGCCGAGACCGAGAGGGCCGCAGGGGCTCCGGCGGTCGCGGTCGCCGAAGTGGGCTGACGCGAGATCACTGGGCCCGGGACCGACGCCACGAGCTCCGCCGCCGCGCCGGTCGCTTCGGCGCTGCCGCCCCCAGCCGCAACCGTGAGAAGATTGAGCGACCCGCTCCAGCCTTCGGGCGGCAAGATCCATTCGCTGTCCGAGCCATCGCGCACCCCGGCTCCGGAATAATGTCCGAAGGGAGTACCCGCCGCTGGGGCGGTCGCCGCCGGGGACAAAGTCGGGTACCAGCGCAGTGCGAGGCGCTGCCCTGGCGCGAGTCCGAGCCTGCCGTAGTCGAGCACCACCGGCGCCGCCCCCACCCCGGCCTGGCCAGTCGCGCCCGAGTTCATCGCGAAACTACGCAGGAGGACGTCGTCGCCGCGCACGAAGCCGCCGGCGGACGGCGCCGTGAACACTCCGTCCGCTCCGGCCGCGACCAGCTGGACCAGTCCGTTGTCGGGGCACACGGTCGTCCCATCGGAACCGTACAGCCGGCCCGCGGTGAGGTTGATCGTGACGGTGGCGCGCCCGGCGGCCGCCAGCGCGACCACGGCGAAGAAAACGACCGGCAGTCCGTGCTTCATCGGGAAAGGTGCTCCTTCAATACGTGGGTTTGTTGACCCAATCGGTCGTGGCCGCCGGGGCGCCGCTCTCCGCCTTGCGGATGATCGCCCCCTGGCCGGTCTTGAACACGAGCTCGGCGCCGCAGTCCTCGGTGACCGGTCGGCCGATCTTCCGCCAAGCCCCGTTGTAGAAGTAATAGATCGCGGCCACGCCCTTGTTGATCCCGGGCGCGGCGTTGTCGAAGACGAAGAGCTCGTCCAGGCGCGCCGCGGGACTGAGCGTCGCCCGGAACGCGCCGCTGGCGATCAAGCCGCTGTTGGCCAGCGAGACATCGATCGGGCGGGCGAGCGCGACGAGATTGTCCTGCTTCGCCGCGGGGAGAGAGTTCAGGCCGATCCGAATGTCGGACATGAGCACCGAACCGACGAACATCGTGGTCCCGGAGAACGCCCGGTTGCGCAACAGCAGATAGCTGTCCGGCAGGATCACGGCGTCGTCGAACGACTCCGTGATCGAGGCCCCGAATCGGCGCCAGGCACCGTTGAGGAAATAGTAGGTCGCGGCGGCCGACGGATTGGTGCCGACGGCCGACTGATCGGGCACGAACAGTTCCGTCCGCCGGGAGACGGCACTCGGCGAGCTCTCGAACGACACGCCGGCGGCGGTGGCGGGGAAGAGCGAGCCGATGGTCCAGTAAGGGGTGACGGTCAACAGATCGCCCGCGGCGACCTGCGCCAGCGAATCGCCGTTGAGGTCGAGCACGAGGGTGTCCGCCCCGTTGCTCAGGACCGTGAAGAAGGCACCCGCCCGCGCGCCCGAGGTGAATCGAGCATAGTAGGTCTTCCGTTGCGCCGGGGCCGCGAAGACGAACCGCGCCGCCGGCCACGCCGGCCGGCCCGCGACCGTCACGACTCCCCCGGCCACCGAGGCCACCTTGCCGTAGAACTCCCACGGACGCTCGAACGGACAGGCCACGGCCGCTTCCGCCGCGGCCGGGGTTTGCACCCGGACAAAGCCGACGGGATCAGTCGTGAGGGTACTCTCTCCCCGGGTCGCCGCAGCCAATACGGCGCCAAGACCCGCAACCGCGAAGCACTTGAGAACGTTCATCGGGTGAAGACCGCAGTATGGGACCGTTCTTCTCGCGCATGGCAACCCGCAAGTCGCTCCGCCGGGCGCACGACGCCCATCGAAAGAGAAGAGAGAGGAAAACTTTACACCTCCGCCCCGCCCCTCGGGGTCTCCGGAGAGAGGCGGCACTACCCCCCTTCCTCTCTCCGGGATCTTTCCCCCGAAAGATGCGTCGGTCGCCGCGAGCTCGCGCCGCGGCGGCCAAAGTTATTTCGCGCTCTTGCGGCCCGCCGCTTTCGCGGCCGGCGTCCGCTGCAGGTGCTGCGTCAGGCGATGCACCTCCACGCCGGCGAGCAGGACGATGCCGATGCCGTGCGTGTCGTTGAGGTTCCAGAGCAGGTCGCGCTTGTAGTAGTCGGACGTGAAGGAGAACTCCGAACCGCGGCAGACGCCGTGGACGTTGCCCAGGCGGTCGATCGAACCGCGGTTGAGCGCCTCCCAGGCCTTGAAAACGGCGCGCGCGTACGGCGCCGCGTCCTCAAGCCAGCCGTACTGCACGCCCCGCGCGAACGCGTAGGCGAACATCGAGGTGCAAGAGGTCTCGGGGTACGAGTCGTGTTCGTCCACGACCTGGTGCCACATGCCGGCAGCATCCTGCTGGGCGAGCACGCCCTCGCACAGCTCGCGGAACATCGCGAGCACCGCGGGGCGCAGCTCGTGCTTCTCCGGCAGCACCGCGAGGAGCTCGGAGAGCGAGAACAACACCCAGCCGTTGCCGCGCCCCCACGGGATGCCGGTGGCCATGTTGCGCGTGAAGTCGTACACGTGCGACATCAGCTTCTTGGCCGGGATGTAGAGCATCTTCCGGAAGCCGATGAACTGCCGCGCCGCGTCGTCGACATAGCGGGCGTCGCCGGTGAGCTGGTAGTAGCGGCAGAGGAACGGCACGCTCATGTAGAGATCGTCGGCCCAGAGGGTGTCCTCGTGGAAGACGTGCATGAGGTTCTTGCGGAAGAACGTGCCGTCGGGCAGGCGGATCTGCCGGTTCGAGATGTAGTCGGCCACGTAGTCGGCGATCGCCCGGCCGTCCGGGATCTCGAAGTACTTCATCACCTCCAGCAGCGAAGAGCCGAACGAGCCGCAGTCGTCGAGGCTGTCGATGCTGGTGAGGAGGTGATGGACGTTGGTGGCGCCGCCGTACTGCTTCCGGTCCCACAACGCGTAGTCGAAGATGTCGCTGCAGAAGCGCATGTGTTCGACCAGGTAGCGCTGGGTCTCCTCGGAGCCGATCAGGCGCGAGGCGTGCAGGAGCCCGTAGAGGGTGACGCCGAGCGGGTAGTTCCAGCGGCCGTAGAGCGTGTTGTCGTTGTACGGACGCACCCACAGGTCCGGCGCATCGAGCCGCCAGTAGGTGTCGCCGTCGGCGCCCTTGATCAGGCGGTGGAGATCGCGCAGGCCCGCGAGATCGATCTTCGCGCCGGCCGCGAACGGCCCCGCAAAGATCCACGGCAGCGCCGGGCCCTGGAGATTGCACGGGCTGGTGAACTGCACCAGCTGCTTGCCGTCGCGCAACTCGAGTTCGAAGCCCCAGTCCTTCGCGCCGCAGGCGGTCTGCACCATCACGTCGTGCACGCCGAAGGGCACGCGCACACGGGCGGTGAACTTGCCGGCCTTGGCGGCGGTGTGGACGACGGCGTCGCCGATGACCACGGTAACCGGCCCCTGCGCGGAGCCGGTGAGGAGGTACTCGCCGCCGTCCGGCCGCAGGAAGGTCCCGCGGGTCCAGCCCACGGCGCTGCTGCCGGATCTGAGACCGTAGATGCGGCGACACTGGCCCTGTGAGCGCTGGGCCTTGCCCCACTCGGTGCACGGCAACCAGGTCAGGCCGGTGTCGGCCTCGGTCACGCCGCGCCCCGGAATGATCTCGAGCTCGGCGGCCTGCGGCTCGGTGAAGATCCAGCCCTCCTGCCCGGTGCGGGCCTCGGTGGGCATGAGGAAATAGTACGAGAGCTTGCCCAGCCAGGTGCCGAACACGCCGCCGAAGCCCGCGTCGGTCTTCTTGAAACGGACCACCACGTGGTTCCAGCCGGCGACGAGCGGCAGGGAAAGGCACTGCCGCTCCTTCGGATACCGCTCGTGGAAGATCGTGGAGCGGTAGAAGCAGGCCTGGTTGACGTACAGCACCGTGGGGCAATGCACCGAGAGGTCGAACCGCAACTCGGCCGGCCCATCGGACCAGATACGGGCCCACGCGTACACGAACGATCCCGCGGCGGCCTTCGGGAAGACCGTGTTGAAGTCCGCCTCGTAGCGATAGTCCTTCCCGCGCACGATCCCCGTGGGCGCATAGGCGCGAAACGACGGTGCGTGCGGCGGATTCACGCCGCGGTAACGGCGCACGATCGTGTCGAGCGTCTTCTCAACCTGCATGCCCGCCTGCGCGTACATGCTCTGATGATCTTCGAAATAGAAACCCATGGCGGATGAAATGCTTTACTGGGAGAAAAGAGGGGAAACGGGGACGACCCGGGCGGGGTGCCCCTTGGGCTCGAGGCGGGAAACCTCGGTAACGACCGACAAACGCACGCCGTATGCAGGGCGTAGGCCGGAAGTCCGACGACGCCGGGACGGTGTTTCGTCGGAGCCCGTTTCACAACGACGCCCACCTCTGACCGTCAGAGGGGCGACGGAGCGGCGCGGGACGAAGTCATTCATCGGGCGTCCTCCGGCAGCGCCGCCCCGGCCAGCGCGAGGCACTGGATCGCCGCCAGGCCCCACTGGGCGGTGCCGTTGGTCGACACCCAGGCCGCCTCGTCGACCGGCCGCAACACCGCCGGTCCCGACAGCCGCGCTGTCTCCATTTTCCGGAACTGCTCGTGGCCGAAGTGCCGCTCCCCGGCGAGGAACTCCCGCCAGGCCCGACGCGCGAGCGCCGCGTCGCCGCGCTGCGCCGCCGCGTAAGCGGTGAGCCGGGCGTGCGCCTGCGGCAGGC
>JAEXPQ010000021.1 GCA_023446735.1 Verrucomicrobiota bacterium
GTGCGCTTTGGGCGGGTGGTGCTTCGCTGGGGCGGGCTTGGCGGGTTGATGTTTCGCCGGGGCGGGCTTGGAAGGGGATGACTTCTTGTGCTGCGGGACCGGCTTCTTGGCTGGAGCGTGCTTGGCGACTGGTTTCTTGGCGACGGGCTTCTTGGCCGGGGCAGGCTTGGTCTTCTTGGAGTTGGGCATAACGCAGTAAGAAAGCGGGACTGTGTTGGGGCTGGTCTAGTGCGGCAGAGCCTCGGCACAGCGGGGGCACACTGAGCCATGGACAGGGGTGGGGACGAGAGCGGGGACCCAGCGCCAGCAGCGCGGGCAACGTTCGCCGCCGGCAACGGTGGCGACGATCGAGACGGGGCCGGCGCCGGCCACGAGGTCGACGCGCGAGACGATGAAGAGCTCGGCGAGGCTGTCGCGGTGGCGGTTGAGCAGCGCGAAGAACGGGTCGTCGGCGCCGCCGGTGAGTTGCACCGCGGCATCGAGACCTTTGCCGATTTCGCCGGACTGGCGGAGGCCCTCGAGCTTCTCGTTCACCTTCGCGCGGAAGGCGAGGAGTTGGTCGAACTCGGCGGCGAGCTCCGGCGCGCGCCAGGCGAACGGCGCCTCCGGCCATGTCTGGAGATGGATCGAGTCGTCGGCGTACTCGGCCTTGTGGACACCGAAGCTCCACGCCTCGTCGGCGGTGAAGGTCGTGACCGGGGCCACGAGGCGCACGAGGGCGGAGAACATCGCGTGGATCGCCGTCTGCGAGCTGCGCCGCTGGAGCGAGTCGGCCGGGAAGGTGTAGAGCCGGTCCTTGAGGATGTCGTGGTAGGTCGCCGAGAGCGTGACCGAGCAGAACTGGTTCACGAGCTGGTACACGCGGTGGTACTCGTAGGCCTCGAAGGCGGCGGTGGCGGCGTCGATGAGCTCGGCGGTCTTGTTCAGGGCCCAGCGGTCGAACGAATCCAGCTGCTCGACGGGCACGGCGTGTTGCGCCGGATCGAAGTCGTAGAGGCAGGAGAGCTGGTAACGCAGGGTGTTGCGCAGGAGCCGGTAGGCCTCGCCGACGACGTTGAGGATGCTCGACGGGTTCTTCAGGTCGGGACCGAGGTCGGAGACGCGGATGTCCTGGGTGAAGTCCTGCGAGGCGATCCAGAGGCGGATCACATCGGCGCCGTACTGCGCGATGTAGTTGTCGGAGGTCGGTGGCTTCTCGTACTGGCCGGACTTGGAGATCTTCTTGCCGGCCTTGCCGACGATGAAGCCGTGGGTGAGGACGGTCTTGTAGGGCGCGCCGCCGTGGGCGATGACGCCGGTCCAGAGCGAGGACTGGAACCAGCCGCGGTGCTGGTCGCTGCCTTCCAGATACAGATCGGCCGGCCACTGCGTGGCGCCCTGCTGGCGTTTGAGCGTGGCGGCATGCGAGGAGCCGGAGTCGATCCAGACATCGAGCGTGTCGCGGCCGCAGGTGAGCTGGGCGGCGGCGGGCCAGCCGGCCGGGAGGGCGACGCCCTCGAGGAGCTGGGCGGGGGTGGCGTCGTACCAGAAGTTGGAGCCTTTTTCGGCGATCTTGGCGGCGATGGCGCGGATCACGCCCGCGTCGAGGTAGGCGTTCTTCTGCTCGTCGTAGAAGGCCGGGATCGGCACACCCCAGGTGCGCTGGCGGCTGATGCACCAGTCGGGCCGGGCCTCCACGGCGCCGCGGATGCGGGTCTCGCCGGACTCGGGCACCCACTCGACGGCGCCGATCTCGGCCAGGGCCTTGGTGCGGGCCGAGGCGCCGGAGCGCATGGCCTTGTCGAGCGAGACGAACCACTGGTCGACGGCGCGGAAGATGATCGGCGTCTTCGAGCGCCAGCAGTGCGGGTAGCTGTGCTCGAGGTTCTTGGACTTCACGAGGGCGCCGAGCGCCTCGAGCTTCTTGACGACGTTGAAGTTCGCCGGCGAGGTCCGCTTCTTCTCCAGCATCTCGACGGTCTCGAGGGTGGAGAGGCCGACGAGGTCGGCGGGCACGCGGCCGTCGTCGACATAGCAGCCGTTGTCGCCGACCGGGCAGTAGATCTCGAGCTTGTAGCGCAGGCCGGTCTGGTAGTCGTCCTGGCCGTGGCCGGGCGCGGTGTGGACGCAGCCGGTGCCGCTCTCGGTGGTGACGTAGTCGGCGAGCACGACCGGCGAGGCGCGGTCGATGAAGGGATGCCGGGCCTGGAGGTGTTCCAGATCGGCGCCGCGCACGGTGCGCAGGACCTCGACTGGTCCCTCGAGGCCACAGTCGGCGGCGAACTTCTCCAGCATCGCGGCGGCGACGACGAAGATCTCGGCGCCGTGTTGGGCGAACACGTAGTCGAGCTCGGGGTGCACCGCGATGGCGAGGTTGGCCGGGAGCGTCCACGGGGTGGTCGTCCAGATGACCACGCTGGCCGGCACGCCGGCGGGCAGGTGGAACCGCGCGGTCTCGGTCGCGGGCAGCGCGAAACGCACCCAGATGGAGAGGCTGCGGTGGTCCTTGTACTCGATCTCCGCCTCGGCGAGCGCGGTCTCGAAGGGGATGGACCAATAGACGGGCTTCTTGCTGCGGTAGACGAGGCCCTGTTCGACGAAGCCCGCGAAGGTGCGGAGGATGTCGGCCTCGAACGCCGGCGCCTTCGTCTTGTACTCGTTCTTCCAATCCGCGAGGACGCCGAGGCGTTTGAACTGCCGGGTCTGCGTGGCGATCCAGCCCTCGGAGAAGGCGTCGCAGCGCTGGCGGAGCTCGGCGGTGGTGAGGGTTTCCTTCTTCGCTTGGATCTCGCGGGAGACCTTCTGCTCGATCGGGAGGCCGTGGCAGTCCCAGCCGGGGACATACGGCGTGCGGTGGCCGCGCATCGAGCGGTAGCGCAGCGTGATGTCCTTGAGGGTCTTGTTCAGCGCGGTGCCGATGTGGACATCGCCGTTGGTGAACGGGGGACCGTCGTGCAGGACGAAGGGCGTGCCGCCGGCATTCTGGGCCTGGAGGCGCGCGTAGAGGTCGAGTTTCTCCCAATGCGACACCCGCTGCGGTTCGCGTCCCACGAGGTTGGCCCGCATGGGAAAATCGGTCTTGGGCAGGTTCAGGGTGTCTTTGAGATCGTTGGCCATGCCGAACAAAAGGCGGCCGAGGGTAGGTGGGGGGGGCGGCTAGTCAAGGGAAGAGGCCGGCCTTGGCGGACCGATCGGCGCGGCGGGGCGATCGGCGGAAACGCGGGAGAGGGACGCGGGGTAGGGAGAACGCCCGTCCGCCGGGTTTGTCTCTCGACACGTCTGGCGGGCGGGCGTTCGCTGCGCCATTCGAGCCGATCATGACTTCGCCTTTTGGCCATCTGCGGTGGACGGCGGCCGGCGCCCTCGCGCCGAGCTGGGGAATGGCTGCGCCCGCGGCGGGTGAGGCCGCGGCGGACGCTTTGGCGGCGCCGGGCTGGTGGTGGGCGCTCGCGGGCGGGGCGGTTGTGGGCCTGACGCTGGCCGGTTGGCGGTGCTGGAGTCGCCGGCGGGTCGACTCCGCGGTCGACCGGCGTTGGCGGCGCGCGCTGGCGATGACCGACTCCATGGTCTGGGAAGCCGAGGTGCGGCGCGAACGCGACCGGATGGCGTGGCATTTCACCATGGTGCAGCCCTCGCAGCTGTACCGGCGGCTGCTCGGCGACCATTTCCCGACGCCGGAGCGCGGCCTATGGCTGGATCTGCACCTGCCCGAGCAGGCGGAGATGGATGCGCGCAGCACGGTGGCGATGCAGGAGGGGAAGTCCGGATACGAACAGGACTTTCGCGTCCTCGCAGAGGGGCGGACGTTCTGGCTGCACGAAACCGCGGCGATCGAGACGCTCGGCCCCGACAAGTGGCACGTGGTGGCGGTCGTGACCGATGTCACCGCGCGGCGCGAGGCCGAGGAGATCGCGCGCGCGAACGAACAGCGGCTCGAGCGGCTCGCGGGCGAAATGCACGCGCTGCTGTGGCAGGCGCGGGTGGTGCGGCGTCCCGTCGGCGCTTTCGACTGGGAGGTGTTCGTGCCCGCTTCCGAGTTGCTCCGGCGGTTGTTCGGCGAGGCCCGGGCGGTGCAGCCGGTCTTGCGGTGGCGCGACCTCGGCGTGCCGGAGGCGGCGGCCATGGAGGTCACGGCGCGCGAGGCGATCCTGGGCGGACGGACCGCCTACGAGCAGGAGTTCCACGTGCCGCGCGAGACCGGCGACATCTGGCTGCGCGAACAGGTGGCGATCCGCCCGGTGCGAGACGGGGAATGGGCGCTGAACGGCGTGATCGTCGACATCTCCCAGCGCCGGCGCGAGGAGGCGCAGCGCCGGGCCGAGGACGCGAACCTGCAGCGCCTGCTCTCGGCGGCGCACTGCCTGCTGTGGCGCGGCGAGGTCCGGCGGCTGGAGAACGGTGAGCTGTCCTGGGACGTGCTGACCTCGCGTTCGGCCCTCTATGCTGAGATCTTCGGCGATCCGCCGGCGGGCACAGCTTGCCGGCTGGACTGGCACCGGGTCGCGGTGCCCGAGAACGCCGAGATCGACGCGCGGGGCGCCGCGGCCATTTTGTCGGGAAAGAGCGGGTACGAACAGGAGTTCCGCGTCCTGCTGCCGCGGCGCGTCCTGTGGCTGCACGAACAGGTCACCATCTCGCCGGCGGGGCCCGACAGCTGGAACGTGGTCGGCGTGGTGGTCGACGTGACCGCGCGGCGCGAGGCCGAAGAGGCCCGGCGGGGGCATCAGGCGCAGTTGGCGCGGATCCTCGACGCGGTGGACTGCATCCTCTGGCAGGCCCGGGTGATCGACCGCGGCGACGGCTCCCTGCACTGGATCCTCTTCATTCCGCCCTCGCGGCTGTACCGCGCCGTGTTCGGCGGGGAACCGGGCGAGTTGCCGCTCTTCCGGTGGGAACGGGTGGTGGACGCCGCCACCGACATCCAGATGGACGGCATGGCCGAACGCGCGATCTTCGGCGGCCTGCGCGGGTACTCGCAGGAGTTCCGTGCGCTCTGCCCCGACCGGCCGCGTTGGCTGCACGAACAGGTCGCGGTCGAGCCGGCGGGGCCCCGCGAGTGGAACCTGCTCGGCGTGATCACGGACGCCACGCCGCGCCACGAGGCGGAGGAGGCCAAGCGCGAGCACCAACGCCAGCTCGACAAGATCTTCGACGTGGTCGACTGCCTGCTTTGGCGCGCCGAGGTCGAGGAGCGGCCCGACGGCGAGCAGGTCTGGCTGGTCTACGTGCCCGGCTCGGCGTTGTTCCACAAGCTCTTCGGGCCGGCGGAACCCGATCCGCGCACCGCGCTGAACTGGGACGAGGCCAACGTGCCCGAGTATCCCGAGATGCAGCGCCGCAGCGCGGCGGCGATCCGCGCGGGCGCGCCGGGCTACGAACAGGAGTTCCGTGCGTTCGTGGGCGGGAAGATGTATTGGCTCTTCGAACGCGCCTCGATCAAACGCACCGCCTTCAACCGCCTGGAGCTGGTCGGCGTGGTGGTCGACGTGACCGCCACGCGCCAGGCCGAGCAGGAGGTGCGGCAGTCCGAGCTGCGCTTCCGCACGCTCTTTCAGCACACACCGGTCGCGATGGTGGAGACCGATTTCAGCGCTGCGGGGCGCTGGCTGGAGGGCCTGCGCGCGACCGGCGTCGCCGATCTGCCGACCCACCTCGCCTCCCATCCGCGCGACGTGTGGCACGCGGCCGGCCTGGTGCGGGTGGTCGATTGCAACGACATGACGTTGCGCGTGTTCGGGGCGGCCACGCGCGAGGAACTGCTCGCGAAGCGCCGCCGTCTCGTCATGCCGGAGACGCTGGAGGCCGTGCGCGGGACTTTCGTGGCGCTGGCGCAGGGGCGGGACGCCCATGAGTGCGAGGTACGCCTGCGGGACCTCGCCGGGCGCCCGCGGCAGCTGCTCGTGCGCTGGTGGATCGGGCGCAACGCCGCCGGGATCGACTTGGCGCGCTCCGTGGTGGTCCTGGTGGACCTCACCGACCTGAAACGCGCCGAGGCCGAGCTTGCCGCCGAGAAGGAGCGGCTGGCCGTCACCCTACGCGCCATGGCCGAGGCCGTCATCACGACCGATGTCGAGGGGCGGGTGCGTTTCCTCAACCCGGCGGCGGTCGCGCTCACGCAGTGGCCGGCGGAGACGGCGGTCGGCCGGCCGGTGGCCGAGGTGTGCCCGTTGCGCGAGGCCGAGAATGAGACGGTGGTGCCGGTGCCGTTCGAACGGGTGCTGCGCGGCGACACCGTGGCCGAGCTGCCGGTGCACACGACCAGCGCCGCGCGGGGCGGCGGCCGCCGCGCCGTGGAAGGCTGTTGCGCGCCGATCCACTCGGCCGACAGCGCCGTGGTCGGCACCGTGCTGGTGTTCCGCGACATCACGGAGCGCGAACGGCTCGAGCACGAGCTGGCTCGGGCTTCGAAGCTCGAGTCCGTGGGCTTGCTCGCCGGCGGCATCGCGCACGATTTCAACAACATCCTCACGGCGGTGATCGGCAACCTCGCGCTCGGGCTGCTCGATGTCCCGGCCGAGACCGAGCTCGGCGCCGCGCTGCGCGATGCCGAGCGTGCGGCGTTGCGCGCCCGCGACCTCACGCAGCAGCTGCTCACGTTCGCCCGCGGCGGCGAGCCGATCCGCACCGCGGTGCGGCTGCCGGAGATCATCGCCGAGGTGACGCGGTTCGCGCTGCACGGCGCGAAGGTCAACGCGGAGTTCGACCTCGCGCCGGACTTGTGGCCGGCCGACGTGGACAAGGCGCAGATCAGCCGGGTGGTGCAGAATCTCGCGATCAACGCCGTGCAGGCGATGCCCGCCGGCGGCACGGTGCGGCTCGCCGCGCGCAACGTGCGGGTGCGGGCGCTCGAGGTGCCGCCGCTGGCGCCCGGCGCGTACGTGCGGATCGCGGTCGCGGATACGGGTGTGGGTATCAAGCCGGAGCATCTCGAACGCGTGTTCGAGCCGTATTTCACCACGAAACAGACCGGCAGCGGGCTCGGGCTGGCGACCGTCTATTCGATCGTGCGCAAGCACAAGGGTCACATCCGGGTGCAGTCCGCGCTCGGCCATGGCACCACCTTCGAGGTCTATCTGCCGGCGGCGGAGGAGGCCGCGCCGGCGGCGGAGGCCGACCTGCCCCCGGCGCGCGGCGGGGCGAACGGCCGTGTGCTGTTCATGGACGACGAGGCGCCGATCCGGAGGTTGGCGACGGCGCTGTTGCGCCGGCTCGGCAGCGAGGTGGAGGTTGTGGCGGACGGGCAGGCCGCGGTCGAGCGCTTCGCGGCGGCGCGTGCCGCGGGCCGGCCGTTCGACGTGGTGATCATGGACCTCACCGTGCCCGGCGGTATGGGCGGGTTGGAGGCGCTCGAGCGCCTGCGCGCGATCGACCCGGCGGTACGGGCGATCGTCTCGAGCGGCTATTCGAGCGACCCGGTGCTGGCGAACTACCGCGACTACGGTTTCCGCGGCCGCGTGGCGAAACCGTACGAGCTCGCGGAGTTCGGCCGTGTGCTGCGCGAGGTGTCGGCCGGAAAGTGACTTGGAGCCAGTGCTCCGTGGTCGCCCTGCACCGTCGGCGCGTGGCCGGGGCGATGGCGGGGACACAGGCGGAGGTCCCGCGGCAGAATCGCGAAGCCACGGACAGGGAACCCACGCCTGCGGTGGGGCGTGACGTGGTTTCGATTTCGCTCCGGGCTCGGAGCCTCCTTCGGTCTCAACAACGAATGGCTGAAGGAACAAGGAGTCGTCTCCCTGCAAGAGAGTTGGCTCGCCTACGATTATCCCGGCGGCGCCCCGCGCGTCGTCAGGTGATGGAGACCGGAACCGCCCACTTTCGGATCAAAGACGGTACGGACCCGTACGCCGGGTGGTGTGGGGGCCGGAGGCTAATTACCTCCGGCTACCCGATTCGCCGTCCGTCTTTTCATCGATCGAACGCGATATACGCGTAGGTCACGAACAGAACCGAGAACACAACGCACGTAAATAGAGCGATGATCGCCATCGCGCGCTTTCCTTTCTTCCTCGCAATCACCGCTGCGGGGACTGCCATGATGGCTATGTACGCGGAGTAAACCGTAGCCGTCACCTCTTTCGGCTGCTTGGATAGAAACACGATCGCCAGGATGGGAACGATCGCACTCAGCGCCACTATGGCGGGGCTCCAACCGTCGATTTTCGCTGCCGCCGGCTCACTGGTGTTTGATTTGAACATAGACAGAATAGTTCGGCTTACGGATGAGCCACGGCGGGCCGTGGACTGTGATTGGAAGGCGGGCACTTAACCGCCGTTGGCCTCTGGCCGCTGGTTCGCCCTCCGTTTTTCATGCGTCCGAAACGGGTCCCTGGTCCTTGTAGAAGCATGCGTACGCATCAGGGAATTTCTCTTGGATCCACGCAACAAACTCTTGTCTCGAAGCAATGAACCTCTCGCCTTCGATCTCGATACGCTTTCCGGCGCGCAACGGTAACTCGAGCTCCTCCAGCCAACCCTTGAGCGCACCCAGAGACGAGGCATTACCATAGCACTCGGCATCCCACAGCGTGCGGAACACTTCACGGCTGACGTAGCCGGAGCGAAGCTGCTCATCGCGCTCTTTGGATGATAGACTCATCTTCTGGCGAACGATTCAGGTGTGCCATGCCGGGCGGCTGGCAGTGATTGGAAACCGGGCACCTCCCCGGCATTGGTACTGGTGGCTGGTGTGTGCCCGACATGCGAGTGAACTGAAAGGTGAGAGTCCTCAATGCGAGAATCCAAAACCCAAGCATTAGACGAAGGCAACTGCGGCGTCGCGAGGCGCCGTGGGGAAGAAGCTCGAGTCAAAACGGCGAGCCCACGAACAGGAACCGGCTGCGAGGCCTGAGGTTTTGCGGGACGCAAAACCTGAGCAGAGGTCGTAGTAGTGCCGGACACGAGCCGGGAGTAGAGCGCCGGAGCCCAGGGCCGGACTCGAATGGACCGGA
>JAEXPQ010000073.1 GCA_023446735.1 Verrucomicrobiota bacterium
CTCGGCGCCGACGCCATCGGCCTCTCCGGCCTCATCACCCCGTCGCTCGACGAGATGGTGCATGTCGCCAAGGAGATGCAGCGCCAGGGCTTCACCGTTCCGCTGCTCATCGGCGGCGCCACCACCAGCCCGGCGCACACCGCCGTGAAGATCGCCCCCGAGTACCCGCACGGCGTCGTCCACGTGCTCGACGCCTCCCGCGTCGTCAACGTCGCCTCCGCCCTCCTCTCGCCCGAGCAGAAGCCCGCCTTCGTCGCCGACCTCGTCGCCAAACAACAACGCCAGCGCGACGACTTCGCCGCCCGCCTCAAGCGCACTCCGCTCCTCCCGCTCGCCACCGCCCGCTCCCGCGCCCCGCAATTCGACTGGACCACCGTCGACATCCCGAAGCCGGAATTCCTCGGCACCCGCGTCTTCGCCGCCGCAGCGGCGGAAGTGACAAGTAACAAGTACCAAGTGCCAGGTTCGGAAGTTCCGGATGCCTCCTTGTCACTTGCCACTTGTCCCTTGGACCTTCCCAACATCGTCGGCTTCATCGACTGGGCCCCGTTCTTCTCCGCGTGGGAACTCACCGGCCGTTTTCCCGACATCCTCAAAGATCCGCACGTCGGCACCGAGGCCACCAAGCTGTTCGAAGACGCCCAGAAGCTCCTCGCGCGCATCGTCGCCGAAAAGCGGTTTCAGCCCCGCGCGCTCATCGCGTTCCTGCCGGCGAACTCCGTCGGCGACTCCGTCGAGGTCTACGCCGACGAGCAGCGCAGCCGCATCGTCGAGACGTTCCACTTCCTCCGCCAGCAGAACGAGAAACCCGCCGACCAGTTCAACCACTGCCTCGCCGACTACGTCGCGCCGAAGAGCAGCGGCCGGATCGACTACCTCGGCGCGTTCGCCGTCACCGCCGGCCCGGGCGTCGAAGCCTTCGCCGCCGAGTTCAAGGCCGCGCAGGACGACTACTCCGCCATCATGGTGCAGGCGCTCGGCGACCGCATCGCCGAAGCCCTCGCCGAGTACTTCCACAAGCAGGTCCGCGACCTCTCCGGCTACGGCCGCACCGAGAACCTCACGATGGAGCAGATCATCCGGGAGAAATACCGCGGCATCCGCCCCGCGCCCGGCTATCCCGCCTGCCCCGACCACACACAGAAGCCGCAACTTTGGAAGCTCCTCGATATCGAGGCCGCCACCGGCATCGGTCTCACCGAGAGCTGTGCGATGAAGCCCGGCAGCAGCGTGAGCGGATTCTACTTCAACCATCCCGAGTCGAAGTATTTCGCCGTCGGCAAACTCGCCCGCGACCAGGTCGAAGAATACGCCGCCCGCAGCCAGCGCCCCGTCGCCGAAGTCGAGAAGTGGCTCTCCCCCTACCTCGGCTACGAAGCTTAAGCATGAGCACCGACCCGCACTCCGGCGCGGAATTTGTCGAAGCCACGCGGACCAGCTACGACCGCGTCGCCGGAAGATACGCCGAAACGTTCTTCCACGAACTCGCCCACAAGCCGCTCGACCGGGAATTGCTCACGCGACTCGCGAGCCTGGTTGGCGACCTCGGCCCGATCTGCGACATGGGCTGCGGTCCCGGCCAGATCGCGCGTTTCCTCAAGGATCACGGCGCTCAATCCCTCGGCATCGATCTCTCCCCGGCACTCGTGGCCGAAGCCCGCCGGCTCAGCCCCGACATCGCCTTCCACACCGGCGACATGCTCGCGCTGGATGTGCACGACCGCACATGGGGCGGCATCGCAGCGTTCTACTCGATCATCCACCTCCCGTCGGATCGCGTCGGCGACGCGTTGCGCAAGTTCTGGCGCGTGCTGCGTCCCGGTGGCCGGTTGCTCCTCGCCTTCCATGTCGGCGACCAAGTCATCCATCGCGACGATTGGTGGGAACAGCGCGTGGCGCTCGACTTCCATTTTCTCTCGCCCGAGCGCATCGAGAACGCTCTCCGCGAGATTGGTTTCGTCCTCGAAGAGAGTCTGGTCCGACAACCCTATCCGACCGAGTACGCCAGTCGCCGCGCCTACCTCCTCGCGCGCCGCCCGGAGTAACAGCCCGAACCCGCCGTCCGCAGCCAGCGCCCCGTCGTCAAAATCGAGAAGTGGCTCTCCCCCTACCTCGGCTACGAGGCGTGAGGTTCGGAAGGCTCATCGCCTCGCGTCGGCTCTCGTTCCTACTCGATCCGGTTGTGCCAGACGCGCTGGTCCCTCCGGTCGTGAGTGATCGCGAACACGACCAAGCGCGTCGGCTCAACCAGATAGAACACGCGGTACGGGAACCCCTTGAGCCGAATCCGCCTCGTCCCCGTCTCGGGATCCACGATCGGGTGTGCCGTCGGGTGCGTCGCAACCTTCTCGATCGCCTCGCGGACTGAACTCAAAAACCGGTCCGCAAGCACCGGGCTCAAGTCGCGATACCAGCGCAGCCACCGCCGCGTCGCCCCGGGCCGCTGGCTTGACGAGTACCGGCCAGTTCACAGTCCGAGCTCTTGGCGGATCGATTCCTCGGCCACGGCCCACGAAGTACCCAGCTCCGGGTTCTGCCGATGAGCCACCACACGACTGGCGACCATGCGACGCTCCTCCGGCGTAAGCTCCATGACCATGTCGTCCAACGCGTCGAGCCGATCGCGGATCAACGCGCGGTCCTCAGGGCTGAGCGTCGCCAAGCAGGCCAAAATCTCAGTCATGCTCATACCCCCAAAGGATAGCCACCCCCGGCCCAACGCAACGCCAAGCTCATCGCAGGATTCAGGCTGCGGGAGACTGATCGCAGGTGGCTCACGCCAACCAGCGCGACACCGGCCCCCATCCCGAGTCGAAGTACTTCGCCGTCGGCAAACTCGCCCGCGACCAAGTCGAAGACTACGCCACCCGCAGCCAGCGCCCCGTCGCCGAAGTCAAAAAGTGGCTCTCCCCCTACCTCGGCTACGAGGGGTGAAGTAGCCCATTTCGCCGACGAATCGTTGAGTCGTGCCAGCCATTATCCTACAAAGAGATCATGCAGAGCCCCAAAATCCTCTACCATTACTGCGCAACAGAGGCGTTCCATTCGATCGTCGCTAACCGCACGATCCGACTCTCGTGCCTTTCCCTTTCAAATGATTCGATGGAAGGACGACTGGTGCGGATTGAAATGCGCAAGATGGCTGAGCACGACGGACTCGATGCAGAGTGCATTCAGCGCCTCGATGACCATCTTCGTTTCACCGAGGAGCAGTTTTGGAGTCTCGGATTTTGCTTATCCGAAACCGGAGATCTGCTGAGTCAATGGCGAGGATATGCAGACAATGCGTCCGGAGTCTCAATTGGTTTCAGAACCGAGTTTCTCTCCAATCTCAAAACGAGGATCGCTTCACCGACCGAACTCGGACTCTCCGCGGTGAACTACGACCCGGAAGCAGTCAGGGCGTTGATCGCTCCGACATACGAGGTAATTCGCGAAGCCCTTAAGCAAGGCGCGCTGAAACCAGACCGTTCGCGTCTTCTGATTCAAGCGCTTGGCGGGCAGCCCGCTCCTGCGTCGAACGGTCGCCAGAACAAGGTCGTAGTTTTCGCCACAATCACCCTGCTCAACAAGCTGTTCATATTCAAGTCCGGTGCCTTCTCAGAAGAACGCGAGTGGCGCCTACACCTATGTCCCATGGGCAATAAAGAGGTTCGTCTCTCCTACCGTTCCAGCGGAGCACTCGTCGTACCGTACGTTGACCTTCCATACCTTGATCCGAAAGATGATCCAGTCTGTGAGGTGATTCTCGATCCAAGGCACCGAACCCCAGAATCAATCATCCAAGGATTTCTTGCAGAAAACGGTTTCGGAACTGCCATTGTCCGCCGCTCGGTCGCAACATACCGATAAGTCAGCGATTAGGATTCCGGCGCATCCAGCCTCAGCCGCATCTCGTTGGCGAAGGTGAAGCCGAGTTTCTCGTACAGGCGCGCCTGCTTGGCCTGCTCGGAGGCGACCAGCCGCGCGAAGACGACGCCCTTCCCGCGCAGCCACGCGAGCGTCGCCTCGGTCAACCGCCGCGCGTGGCCGTGCTTCCGGTGCTCGGGCAGCACGTACACGTCCATGATCCAGCCGTAGCGGCGCGGCTTGAGGGTGTTGGCGGGGAAATCGTCGCGGATCATCACACCGGCGGTGGCGACGATCTCCCCCTCCTCCCGCCAGCCGAAGTGCGCGATCGTGCCGGTGCGGTAGCCGTCGGCGTAGAGCGCGTGCGTGAGCTCACGCCAGTCGTCAGCCAACAGCGGTGCCATGCCGCACTCCTCCATCATCCGGTACCGGAAATCGAGAGCGAGAGGGAGTTCGGCCGCAGTCAGTTGGGTGAGTTGTGAGGCAGACAATGACGCCAGTGTTTCGGTCTCCATGCTTCGGTTAACGGCGCAATGCCGCAGCGTCTCCAGTGTTGCGGGCCGCCATGCACCGGCCTCCGGGACGCGAAGTCGGCCCGCCGTGTTCCGCGCTCCGTCTTCCTACCCCCGATATCCGGCGTCCGGTCTCTTCCTGTTCGGCCTACCCTGTTCCGGGTTTCGAGTTCCCCGTTCCGCGCCGCCCCTGGGCTCTCCGGTTTCCGATCTCGTTTCGTTCCCCGTTCCGAGTTCCGAGTTTCAGTGATAGTCGTGGCTCGCCTGGCCGGGCAGGTCGGGCGCGGGGAGCGCGGCGATGTGCTCGGCGAGCACGTGGATCACGCCCTGCTCGTTCTGCACGCGACCGGAGATGATGAGCGAGGGCTCGAGGTTGATCGTGAGGCGGTTCTCCTCGAAGAGCTTCGGGCGCACGATCGCGTTCGCCAGGCCGGTCTCGTCCTCGAGCGTGATGAAGCACACGCCATTCGCCGTGCCGGGACGCTGCCGCGTGATGACCACGCCGCCGATCTTCACGCGCGAACCGTGCTCGGCCTCGGCCAACCGCGCCGCGGGCCAGAGATCGGGGAAACGCGCGCGCAGCTGCTGCATTGGGTGCGCGCCGGTCGTGAGCGAGAGGTGTGCGTAGTCGGCCTGCACGCGTTCCTGCACGCTCATCGGCGCCAGCGGCGCATCGCCGCCGTCGTCTTGCAACGCCGCGTAGCGGAACAGGTCGTCGTCCTCGCGCACCTCCTCCACGTGCCAGAGCGCCGCGCGACGGTGGCCGGCGAACACATTGAGCGCGCCCGCCCCCGCCAGCTGACGCCGCTCCTCCGCCGTGAAATCCGTGCGCCGCAGGAAATCCGCGAGCGAGACGAACGGCCGGCGCGCGCGCTCCGCCACCAGCGCCCGTACCGGCGCCTCGCGCACGCCGTGCACCGAGAGCAGCCCGAGCCGCACCGCGTGCGCGTCCGCCACCGTGCAGCGCTCCGCCGAGGCGACCACGCACACCGGCAACGTCCGCACGCCGTGGCGCCGCGCGTCCTGCACGAGCGAGGCCGCGGAGTAGAAGCCCATGGGCTGGTTGTTGAGCAGCGCCGCGAAGAACTCCGCCGGGCGGTGCGCTTTCAGCCACGCCGAGGCGTACGCGATCAGGGCGAACGACAGCGCGTGCGACTCCGGAAAACCGTAGAGGGCGAACGACGCGAGCGAGCGCAGCAGGTACTCGATCGCCGACTCGCTCACCGCGTTGCGCCGCAGCGCGTCGCGCAGCTTCCGGCCCATGCGCTCCATGCGCTCGGTCGAGCGCGTGAAGCCGATCGCACGGCGCAGCTCATCGGCCTCGGCGGCGGTGAACCCGCCGAGCTCCATCGCGATGCGCAGGATCTGCTCCTGGAAGAGCACCACGCCGAGCGTGCGCTCGAGGATCGGCTTGATGCGTTCGTCCGGATACGTGATCGGCTCACGCCCGGCGCGGCGCTCCAGGTACGGGTTTACCGCATCACCGTGAATCGGGCCGGGCCGGATGATCGCGACCTCCACGGCGAGATCGTAGAAGTTCTCGGGCTTCATGCGCGGCAGCGTCGCCATCTGCGCGCGGCTCTCGATCTGAAACACCCCGATCGTGTCCGCCTCCTGCATGAGCTTGAAGGTCGAGGGATCGTCCTTCGGGATCTGCGCGAGGTCGACCTCGTCGCCGCTCTTTCGGCACAATTCGAGCGACTCCTGCAGCACCGCCATCATGCCGAGCCCGAGCAGGTCGACCTTCACCAGGCCCATGTCCTCGCAGTCGGACTTGTCCCATTGGAGCACGGAGCGGCCGGGCATGCGGGCGTTCTCCAGCGGCACGTACTGGTCGAGCGCGCCGGCGCAGAGCACCATGCCGCCCGAGTGCTGCCCGAGGTGCCGCGGCAGCCCGTGCACCATCCGGCACGTCTCGACGAGCACGCGGAACCGCGGGTGTTCGCGCGCCACGCCGGCGGTCACGAGCTGTTGCTCGAGCTGCAGCGTCTCCGGGAAGTCGCCGGAGTGGTAGAGACTGGAGAAACGGTCGAGCACGTCGTCGGGCAACCCGAGCGCCTTGCCGACCTCGCGCATCGCGCTGCGTCCCCGGAACGTGATCACATTGGCCGTCATCGCCGCGCCGCGCCGGCCGTAACGTTCGTACAGCAGCTGGATCATCTCCTCGCGGCGTTCGCGGCTGGGCAGGTCGAGGTCGATGTCCGGCCAGTCGGAGCGGCCCTCCGAGAGGAAACGCTCGAAGAGCAGCTTCTGTTTGATCGGGTCGACCGCGGTGATGCCGAGCGCGTAGCAGACCGCGCTGTTCGCCGCCGAGCCGCGCCCCTGCACGAGCGTGCCGCGTTCGCGGGCCGTGCGGCACAGATCCCACACGATCAGGAAATAGCCGCAGAACCCGAGCCGCGCGATCAGCGCCAGCTCGTGGTCCAGCTGTCGCCGCACCTCGGGCGTGATCGTGCCGTAGCGCTGCCGCGCGCCGGCGTCGGTCTGCGTGCGCAGCCACGAGGCCTGCGACTCGCCGGCCGGCACCGGGAAATCCGGGAAACGGTAGCCGAGGTCCGCGAGCGTGAACTCCAGCCGGGCCGCGAGCCGGCCGGTATTCGCCACCGCCTCGGGCAGATCCGCAAACAGCGCGGCCATCTCCGCCGCCGACTTGAGCCGCCGCTCGGCGTTGGGCGCGAGGCGCCGGCCGGCGCGGTCGAGCGTGGTGTGCTCGCGGAGACAAGCGAACACGTCGCTCACGTGCCGCTCCGCCGCGGTGGCGTGCAGCACGCCGTTGGTCGCCAGCAACGGCAACCCGCGCGCCCGTGCCCACGCGACGAGCGTGTCATTCATGACCTCCTCGCCGGGCACGAGGTGGCGTTGCAACTCCACGTACAACCGCTCGCGCCCGAAGATCGCCTCCAGTCGCGCGCCCGCTGCCGCCGCCGCGGAGTCACCGGCCGTGCGCCACGCGCGGCGGAGCGGTCCGTCCTCGTCGCCCGTTAGCGCGATCAGGCCAGCGTTACTCGCAGCGAGTTCGCTCCACGCCACCCGGCCCTCGCCCTTCGCCGCACGCAGGTTCGCCGTGGTGAGCAGCGCGCCAATCGTCTGGTAACCCGCACGCGACGCCGCGAGCACCGGCAACGCGCTGCCGTCCTCCATCGGCAGTTCCGCGCCCACGAGCGCGCGCACGCCGGACTCCTTCGCCGTCTGGTGCAGCCGCACCGAGCCGTACACGCCGCCGCGGTCGCACAGCGCCACCGCCGGCAACTGCAGCCGCGCCGCCTCCTTCGCCAGCGCCTCCGGGGCCGACCCGCCGCGCAACCACGAGAACGCACTGCGCGCATGCAGCTCGACATAGTCAGCGCTCATCGCGCACCTCCGATCTCGCCGCGCGCCTGCGGTAGGGTCGCCGCTCGCCGGCGGACCGCAACGGCACGGTCCGCAACAAAACAACGCCACCACCGCCGGCGCCGCCAACCCGCAGACGGTCCGGACGCGAGGTCCGACCCTACCGCAAGCGTGACGGCAAACATCCTATTTTCGGATCGCTCCATCAGTCCAGCGCCCCCTCCACGCTCCAGCCATCACCCTCGCGGCGCGCGAGTTGATAGAGTCCACCTTGGGCGAGCTCGACGTGCCACACCTCCACGGCCCAGCCGTCGGGCCGCCACCACTCGCCGCTGCTGCGCCATGGTCCGCGTGCCGTCCGCACCGCGTCGCGCACCCCGGCGGACTCCACGCGCACCGGACGCTCGTCCGCCACCTCCACGCGGGCCGGCCACGCCGGCCGGAACCGGCGCAACGTGAATCCGCGCTCCGGATGCACCGGCGCCGCCTCAGGCGCGGGCACGATGTCGCCTGGCTTCTCGACCGCGAAGGCATCGGGCCGGTGGGTGTCGAGCGGCGCGGGCGTGCCGACGCGGCCCTCGCCCACGATCGCGGCCAGCCGCGCGAGGTTGTCCCAGAACACCGCCGGATCGCGCAGCCCGGTGTCGAAGAGCCCGCCCTGCTTCTGCGGCGGACGCCCCGGCGTCGCCACCAACCGCGCGCCGACCACGCGCGACTCGGTGCGCACCGTTTCGAGGTGCGACTGGAGCACGCGCATCCAGCTGTCAACGTCGGTGCCCGGCTCGGGCAGGCGCAGCTCGCGCCGGTTGTCGGTCTCGTCCTCGAGGAGCAGCGTAAACGTGAGCGCCTCCGCCGCGAGCCCCTCGGCGCGCAGCTCGAGTGCGACGCATTCGGCGAATCGCCGCAGCCGGAACAGCAGCGGCTCCAACGACTCGATCGGCGGCTCGTAGTCCCACGCGGCGGCGAAACTACGCGCCGGCTGCGCGAGCCGGAGCGGCCGCGTCGCCTCGCCCGCCGCACGCTCCCAGAGTTGCACGCCCTCGACGCCGATCCGCTGGCCCACCTCTCCCTTCGCGAGGGCCGTCAGCTCGCCGCAGGTGCGGATGCCCCACCCTTGCAGGATCGCCGCGTGCGCCGGCGTGGGCTCCGCGAACGCGAGCGGAAGCGGCGCAAGAAATCCGGCGAGTTCTTCGACCACAAGGATCGGCTCGGCGCAGCGCGCGGCGTAGAACGCCGTCTGCGGCGTGGTCGCCGCGCCGCCACGCGCGGGCAGGCCGGCGGCGGCGAGCTCGGCGAGGGCAGCGTGCATCCGTTTTCCGGTGTCGGCGACGTCAGCCCCCTGCAGATCGACCGTCGCGCAGCCCGCAGCGGTGAACTCGACCCGCGGCGAGAGCGTGAACGCCGCCGCGAGCAGCAGGCGGTTGGCCTCGATCTCCGCCGTCGGATCGCGCGGGCGCAGCGCGATGCCAGGGCAGCGCGCCATCGCGAGCGTGGC
This sequence comes from Verrucomicrobiota bacterium, assembly GCA_023446735.1. GTDB lineage: Bacteria > Verrucomicrobiota > Verrucomicrobiia > Opitutales > Opitutaceae > CAJCBL01. The sequence goes on from JAEXPQ010000073.1 coordinate 9,187, forward strand.
GGTGAGGCCCGGAGCGACGCCGCGCACCTCGGCGGACACCGCAACCACCGTCGCCTTGCGCCCTTCCCCCTCGACCAGCGCCACCGGCACGCGTGCAAGTGCCGGATCGCCGCGCCGCAGCGCATGCAGCGCGAAGTCCGGCACGAGCAGCACGGCAAAACGTGGGGCGGACGAGATCATGGCTTCAGTCCCTGAGTCCCACGCCTGCGGGTGGACGCGCTTGCCCCCAAGCGCGTCGCGCGCTCGGTCCGCGGCGAAGCGTCGTCACCGCCGCCAGCTCCATTCGGCCGCATGCGTTGGTCTGAGTCCGTGACAGAAGCTCGCGCCGGCCGCCCGCCACGCCAGCAACCGCGTTGGGGGCAACGCGGTCCACCCGCAGGCGTCTCGCTCCAGCCAAAGAGTGGGACTTGCGGTGACATCGTCCTCATCCCGCCAACTCCTCGAACGCGACGACGTCGGCGCGATGGCCGCGATCGAGTTCCACTTCGAGTTCACCGACCAGCTCGGCCTGCGGCCGAAGCGCTTCGCCCAGCCGCAACGGTTCGCGCAGCACCAGGCGCCACGGCACCGCGGGCACAAGCGGCTGCTCCGTCTTCACGAGCACCGCACCTCCGCCCTGCGCCGCGCGGTGCAGCCGGTGCCAGAGCGTCGCCGGCATGCGGCGGAGCACACGTTCCCCACAACCGCACAGATCGAGCACGACCACCGCGTAGTTCGCGTCGCGCACGAGAAGATCGGCCGCGGCGAGCGTCTGCTCGAGATTCGCGCAACGCACCCACACGAGATGCCGCAGCGCGTCGACGGCAAACGCCTCGGGCGCGAAGGAATCGGCGGCGTCGACCAGCGCCACGCGCTGCCGGGCCGCGCGCGTCGTGCGCAGGAGCTGCGCGAGGACCGACTGCCCGCCGCATCCTGGAACCTCAACGACCAACTCGGTCAACCGCCCGATCGGCAGCCCGCCGCCCAGCGCCTCATCGAGGGCCCGCACGCCCGTGGGCACGCCGCCGGCCGGCTTCCCCGTGGCCTGGGGAAAACGAGCGGCGAGCATCTGCCGCAGATCGGCGACTGACGGGTGGGGGCGGGACATTCCGGCTGGGCGTCATTTCTAGCACCGGGGTTCGGACATCCGCGGGTCGCAGGAAGCGGAGCGGGCAGAAAACTCCTGTCGAAGTCCCCGACTCTCCGACAGGGCAGCACGCTTGCGGTAGGGTCGCCGCCCGCCGGCGGACCGCAGCAATGGCGCATGGTCCCAAGATGCAGTGCCGCATCCAAACGGTCCGGACGCAAGGACCGACCCTACCGCAAGCGTGCTCTCGACGATGGAGAGGGCTTCTCGGTCCGAGGCCACTTGGCGGGCATAAAGCCCGCCCCACCATCCGGAGATGGTCTCGTCCCGAAGCATAAACGCGGGAGCGCGCAAAACCATGGGACCTCAGGCCACGCCGCGCCGCAGCACGCCGACAACCACGCCCTGGCACTCGAGCCGCTCGGGCACGATGTCGGCGTAACGTTTGTTCTCCGCGCGCAGCACCGGCCGGCCGCGGACATGGACGAGACGCTTGAGCGTCGAAGTGGTGCCATCGACCAGCGCGGCGATGATCTCGCCCACCCGCGGCGCACGGCGCACGAGCGCAACGATGTCGCCGTCGAGAATGTGCGCGTCGATCATCGAGTCGCCCTGCACGCGCAGCGCCCAGAAGTCCGTCGGCCGTGCACGTTTCACCCCGAAGAACGCCGGATCGATCGCGAGCGTTTCCTCCGCCGCCTGCTGTTGTTCTGTCGGCACGCCCGCCGGAATCGCGCCGAAGACCGGGAGGTGGAACAAATGCCCCTGCACCTCGCGCGCCGTCACGCCCCAGCTGCCGTCGACGAGCTGCGACACCTGCCCCTTCGCCGCGAGCGCCTTGAGGTGGCAGCGCACCGAGTACTGGCTGGCGAAACCGAACTGCCGCTGGATCTCGCGCGTCGAGGGCGGAATCGAATGCTCCTCCTGGTGGGCGCGGATGAAGTCGAGCACGGCCTGCTGTTTCTCGGTAAGCATACTGCTCAGATGAGCAGTATTGCGCCAAAGGCAAGCCCGGCGACACCCCAGGGCGTTGGGCACGTCGCACGGGACGCAGCGTGCCCAACCCCGCGCCCGCGGTTCCGAAATTGCCGCTGGCGCGCGGCACCCCGGCGCGCTTCCGTGGTCGGACTTTGCAGCCTCCCGCCACCATGCGCCGCCTCGCCCTCCTCCTCGCCGCCCTCGCCTGCTCCGCCTTGCGCGCCGCCGAGCCGGCCACCGCCCCCGTCGGCTTCCTCCGCCCGGGCGAAACCATCGAACTGCGCATGACCTACGGCCTCTTCGGCACGGCCGGCACCACGCGGATCGAAACCCTCGCCGAGGACTCGCCCGAGGGGCCGCGTTTCCGCATCCGCGTCGCCACGAAAAGCCGCGGCGTGGTCGACTCCGTCTACCCCATCGTCAACGACTCCGAGTCCGTGCTCGACGCCACCACCGGCCGCCCGCTCACGGTCACGACCAAGGGCAAGAGCGGCAAACGGCTCACCGAGAAGACCACCACCTTCGACTACGCCACCGGCCAGGCCGTGCACGTGAACACCATCCGGCCGCACCACAACGCCACCGTGCCCCTGCCGCCGGAGCCCGCCTACGACCTCATGGTCGCCGTCATGCAGGCACGCGAGTGGCGGCTCAAGCCCGGCGAGTCCCGCCGCGTGCTCTGCGTCAACGACGAGGACTTTTTCACCATTGAGGTCACTGCCCTCGCCGAGGAGCGCATCAAGACCCCGCTGGGCACCTTCGACACCGTCGTGCTCGAGCCCAAGCAGGTCGCCGGCAAACCGGCCTCGTTCTTCAAGAAGGGCGGCGCATTGAAAGTTTGGATCTCGAAGGGCGACCGCCCGCAGATCGTCCGCATGGACACAAAGATGAAGATCGGGACCATCGTCGCCGTCCTCACCGCGGAGACCCATCCTGTCGCCACACCGGTGGTGTCCGCCACGGCCGGCGCCACACCGGCGCCCTGATCCGTTGAGGCCTGCAAAACAGACCGGCAGGCGCAGCACCGCGGCGTAGCGAAAGCCGCCAAGGCTTTCGATCCTGCGGCAGCGATTATTGAGTCTCGCGCAATCGGCTGACCGAGGTGGGCCGCGTTGCCTCCAACGCGGTCGTGGGTGCGAGCAGCCGGGAGCAGCGCCAGTTCACGGATAATCGCGGTTCTGCCGTGGGCCACGTCCTCGACCCGCTTGAGGGCAAGCGGGTCCACCCGCAGGCGTCAGACGGTCAGGCAAGGATCAATAGCGGTCGAAGCTCTGGCGAACTTCGCGACTACGCGGGCGGCAGGGTCTTGAGCAACTCCACCGCCGGACCGAAACCGGGCGCGCGTTGCAGGAGCGCCTCGATCAACGTCCGCGCCTCCACCGCCCGCCCGAGCTGCGCCCGCATCGCCGCCTGCTTGAAACGCAACCAGGGGTTCTCGGGGATCTTGTCGGCGATCCGCCCATAGTACCGCTCGGCCAGATCGAGCCGGCCGTGTTTCTCGGCCAGGTCGGCGATCTCGTAGGGGTATCCCACGGATCGATCTGCGACGCCGCCTCCGCATGCCGTTCGAGCGCCCCCTCCGGGGCCGCCGCCGGCGCCGCGAAATACCAGCGCACGAGGCCCATGTGCGCGTCGATCAGATGACCGTCGAGCCGGTGCGCGGCGGCGTACTCCTCGCCCGCCCGCCGCCGCAGGACCGCCCGCGCATCGTCGGCGGCGTCCTTGGACCGCTCCCACAACGCCTCCGCCAGCCGTGCGTGCGCCGGCGCGCTCTCCGGCTTCTCCGCCAGCACCCGCTCGAACAACGCCGCGGCCTCGGCCGCGCGCCCCTGCCGCAGGCGGATCTGCCCGAGCAGCGAAAGCGCCTCCGGAGCGACCGCCGCGCCCGCGGTCAGCGGCACGGTCAGTCGCTCCGCCGCCTCCAGGTCACCCTGTTCCAACGCCCCGGTCGCCTGCACGAACGGCGGCGGACCGAGCGCATCGTCGTCGGCCGCCGCGCCCAGCAGCGGCGCGAACAAGCACGACAAACCGAGCCAAACCGGAGCACCGGACGAAAACACGCGCGGAAAAAGCATGCCGTTCTGTATCCCGCCCGGCGGTTTTTTCCCACCCCTTTTCCGTCCCCTACGTCCGCGGGTGGACCCGTTTGCCCCAAGCGGTCGCCGACTCGCGCCACGGCGCGCACAGGGTCGCGCACCGACAGGCGCCGCCCGCGGCCGCCCGGACCCGCGACCGGTCGGGATGAATAGGCCGGACCTGATTCCGCTTACCTGGTTCCCCTCTGTGCCCTCCGCCCGTATCGCCTCCGCCTCTGCGACCGATCCGACTGCCGCGCCGCGGCTGAATCGCTTCGCGCTCACTGCGCTTCGCCCGCCCGCGCCGCGCGCCGCTCCAGTTCGTCGATCCGCGCCGGATCGATCACGAACCGCCACGGCTTCGCCGCCCACACCGGCCCGGCGAAATCCACGCCCACCCGCGGCGTCGCGCGCACCCAACTTCTGGGCACCCGCACGCCGCGATCCTCGAGGTGCAGCCCGCTGGCCGGCTCGGCCGGGGCGCCGTCGAGCCGCCGGTCGATGCCGAGCGCCCGCGTCACGCGGCCCGGGCCGCTCGCCCCCGCCAACCCGCGGATCAGGACGGCCGCCGGCCAGCCCTCCGGCCCGGTCACGAGGTTGAGCATCTCGTGCACCCCGTAACAGAGATAAACATACCAACAGCCTCCGGGCCGGTACATCGTCGCCGTGCGCGCCGTTTTCCCGGCCCGCGCGTGGCAGGCCCGGTCGCGTTCGCCGTCGTAGGCCTCCACCTCGGTGATCAGGCGCGCCTCGGCCACGCCGTCGCGCGTGCGCACGAGGAAGCAGCCGAGCAGCCCGCGGGCGAGGCGCACGGTGCCGCGCCCGCGCCAGCGCTCCGGCGCCGGCACCGGGGAGGAACCAGGAAACGCGTTTGCCGCCGAGCCCATGCCCCCGCAAATTGCCGGCCCCGAGTCGGGAAGCCACCGCAAATCACCCCGCGCCATGCCGCACCTTTTCACGCTCACCGCCAATCTCCTCTGGGAGCAGACGCTCCATTTCAAGGAATGGCAGCCCGACCGCACCCAACGCGCCTCCCGCTCCACCCATCAGGTCGGCGGCAAGGGCATCAACGTGGCCAAGATGCTCGCGCGCCTCGGCGCCGCGCACTCCGCCGTCTGCTTCCCCGGCGGCCCGACCGGCGCCGTCGTAGAGGCCTGGTTGCGCGAACGCGGCTTCTCCCTGCGCCCCTTCCCCTCCGCCGCGCCCGACACGCGCAGCGGCGTCGTCATCCGCAGCACGCGCACGGAGACGACCTTCCTCGGCCCCGACCAGCCGCTCGATCCCGCCGCCGTGCACGCCGCCGCGGCCGCGCTCGCGACCGAGCCCGCCGACTCGGTCCTCGCCGTCTGCGGCAGCATCCCCGGCTGGGAGGGCAAGACCGGCGCCGCGTTCCGCGAGTTGTTCCAGTCCTGGCGCGGCCCGCTCGTGGCCGACACCTACGGCCCGCCCCTCAAGTGGCTCGTCGAGCGCCCGCTCGCGCTGGTGAAGATCAACCGCGAGGAGTTCGACCGGCTCGTGCCCGCCGATCCGGGCGACAAATCCGAACTGGCGTTCTCGATGCGCCTGGCCGAGACCGCCGCGCGCTGGCCGGTCGCCGCCTGGATCATCAGCGACGGCGCGAAGCCCGTCTGGTGCGCGCTCAAGGACGGCACCACCACCACGCTGCGCCCGCCGCCGGTGCGCGAGGTGTCGCCGACCGGCTCGGGCGACGTGCTGCTCGCCGCGTTGCTGCACGCGCACTACAACCTCGGCCAATCCTGGCCCGAGGCGCTCGCCTACGCCCTGCCGCTCGCCTCCGCCAACGCCGCCCACGAGGGCATCGCCGAGTTCCCGCTCCCTCCGCAAGACGGACGGCCGCTCGCCGGACCGTGATGTAGCTTGCGGGCGGAATCCGGTCCCCGGTAATACTCCGGGCGCCGAAGGTGCGAACGCCCGAGGTTTCTTTGCGTGTGTCCCACGCGGGGGTAGCTCAGCTGGATAGAGCAACGGTTTTCTAAACCGTCGGTCACGGGTTCGAGTCCCGTCCCCTGCGCCATCTTGCACCGGGCGCACCGTCGGTCAGCCCGAACGGCGATTTCCGGCAGGGCCGCGATGTTGTTCATTCGCGCCGTTCCTCCGCCGGCCTACCGGCGCTCGAGACTCGTCCCCTCGCCGCTCGACGTCCGGCGCCCGTTCAATCCACCTTCACCTGCAATCCCGGCACCTGCGCGGCGGCGCGGACGAGGATCTCGACGTCCTTCTCGCCGCGGAAACCCGAGAACGCGGCAGCGTACAAGCTCCCGCCCGGACCGCGGAGCGCCACGCCGCCTTCCCAGCCGATGAAGTCCGGGCGCATGATGCCGAACGGGCCGTCGTCGAGCTGCTTGGCATAGACCAACTCCTCGAAACGGCCCGTGGCGTAGCCGGTGGCGCGCACCTGGTTCACCTTGCGGGCCGCGATGCCGAAGACCCATCGGCCCTTGCCGGCATCGGTGCCGAAAATGCGCCCTACGAACTGCCCGTCCGGGACGATCACGCACACCGCGGCGTTGCCGTTGCCCGACATCTCGCGGTCCACCGGATCGAGCAGGTATGCGGGCAGAAGCCGCGCGACTTCGGCGACAAGTTGCTGGGCGAGACCGAGGCCGGGAGTTTGCGTCATGGTGCGCGCAACCGAAACGCCGCCCCCGGCGACGTCGACCGAGAAGCGACGCCGATGCATTTCCGGCCCGACGGGCCCGACGCCGTGCGGCAGCGGCGCCACGGATCACGCACCCGATTCAATATCCACCCAAGCCCGCCGCCGACGCCGGGTGTTTGCCGTTTGCGCCGCATCGCCCGCCGACGCTTCGCTTCCGCCATGCCCGTTCGCCCGCCCCGCGTCGTCCTGCCCCTCCTCCTCGCCCTCGTCACTTTCCCCTCCATGTCCGCCGCCGAATCCTTCCCCTTCCAGAATCCGGAGCTTCCGGCCGAAACCCGTATCACGGATCTGATTTCACGTCTCACCCTCGAGGAGAAGATCGCCTGCATGGAACGCAGCGCCTCCGTGCCGCGCCTGGGCGTGAAGGGCTCGCCGCACATCGAGGGCTACCACGGCGTCGCCCAGGGCGGACCGAGCAACTGGGGCCGCCGCAACCCCACGCCCACCACCCAGTTCCCGCAGGCCTACGGTCTCGGCTCCACCTGGGATCCCGCGCTCATCCGCGAGGTGGCCGCGCAGGAAGCCGAGGAGGCGCGTTACCTCTACCAGAGCGAGAAGTATCGCCGCTCCGGTCTCATCGTGCGCGCCCCCAACGCCGACCTTGCCCGCGACCCGCGCTGGGGCCGCACCGAGGAGGTCTTCGGCGAGGACGCGTACCACGTGGGCACGCTCGCCACCGCCTTCACCCGCGGCCTCCAGGGCGACGACCCGCGCCACTGGAAGACCGCCGCGCTCCTGAAACACTTCCTCGCCAACTCCAACGAGAACGGCCGCGAGTCCAGCTCCTCGAACTTCGACGCCCGCCTCTGGCGCGAGTACTACGCCAAGCCCTTCGAGATGGCCGTGCGCACCGGCGGCTCCCGCGCCCTCATGGCCGCCTACAACGCCGTCAACGGCACCCCCGCCCACGTGCATCCGATGCTCAACGACATCGTGATCGGCGAATGGGGCGTGGACGGAATCGTCTGCACCGACGGCGGCGGGCTGCGCCTGCTCTTCGAGAAGCACCACGCCTTTCCCGATCTCCCCACCGCCGCCGCCGCCTGCGTGAAGGCCGGCATCAACCACTTCCTCGACAAGCACAAGGAGGCCGTGACCGAGGCGGTGCGCCGCGGGCTCCTCACCGAGGCCGATCTCGACCATGCCCTCCGCGGTCTCTTCCGGATCTCGCTCCGCCTCGGTCTGCTCGATCCGGCCGACCAGGTTCCGTACTCAAAGATCGGAGCCGCCGGCACGCCCGAGCCGTGGGCGCAACCCGAGACCCGCGCGCTCGCCCGTCGCGTCACGCAGCGCTCGATCGTGCTCCTCAAGAACGACGCCGCGCTCCTCCCGCTCGACCGCAAAGCGCTCAAGTCCATCGCGGTCGTCGGCCCGCTGGCCAACGAGGTCCTCGCCGACTGGTACAGCGGCACCGCGCCCTACTACATCACCCCGCGCGAGGGCATCGAGGCCGCCATCAACCCCGCACTCAGCACCGACGAGGGCGTCGCCACCCGTTGGGCCGGCGACATGTCCGCCGCCGCGCTCGAGTTCGCCCGGAAGGCCGATGTCGCCGTCGTCTGCGTGGGCAACCACCCCGAGGGCAACGCCGGCTGGGAGACCGTCACCTCGCCCTCCGAGGGCAAGGAGGCCGTCGACCGCCAGGAGCTCACGCTCCCGCACGGCCAGGAGGAGTTCGTCCGGCGCGTGTACGAGGCCAACCCGCGCACGATCGTCGTGCTCGTCGCCAACTTCCCGATCGCCCTGCCCTGGGCGGCCGAACACGCGCCGGCCATCGTTCACCTCACCCACGCCAGCCAGGAACAGGGCAACGCGCTGGCCGATGTGCTCTTCGGCATCGTCAACCCCGGCGGCAAGCTCGCGCAGACCTGGCCCAAGTCCCTCGACCAACTCCCGCCGATGATGGACTACAACCTGCGCCACGGCCGCACCTACCAGTACTTCACCGGCGAGCCGCAGTATCCGTTCGGCTACGGTCTGAGCTACACGACCTTCGCCCTCGCAAACCTCCGCGCCAGCGCCACCACCCTCGCCCGCGATGGCGCGCTCACCGTGAGTGTCGACCTCACCAACACCGGCAGCCGCGAGGGCGACGAGGTTGTGCAGCTCTACGTGCGCTACCCGCAGTCGAAGGTTTCGCGCCCGCTCAAGCAGCTCCGCGCCTTCCAGCGCGTGACCGTCGCCGCCGGCGCCACCGCCACCGTCTCGCTCTCGCTCGCCGCGGCCGACCTCGCCTACTGGGACGAAGCCGCCCACGCGTGGGTCGTCGAGCCCGGCCCGGTCGAGCTCCTCGTCGGCACCTCTTCCGCCGACCGCGACCTTCCCCAGCGCACGACGATCACGGTGTCTCCGTAGGTTCCGCCTCCGATTGGACTCCCGCTCGGTGAACGCTCGCCGCGGAGCTAGGCCCGGCCAATTCGCCCCGACCACTGGTAATTGCGCCGGGACACGGTCTCCGGCTTGACGGTACCGCGCGACTCTGGGGAAATCTCCGCGCCCCACTACCCGATCTGCACCGCAAACCCGGTGGGGCACCCGTCGCCATGCAAACTGTGTCGCCCACTCGCACCGGCCTTCGCGCCGTACTGCCAAGCCTCACCGTCGCCGGACTCGTCGCCCTCGCTCCTTCGTCTGCGTCTGCTGCTACCTTCCGGGCGGCCACCCCGGACGAGCTCATCACGGCGATCGCCGCGGCCAACTCCACACCCGCGCCCGACACCATCGAACTCACCGCCGGCGCGACCTACACGTTCACGTCGGTCGACAACTGCTGGTACGGCCCCAACGCCCTGCCGCCCATCGCCTCGCCCATCACCATCGAAGGCCACGGCGCCACGCTCGCCATCGACGTACCCGTACGCCTGCGCTTCTTCTACATCGGCGCCGATCCGACCAGCCCGCGCACGCTCGGGTACCATTCTCCCGGCGCCGGCCGGCTCACGCTCCGGTATCTCACCCTCACCGGCGGCAAGGCCCGAGGCGGCGACAGCAACCCCGGTGGCGGTGGAGCCGGCATGGGCGGCGCGATCTTCAACCAAGGCACGCTCCTCCTCGATAGCGTGACCTTGCGCAACAACACCGCCACCGGTGGCACCGGCGGCACCGGCGCCTCGGAGCAGATCGGCGGCGGCGGCATGGGCGAAGATGGGAGCTTGTATTCGGGCGGCGGTTTCGGCGGTGCGGTCAGCCCGCCGGGAGCCCTCGGCGGGGGCGCAGGAGGCGCCTTCGGCTTCGGCGGCAGCACCTACGGCGGCGGCGGCGGCTTCAGATTGACCGACACCGGCCTCGGAACCGGACCGGGCGGCGGTGTCCGCGATGGTCTCGGCGGCATCAGCAGCGCTGGCGACTCAAGTGGCGCCGGCAGCGGTGGCGGAAGAGGAGGCGGCGTCGGAGGCGGTGGTCACGACGGCATTGGTCTCGACGGCGGAGGCGGAGGCTTCGGTGGCGGTGGAGGGGGCAGCGCTGGACGGGGCGGTTTCGGTGGCGGCGGCGGAGGCGGCGCTGACGGGGCGATGGGCGGCAGCGATCTCAATTTCATCGACAACGGCGGCTTCGGCGGAGGCGGCGGCCGTCTCAAAATGGTGATCACCCCGGGCTCGGGAGGCGGGGGCGTCTCGATCACCTACGTCGAAGTCGGCGGAAGCGGAGGCGGCATGGGCGGCGCGATCTTCAACCATGGCGGTCTGCTCACGCTCGCGAACAGCACCTTCACCGCCAATTCCGCCCAAGGCGGCGCCAACGAGCTTTCGCTTCGCAGCGGCAGCGGCCTCGGTGGTGCGGTCTTCAATCTCAACGGCTCCGTCGAGCTCCTGCACTGCACCCTGGTCGACAACTCCGTCACCGGAGGAAGCCTGCCCCCCGCGGGCGGCGGCGCTCTCTACAACCTGCGTTACACCCTGTTGGCGGGCGCCCCGGCGGCCACAGTCTCTCTAGCCAACTGCATCCTCACCCGCTCGGCCGGCGGCGCCGATCTGGTCAACAACTGTCCGGCCACGCTCGTCCCTGCTTCCGGCGGCGGCACCAACACCGGCGCAGCCACCGTCGCGTTCGCGGGCGCCAATATCGTCGGCTCACGCACCGACTCCGGCACCGCCACCTCCGGCGGCAACACGCCGCTCACCGGCAACCCGCTTCTGGCACCACTCGGCAATTACGGCGGCACCACTCAGACCTTCGCGCTGCTCCCCGGCTCGCCCGCGATCGACGCCGGTTATGAAGTCTTCGCGGACGACGCGCGGATCAACAATCTCGACCAGCGCCGCTTCGTGCGCTCGGGCTATCCCGACCTCGGCGCCTTCGAGTCCCAAGAGTTTTACTTCATCAAAACCGGCGGTGACCGCCAGAGCACCACGCCGGGCTCCGCCTTCCCGGCGCCGCTGTCTGTCCGCGTGGTGGCCTACTGGTCAATCGAACCGGTGAACGGCGGCATCATCACCTTCACCCCGCCCGCGACCGGTGCGAGCGCCATGCTCTCCACGACCACGGCCACCATCGCCGACGGCGCAGTCGCCGTCACCGCGACCGCCAATGCCACCACCGGCATGTACACCGTCCCCGTCAGTGCTCGCGGAGCGACCGGAGCGCGCTTCACCCTGGCCAATGGCGTCTTCGGCTACGCGGCCTGGGCCGCGGCCGCAGACCGTTTCACCGCGGCCGAACTCGCCGACCCGGCGATCAGCGGCCCGGAGGCCGATCCCGATGGTGCCGGCCTCGCCAATCTTCTGCGCTACGCCTTCGATCTGCCGGCCCGCGGCCCCGTGACGGTCCCAACCCAGTTTGTCTACCACGGCTCCGGCCCGAGCTCGACGCCCAGCATCTCGTTCCCGCTGCGTGCCGATGGCATGGATATCCGCTATGCCGTGATGACCAGCGTGGATCTCGCCACCTGGGAGGAAATCACCGCCTTCACCCCCGACGGCACCGCCCGCACGGTCACCGTCAACTCCACCGCGCCCTACGGGGCCAAACGCTTCTTTGTGCGCATACAGGTGGCCACCGTCCCCTGAATCCCGCGGCCACATTCTCGGCTCCGTTGTTTGCCCGCGCCGCGCTCCCGAGTCCCGCCGTCGCCACCGACATCCGCTCCGAAGTCCAGTCCAGCGCCGACCTCGTCGCCTGGACCACGGTCGCCACGTACACCGCCAACGGCGCCAAGCGCACCGAAGTCGCCAAGGCTTTCGCCCCAGCGTGACAGAGCGTAATTCTGGCGAACTTCGCTCCACCGCCCAGCTTCCGCCGTCATCGGCAGTGCGAATAGCGCGGGCTACAGCGGTGCTCTCCGCTAGAGCCGGCTCCGCTGCAGCCAGTCCAGCCCGACTCCGGGATCACCGATCCCGGATACAGGTTTCGGAAGCCGTCCCAGGCCGAATGCTTCAAAGTGTAGCGAAACCTGTAAAGGGTTTCGAACCTTCGCTCCCAGACGAATGGCTTGGCGGCTTTCGCTCGTCACCTATCCAGTGCCACCAGGAAGCATGGTTGGGGCGCGAGGCCCACCGCGTTTCCATCTCTCCGGCACGAAGGCCGACGTCACCACCGCCCGTCACTTTCCCACACCGCGCGCAGGCGTCTTTACCTTCGCCCCCTTCGCCACGCAGTCTCCAGGGCCGCGAGTTACGCTCTCGCACCTCCCTAACGACCATTGGTAATAGAGCCGCATCACGGTCTCTGCATTGACGGCCTCCGTACAATCTGCGGCAATCCCGGCGTCCCCACTCCCGGAAAACGCCGCGAACCAGGTGGGGCCATTCTTCCATGCACCCCACCCTGCTCACCCGACTCCGCGCCGTCGCCGCGCTCGTCACAACCGCCACCTGCCACCGCTCGTCCGCCTGGTTCGTTCGTGCGGTCGCCGCAAGGGACAGGAAGACTACCAACGGAAACGATCGTCACCAACCATCCATCACCGCTCGAGCCAACGAGCGGATGCGCCCGGGCGCTTCTCGCCAGCGCGCTTCGGCGTGCTGGCTGCTCGCGGCGACGAGCCTCGGTCTCGCCCTGCCGGCCACCGAGGCGGCGACCACTCTCGCCAAGGGTGACTTGGTGATCCTGGCCTTCAACGGCGACGGCAGCAACGCCAGTGGGACCATCACGTACGACGGCCTGTCCATGATGCCCCTGGTCAACCTGGAGGCAGGCACGGTGATCTATGTCACCGACATCGGTTGGAGCGATTTAACGAAGTCGTTCCTCAACTATGCCGGCATCGCGGACAAAATCGTGAAATACACCGCCCCCACCGCCATCGCCGCCGGCACGATCATCCGCTGCGATGTCGACCACCAAACCGGTTTCACGCTGGAAGTAGCCCGAACGCCGGGCGACACGCTGCCCTATTTCAACAACATCAGCACCCTCAACTCCGCGGAGGAAATCCTGGTCTTCCAGGGCAGTGTGGCGACACCCAAGTTCATCTTCGCCGTGACCGACGTCGTCGCCGGCTGGGCGTCCTCCGTACCGGCCAACGGCACCGACGGCAGCGGACACGGATCGGCCCTGCCTCAGGACCTGGGAAACGACACCACGGCCCTGTCGTTGGCCAGCGGCACGACGCCCATCGACAACTGGGCCTACACCGGTCCGACCACCCCGGCGACAAAAGTCGATTGGCAATCCCGCGTCGCCGACCAGAAAAACTGGACCGGTGACGACGAGAACCGCACAGTCCTAACCGGAGCGTATTCGGTGACCGATGCCCCGCTACCGGCGCTTTCCCTCAACGATATAGCGGCAAGCGAGGGCAACAGCGGCACCACGACATTCACCTTCACGGTCGCGCTCTCCATGCCCGCTCCGGCTGGCGGAGTAACCTTCGACATTGCCACCGCCAACGGCACGGCCACCGCGGGCAGTGACTACGTCGCAAAGTCCCTTACCGGCCAGACCATCCCAACCGGTGCAACCACCTCCACCTTCGACGTCACCGTCAATGGCGACGCCACGCTGGAGCCGAACGAGACGTTCTCCGTCAACGTGACCAACCTTGCGGGCGCCACCATATCGGATGCTTCGGGTCTCGGTACCATCACCAACGACGATGTGGCACCGCCAACCTACAGCACCTGGGCCGCAGCCGCGTTCTCCGCCACGGATCTCCTCAACCCGGCGATCAGCGGCGCCAACGCCGACCCCGACGGCGCCGGCCTCACGAACCTGATGCGCTACGCCCTCGACCTGTCCCCGCGCGGCCCGGTCTCCTCGCCAGCGAGCGTGACGATCACGGCGACCACGCCTGCGACGGTCGCCGTCCCGATCCGCGCCGTCGCCTCCGACATCCGCTACGAAGTCCAGTCCAGCACCGACCTCGTCGCCTGGACCACGGTCGCCACGTACACCGCCAACGGTACCAAACGCACCGAAATCGCCACCGTCGCCGTCCCCACCGGCGCCGCACGCTACTTCCTCCGCCTGGCGATCGTCGCCAACTAGTGAGCCTTGCCTGACAGCCTGACGCCTGCGGGTGGACCCGCTTGCCCTCAAGCGGGTCGAGGACGTGGCCCACAGCAGAACCACGATCATTAGTGAACTGGCGCTGCTCCCGGCTGCTCGCACCCACGACCGCGTTGGGGGCAACGCGGCCCACCTCTGTCAGCCTATTGCGCGAGACTCAATAGAGCGGTGATTTCCGTTGAAACCGGCTTCTCTGCAGCCGGCCCGGCCCGACTCCACGATCACCGATCTCGGGTGCGATCACGGCGCCGCCGCGAGCTCGATCAGGCTGCGCACCGCCGCTAGATGCGGCAACTCCACCGCCGCTCGCGGCTCGGTCGCCTGCGCGAGCACGGTGAAGGCCTTTTGCCGCCATTCGGCCGGTGGGCGCTCGCCGCGTTCGAGAAAGCCCAGCGCTTCTAGGCCGAGCGCGGACGAGTCGCGCAGCGCCGCCGCCAACGGCCGGGCCTCCCGCAGGCGCACGGCTCGCGGGCACAGGCCATCGTGGAGCTGCACGCCCAGCGCCGCGAATCCGCGGAGCGAGTCCCGCAGCTCCGCGAGTCGCGCCGCGTTCGGCTCCGCCCGCCAAGCGGCGACCGCCGCCGCGAACGCGCGCGCCGGTCCGCTGTCGGGCCGCGCGCAATCGACCAATCCGGTGAGCGGGGTGAACTGGGTGGCATCGGGCTGGTGCTCGCCCCGCTGGTACAGCTTCACCGGTTCGAGCAGATCGACGAAGCGCCGCAACGCAGCGAGCTCCTCCGCGCTTGCCTCGTCGCCGGCCAAGCGGCGTAACGCCGGCGGGAGATAGCTCTCGTGCCGGGAGCCGGCTTCCTCGAGGCGCCGCGCCACCACGGCGAGGCGACGGTACATCTCGTCGACATCACGTACCTCGGCCGGCGACCAGAGGCGCTCCGCGATGGCGGCGGTGCGCGGCCAGAGGCGCGAGTCGATCGTCTCGGGCGACACCCATTCCGACCACATCGTGGCTTCGCCGCCCAGCACGAGCCGCCGTTGGTCGGCGGTGAGCGTCGAGCCCGCCGGGATCGGATCGTTGCAGTAGTGCACCGCGGCCGGGTGGCCGAGGTCGATGTAGTAGCCGTTGGAAAGGATGGTCGCGAAGCCGCGGGCCGTGGCCGCGGCGATGCCCTCGGGCCCGCGCCAGGAATGCACCACGCAGCCGGGCGCGAGGTCGGGGTGCAGGATCTCGTCCCAGCCGACGAGCCGTTTGCCGCAACGCGTAAGAGTTGCGTGGATCCGGTTGTTGAACTGCGCGTGCAGGCCGGCGTTGTCGACCAAGCCGTGCTCCCGGATGTGCTGCTGGATGGCCGCGTTGGCCGACCAGTGCACGCCGTTGTTCTCGTCGCCGCCGATGTGGAGAAACGGGTCGGGGAACAGCGCGGCCATCTCCGCGAGAAAACCGTCGAGGACCTCGTACGTGCGCGGGTTGGTCGGGTCGAGCACCGGGTCGAAGATACCCCAGCGGCGCTCGAGCGCGTACGGACCGGGCGCGCTGCCGAGCTCCGGGTGCCCAACCAGCCAACTCGTGGCGTGGCCGGGGATGTCGAACTCCGGCACGACGCGGATGCCGCGCGCCGCCGCGTACGCGATGAGCTCGCGCATCTCCGCCTGCGTGAAGAACTGGCCGTCGGAACCGAGTTCGTGCAGCCGCGGAAACCGTTTCGACTCGATGCGGAAACCTTGGTCGTCGGTGAGGTGCAGGTGGAGGACGTTGAGCTTGGCGAGCGCCATGCCGTCGAGGTGGCGCCGGATCACCTCGGCCGGCTGCCAGTGGCGGCACACGTCGATCATCACCCCGCGCCACGGGAAGCGGGGCCGGTCCTCGATGCGCAGGGCCGGGAGGAACCAGCCGTCGGCATCGCTCCCCAATAGTTGCAACAACGTCTCCACTCCATGGAGCACACCCCGGACGTTGGCCGCGGTCAGCACGGCCTGCCGCGCGCCGATCGCGAGCGTATAGCTCTCGTCCTCGCCGAGCTCCGAGAGCGCCGCACCGGCGGAGGCGCAGTCGATCACGAGCGCCGCGGCCGCCGGATCCGTGGCGAACGCGTGCACCGCCTGCGCGGTGCGCGCGAACGTGAGTCCGGTGCGCGCCTCGACACGGCGCAACGCCCGCGCGAGTCCGGCGCGCAGTCGCGCGTCGTCGTGGCCGCGCAGCGCGACCGTGAACGCCGCGGTCACCGGCAGCCGCCCTTCGGCCGCCTCGACCCGGGCGGGCCACGGCATCACGTCGAGCGACAGGGCGGTACCGAACGGAGCGAGGAGCAGCAAAGCGGCGGCCATGGCACCAATCCTAAGCGGACACATGGTGGATGAACTCCTCGGGGGAGAAGCGTTTGAAGGCCTCGATCGCCTCGTATTCGGCGAGGCCGAGCTGGTTGTACGCGTCGGCCAGCCGCCGGCTGCGCTCCTCGGTGCGTTGCCAGAACTCGCGCCGGTCGCCGCCGGGGAAGAGCGCGAGGTCCTTCTGCGTTTCGTGGCGGAAGATGGCACGCCGGCGGCGCAACACCTCCTGCGGGCTGAGCGGTACGGCGAGGTCGATCTCGTCGAGCTCCCACTCGGCCCACGCGCCGCGGTAGAGCCAGAGTTCGGTCTCCGCACGCCAGGCGCTCGCGGCGGCGCCCGCGAGAGCGTCGCGCAGGACGTGCAAGCACAGTCGGTGCGTGCCGTGCGGGTCCTCGAGATCACCGGCGGCGTAGATCAGGTGCGGGCGGACGTCCTCCAGCAACGCGCCCAGGAGCCGCACGTCCTCGGGACCGATCCGCCGGTCGCGCGCCGTGCCCGCGCCGTAGAAAGGAAGATCGAGGAAATGCAGCCGTTCCGGCGCCACGCCGCACACACGCGCGGCTGCCGTCGCCTCGTGGCGGCGCACGAGGCCCTTCCAGCGCCGCAGCTCGGGCGTCGCGGGCAGCGCGCCGGTCTTCTCGAAGCCGTCGCACCACGCGCGCACCTGCGCCGCCCCGGCGGCGTCGCCCAGCCCGGTGTCGCGCACGAAGAGCAGCGCGCGCCACAGCGACTCGTCGGCCACCGCATTCGCGCCCGACACCTCGTAGGCGAGATGCACTTCGTGCCCCTGGTCGACGAGGCGGCAGAGCGTGCCGCCCATCGAGATCACGTCGTCGTCGGGATGCGGCGACAGCACGAGGACCCGTTTCGGGAACAGGCCGGCCGACTTCGCGCGCAACGGCCGCGCGGGCGCATCTCCGGGCTGGGTACGGGCCGGATCGCGGCCGCCCGGCCAGCCGGTGATCGTGTGCTGGAGCTGGTAGAACCCGAGGCGGTTGGTCTCGTAGGCGGAGCCGTGCACCCGCAACAAGTCCTGGAGCCCGGCCTCGTTGTAGTCGTCGTCGGTGAGCTTGAGGACCGCCTTCCGGCAGCGGGCCGCGAGCCAGAGGATCGCGCGGCGGGTCATGCGCTCGTCCCAGGCCAGCCCCTGCTCCTCGAGCGGGCCAAGCAGCCACGGCGTGCGGAAACGGGTGAGCGCGCCGGCGGCGGCCTGGTCGAGGACGAAGAGCGCGTTGTCGTGGTCCTGCAGGAACGAGGCCGGCACCTGCGCCGTGGCCTCGCCCTCGAGCGCCGCGCGCACGATCGCGGCCTTGTGCTGTCCCCAGGCCATGAGCACCACGCGCCGCGCCTCGAGGATCGTGCGCACGCCCATGGTCACCGCCCGCCGGGGCGTGTGCTCCTCGCCGCCGAAGTCCGCCGCCGCGTCGCGCCGCGTGAGCGGGTCGAGCGCGACCGGGCGCGTGCGGGTGCGGGCCGAGCTGCCGGGCTCGTTGAACCCGATGTGGCCCGTGCGGCCGATGCCGAGAATCTGGAAATCAATGCCGCCCGCAGCGCGAATCCGCTCCTCGTAGTCGCGACAATACGCCTCGATCTCCGCCGGCGCGACGGTGCCGGAGGGCACTTGGGTGTTCGCCGGGGCGATGTCGATGTGGTCGAAGAGATGGCGCTGCATGAAGCACCGGTAGCTTTGCGGGTGCTCGGGCGGCAGCGGGTGGTACTCGTCGAGGTTGAAGGTGACGACGTTGGCGAAGCTCAGCCCTTCCTCGCGGTGCAGCCGCACCAGCTCGCGGTAGAACGCCACCGGACTGGAGCCCGTGGCCAGCCCGAGCACCACCGGCGGCCGGCCCGGCGGGCGCGAACGGATCAGCGCGGCCACCTCGGCCGCAACGGCGGCCGCGCCTGCGGCGCTGCCCGGGAAGACGGCCAACGGGGCGTGTTCATAACGGCTGCGGACGACGGGGGTAAGCGGATTCATGGTCGGGAGGCGGTGGCGTGCCGGAAGCATAGACTCGGTCCCGGAATCGACAACTGGCGGAAACGCCGAAAGATTTAACACAAATGCCACCGCCGAAACCCGGCTCGCTCGAGACGCTCGCCGCCGCCCTCCCCCGCCCCACCGACGCCCTGCTCGGCCGGCGCGCGGGCCCGCTGGTGCTACCCGACAACATCGTCTGCTTTCCGCGTCGCTCCGCCCGCGAGCTCAACCGCCCGCGCCGCGGACGCGCGTTGCACCACCGCTTCGTCCTCATTCTCGCGCTACGGGGCGCGGTGCCAGTGTGCGTGGACGACCGCATCGTGCCGCTGGGGGCGGGCGAGGGGCTGCTCGTCTTCCCGTTTCAGTTCCACCACTACCGCCCCTCGCCGGACCGCGAGCTGCTGTGGGTCTTCGTCACCTTCGACCTGGCCGACGCCCAGGATCTCGCGCCGCTCCACTACCAACCCTTCGCGCTCACGCCCGAGGTGCGCGAGCTCGCGACCCGCCTGCTCGCCGCCTACCGCGACGAGGGCCGCACCTCGGAGCTGCCGGCGCTGCTCCTGGCGTTGCTGCTCGCACATCTCCGCCGCCAGAAACACGCCCCGCGGCGCGCGGCGGCGATGGCGGAGACCGATCCCGGTCTGGTCATGCGGGTCAACCAGCTGGCGCATCGCGTCGAGCGGCCGGTCTCGATCAAGGAGCTCGCGCAATCGCTCGGGATCAGCCGCAGCCACCTGCGCGCGAGGTTTCGCGCCTCCTGCGAGGTGAGTCTCGGCCGACACCTCCGGCGGTTGCGGCTGGAGCGCGCCTGCGGCCTCCTGCGTCTCACGCCGGATCGCGTGACCGAGGTGGCGGCCAAATGCGGCTTCACATCGATCTACACCTTCAGCCGCGCGTTCCGGGCGGCGTACGGCAAATCGCCGATGGAGTACCGGCAAGGGGCGAATGTTCCCCGCAGCCGTTCGTAGTGGCGCTGGCCGCGGGTCCAGTCTTCCACTGGACACCCTCAACTCACGCGGGCGCCGGGCGGCCCGCGCGCACCGCGACCGGTCGAAGACCGGTCCGATGCGGCGGCATGCCCGCCGCGCGTCCGGAGCTCAGCTCTGGCTGAGGCGCTTCTTCGGCGCCTCGAAGTAGGCGGCGTGCGCGCGGCGCAGGATCTCGGGGATCTGCTTCGCGAACGGACTCCTAGCGAGCACCGGCGCGAGATCGAACTCGCCGGCCTTCGCGGCGTTCTGGCCGGGGAACCAGTGGTCCGCCTGACCGAGCAGGTTGTAACGCATCTTCGCCCACGGCACGAGGTCGAGCCCGGCGCCGTAGGTCCAGAGGCGGAGAATCTCGGTCACATTGATCTCGCCGGGCACGTCGACGTAGAACGGCAGCCCCTCGCTCCAGCGCGCACACCACTCGGCGCCGTGCACCTCGACCAGCCGCGCGCGCAGCTTGGCCTCGATCGGCGCAACCAGTTTCGCGGCGTCGCCGATCCGGTCGACGATCGCGACATGCTCGTCGAAATCGGAGGGCTTCGAGACGCCGAGACTGAGCGTGTTGATCTGGGGGCGCGCGAAGGAGAAGAGGTCGTTCCACTGCATCGGCGAGAACGGCGCGGTGAGTCCGGCCATGAGCGCGGGCCGGTCCTGCAGGCGGCCGCCCTTGTCGTTGGGGCTGATGATGAACACGCCCATGTCGTGCCGCCGCGCGGCGTCGAGCGCGGCGGTGTTGAGCTCGTTCACGAAGTACCAGTGCAGGTTCACGTAGTCGAATTCCCCGGTCTCGATCGCCGCGACGATGATGTCGACCGTGGCGTGCGTGGAGAACCCGATGAACCGCACGCGCCCCTCCTTCTGAAGCTTGCGCGCCTCGGCCAGGCAGCCGCCGGGCTGGAGCGACCAGTCGAGGAGCTGCTTGGTGTTGATGCCGTGCAGCGAGAGCAGGTCGACGTGCTCGAGTCCGAGATACGCCATCGACGTCTCGAACGCCGCGCGGAACTCCGCCGCCGAGGCGCACGGGGCGACCTTCGTCTGCACGAGCATCTGGTCGCGCGGGAGGCGCGGGAGGATGCGGCCGAGCTGCATCTCGGAGGTGCCGTAGCCGCGCGCGGTCTCGATGTGGTTGATGCCGAGCGCGAGCGAGCGCTCGATGCACGCCTCGAGGTTGGCCTGGCCGTCGGCCGGGATCTCGCCGGGCGGCACGTCCTGCCACTTGTGCTGGTAGCGCATGCCCCCGCAGGAGAACACGGGCATCTGCAAACCGGTGCGGCCGAAACGGCGGTAGATCATGCGCGCCTTTCAGCCACGCCGCCGCGCCCGACGCAAGCCGGCGCGTTGACGCGGTTCAGGGTTCGGAGTTCAGGGTTCAGGGTTCAGGGTTCGGAGGGCCTCCGGTTTTCAGTCGCCGTGCTCACCGCCCACCGCACGCACCCACCCCGCGACTGCCCTTCAACCTAAACTTCCAACCTCAACTGCGCGCAGCGCCCCGCCCCGCACCGCAGTCGGTGGTTGACCGCCTCTCCGCCCAGTTCGCACAATCCCCGCCCTTTTCCACCGCGTGAAACCCGCCGCCGCTCCGCCACCCGTTCACGTTGCCATCATCATGGATGGCAACGGCCGCTGGGCCAAAAAACGCGGTCTGCCGCGCATCGAGGGGCATCACCGCGGAGTCGAGACCGTGCGCACGATCGTCGAGGCGGCGCAGGGCACCGGCGTGCGCTACCTCACGCTCTACGCCTTCTCGGCCGAGAACTGGAAACGGCCCGCCGCGGAGGTCAACGCGCTCATGCTGCTCCTCCAGCGCTTCCTGCGCAGCGAGTGCGATCAACTCGTCGAGAAGAAGATCCGGCTGCACACCATCGGCCGCACGCAGGACCTGCCCGGGGCCGTGCGCAAGGAACTCGACCGCGCGCTGGCCGCCACCGCCGCGTTCACCGAGCACCACCTCATCCTCGCGCTTAACTACGGCTCGCGCACCGAGGTGGTCGACGCCGCCGCGGCCTACGCCCGCGAGGTCGCCGCCGGCCGGGAGAACCCCGCGGAGTGCTCGTACGAGAAACTCGCGCGCCACCTCTACACCGCCGGCATACCCGATCCCGACCTCGTGATCCGCACCTCCGGCGAGTCGCGCATCAGCAACTTCCTCCTGCTTCAGGCCGCCTACGCGGAACTGCTCTTCACGCCCACTCTCTGGCCCGACTTCACCGCCGACGACTTCCGGGCCGCCCTGGCCGATTTCGCCACGCGCGAACGCCGTTTCGGGGCCACCGGCGAACAGCTCGAACCGACGGCCAAACCCTGACCGCCCGTGCTCAAACGCACCCTCTCCACCCTGGTCCTCTGGACCGCGTTGATCAGCCTGCTCTGGCTCTTCGGTCGCCCGGCCGCCGTGCTCTTCACGACCCTGCTCGCGGTGCTCACCCAGCACGAGCTCTACGGCATGCTCACGCGCATGGGCCACCGGCCGTTCCACCGCCTCGGCCTGCTGATCGGCACGACCATGTTGCTCGTGCCCTACGCCGTCCGCACGCGGGCCCCGGAATATTTCATCACCGGCCCGGGCATGACCGCCTCGCTGATGGCGCTCGCCGTGGTGCTCTGCTGTGTACGCCTGCTCTCGATGCGCGATCCGGGCAAACGTTTCGACACGCTCGCGGCCACGCTCTTCGGCATCGCGTACGTGCCGTTCATGTTCCACTTCGTCATCGAGATCTTCTTCCTGCGCGCCAACGCCAACCAGGGCCTCATGCTCGTGATCTGGCTGGTGGCGGTCTCGAAGTTCTGCGACGCCGGCGCACTCGTGGTCGGCACCGCGATCGGCCGCCACAAGATGTCGCCCACCATCAGCCCGAAGAAGAGCTGGGAAGGCCTCGTGGGCGGCGTGATCATCGCCTCGGCCGTCGGCACCACGCTCGTCTACTTCTTCCAGCCCCAAGGCCTGTATCCGGAGAACTTCACCCTGCTGTGGAGCGCCCTCGCCGCGATCCCGATCGCGCTCATCGCCGTGGTCTCCGACCTCGTCGAGTCCATCATCAAGCGCCGGGCCGACATCAAGGACTCCGGGGCCAGCGTGCCCGGAATCGGCGGCGCGTTCGACCTGACCGACAGCGTGATCCTCACCGCGCCCGCGGCCTACATCCTCTTCGCCTACCTGCTGCGTATGTGACGCACGGCGGTCCGTAACCCATGGCGCCCCGCAAACGCATCGTCCTGCTCGGAGCCACCGGCTCCATCGGCGAGAACACCCTGCGCGTGATCGCCGCGCACTCCGACCGCTTGGAGCTCGTCGGCATCGGCGCCCGCGCCAGCACCGCCAAGCTCGCCGCCATCGCGCGGCGTTTCGGCGTGAAGCACGTCGCCCTCACCTGCCCCGACGCCGCCGCGGCCGCGCACCGCGACGCCCACTTTCCCGCCGGCACCACGCTCCACGCCGGCCCCGAGGCGCTCACCACGCTCGCCACGCTGCCCGAGGCCGATCTGGTGCTCGTGGCCGTCGTCGGCACGACCGCGCTCCAGCCCACGCTCGCCGCCATCGCCGCCGGCAAGGACATCGCGCTGGCCTCGAAGGAGATTCTTGTGATGGCCGGCAAGTTCGTCATGGCCGCCGCCCGCGAGCGCGGCGTGCGCCTGCTGCCGGTCGACAGCGAGCACAACGCCCTCTTCCAGTGCCTCGGCAGCGAGCCGACACGCGCGATCCGTCGCGTGATCGTGACCGCCTCCGGTGGCGCCTTCCGGGATCGGCCGATGGCCGACTTGGCCAACGTCACCCCCGAGGACGCGTTGCGCCATCCCAACTGGTCGATGGGGCCGAAGATCACCGTCGATTCCGCCACACTCGCCAACAAGGGCCTCGAGATGATCGAGGCGCAGTGGCTCTTCGGCCTGCGCGCCGAACAGGTCGAGGCCGTGCTGCACCCGCAGAGCATCGTGCACGGCCTCGTCGAATACGTCGACGGCTCCATCCTCGCGCAGCTCACGCCGCCGAGCATGACCTTCGCGATCCAGCACACGCTGCTCTTCCCCGAGCGTCTCGCCGGCGTGGAGCCCACGCTCGATTTCGCGAAGCTGCTCACGCTCGATTTCCGCCCGGTGGACGACTCGCGCTACCCCTGCCTGCGCCACGCCCGCGAGGCCATGCGCGCCGGCGGCACCGCCCCCGCGATCTTCAACGCCGCCAACGAGGTGGCCGTCGCCGCCTTCCTCGCCCACAAGCTGCCCTTCCTCGCGATCGCGCACGTGGTGGGCGAAACGCTCGCCCGGGTCCCCGCCGTGGAACCGGCGACGCTCGACGAGGTCCTCGACGCCGACCAACAAGCCCGCGTCACCGCGAAACAACTGCTCGCCGGCGCCTGAACGTTCCCGCGCTTCCCCTTCATGCCCGACTCCCTGCTCTCCAGCCCGCTCGCCGTCGCCATCGGCATCGTCTGCCTCACGGCCTGCATCTTCATCCACGAGCTGGGGCATTTCCTGGCGGCCCGCTGGCGCGGGGCGCACGTGCCGCGGTTCTCGGTCTTCGGTCTCGGCAACCCGATCATCAAGCGCACCTGGCGCGGCGTGGAGTGGTGCATCTGCTGGATCCCCTTCGGCGCGTACGTGCAGATTCCGCAACTGGCCGACCTCGGCGAGATCGAGGGCGGCGAAGCCGACAAGAACGCCCCGCCCCGCCCGCCGCTCGGCTATCTCGACAAGGTCATCGTCGCCCTCGCCGGTCCGGTCTTCAACCTACTCTTCGCGCTCGTGCTGGCGTCCGTGCTGTGGGTCGTGGGCGAGGAGCGCAGCGCCGAAATGGCCACGACGCGCATCGGCTATGTGGCGACCACGATCAAGCTCTCCGACGGTCGCGAAGTCCCCAGCCCCGCCGCCCAGGCCGGGCTGCGTGAGGGCGATGTCGTCCGCTCGCTCGACGGCCGGCCGACCAAGGAATGGCAGGACATCCTCAACGGCATCGTCCTCGGAGCGGGCCAGATCGACGGCGAGCGCGCCGCAGTCTTCGTCGTCGAACGCGACGGCCAGCCGCTCACGTTCACCGTCCGCCCCCAGCTCGCCACCGAGGAGAAGGTCCGGCGCATCGGCATCTCGCCCTACGTGGAGACCAAGATCCACTCCGTCGCCGCCGACTCTCCAGCCGCCCGCGCCGGCTTCCAGAAGGACGACCGCATCGAGGCGATCGACGGCGTCCTGATCCGCAGTTTCGCAGCGCTTGACGAGGGGCTGCGCAAGAACGCGGAACGCGCGGTCACGGTGCGCGTGCTCCGCGCGGGGGCCCCGCTCGACCTGACCCTGCCGACCGGTTCCGCCGGCGGCATGGGCGCCAAGCTCGGCCTGTTGTTCACCACCGACTTCGCATTGGTCCACACCGATCCGCTCACGCAGGTCGGCGGTTTCATCGGAAACACGTTCCGCACCCTCGGCAGCCTCATCAACCCGTTTTCCGATGTGGGCCTGTCGAAGATGGGCGGCCCGATCGGCATCGTCGCCGGCTTCACCCAGGCCGCCCAAGCCGGCCCGCGCGTCGTGCTCTGGCTCACCATCCTGATCAACGTGGCCTTGGCGGTCTTCAACCTCCTGCCGATCCCGGTGCTCGACGGCGGTCACATCGCCTTCGCGACGATCGCCAAGCTCCGGGGCCGCCCGATCAACCCCGAGTTCATCGGCAAGCTCCAGCTGGCCTTCTTCGTTCTGCTCATCTCGATGATGCTCTACGTGAGCACCCACGATGTGCGCCGCCTGCGCCGCGATTCACGTCCGGCCGCCGAGGAGAAACAGCCCGAGAAGACGCCCGAGTCCCCCGCGCCGGCCAAACCCTGAGGCAACGATTCGGCCTCGGAACGGCAGTTCGGGCAGGTCACAGAGGCAGAGGAGAGACGGAAGGAGAGCACAGAGAAGAACGTGGGGAGGCCGCTCGCTGGTTCGGAAAAGTCCCCCCAATCTCTTGTTTATGGGAGAGCATACGCTCCTCCGCGCTCTCTGTCCTCCTGCGTTATCTCAGTGTCCTCTGTGCCCAACCGCTTGGCTGAACCTGAACGGGCCACAGCCCTCACGCCGCTGCAAAGGCACCGGCCGACGACACCGCCTCGGCCTGACCTAAATTGTCCACTTCCTGCCGGGCCTGCTCCATTTCGCGCAGGATACGTTCCGCCTTTTCCAAGAACAGGCCGCCCCTAGGAGTGAGGGCCAACCGCCGCCCGTTGCGCTCCAACAGGCGGCACCCGAGGTCGTTCTCCAGGGCGCGCATGGAATGACTGATCGCACTCTGGGTGAGATGCAGTTCCTGCGCCGCGAGCGTAAAGCTTTGGCGACGAACGACGGTGACAAAAGCGAGCAACTGTCGGCTGTCGATCGGGCGTTTCATGTTCAGTGGTGACCGCCCGCGAAGGCGGCGCCCTCTCCTAAGCAGCCCGCGCGCCAACCGTCTTCCCGATTGAAACTGCGCCGGGCCGGGCCGTTGCTTGAGCCGTGGACCAAGCCACCCGCCAAGCCCTTCGCTCGTTTCCCCCTGCCATGTGGGTTGTGGCGGCGGGTAACTTCGTGAACCGGTTCGGCAGCTTCGTCGTCCCGTTACTCGCGCTCCACCTCACCCACCTCGGGTTTGCCGCGGAGCAGATCGGAATCGTGCTCGGTGCCTACGGCCTCGGGCGCCTGGGCTCGTCGCTGCTCGGCGGGGTCTGGACCGATCGTCATGGGCACCGCTTCGTAATCGCCGTTTCGATGTTCAGCTCCGCAGCCGGCATGCTGGTGCTGGGATGGCTGACGAACTACCACGCGATCCTCGCGATGGTCCTGTTCCAGGGGTTCGCCTCCGAACTGTTCCGCCCTGCATCCAGCGCGCTCATCGCCGAACTCGCCCCGGCCGAGCACCGGCTCACGGCCTTCGCGCTCAACCGCCTCGCCGTCAACGCCGGCTTCGCCCTCGGCCCGGCCATCGGCGGAATCCTCGCCCATATCTCCTTCCACTGGATCTTCGTCGGCAACGCCTTGGCCGACCTCATCTACGGCGTGCTCGCCTGGCGTGGCCTGCCCGCCAAGGTGGCGCACCCCACGGCCACCGCCGCCGACGACGACGGCAAATGGAGCGCCGTGTTCGCCGACCACCGCCTGCTGCTGTTCCTCGCGGCGATCTTCCCGATGACGTTCATCTTCATGCAGGGCTCCTCGAGCTTCGCGCTCTACACCGCCGACCTCGGCTTCTCGCCGCGGGACTTCGGCCTGCTGCTCGGTGTGAACGGCATCCTGATCGTCACCTGCGAACTCACGCTGACGGGCGTCACGCGCCGCTTCGCGCCGGTGAACGTCCTCATGCTCGGCTACACGCTGCTCGGCGTCGGCTACGCGCTCACCGGCTTGGCCAACCATTTCGCCACACTCGCGCTCACCGTCGTCGTCTGGACCTGCGGCGAAATGATCAGCGCCCCGGTGCAAAGCGCGGTGCTCGCCAACATGGCCCCGCCGCACCTGCGCGGCCGCTACATGGCCGCGGCCACGTTGATGTGGTCGCTGGCCACCATCATCGGCCCCTCGCTCGGCAGTTTCCTCTACGGCTGGAGCCCCAGCTTCCTCTGGTTCTTCGCCG
>JAEXPQ010000077.1 GCA_023446735.1 Verrucomicrobiota bacterium
GCCGCCGCGGCGTGCCGATCTTCACGTTCATGAACAAGTGCGACCGGCCCACGCTCAACCCGCTCGCACTCATGGACGAGTTGGAGAACGTGCTCGGCATCGGCGCCTGCGCCATGGCCTGGCCGCTGGGCAACGGCCCGGCGTTCAAGGGCGTGTTCGACCGGCAGGACCGCCACGTGCACCTCTTCGAGCGCGTCCCCGGCGGCGCCTACCGCGCGCCCGTCCAGGTCGCCGGCCTCGAGGATCCCTCCGTCGCCGAGAAGCTCGACCCGCACACCTACGGCGAAGTCCGCGAACAGCTCGAGGTGCTCGACGTCGCCGGCCACCCCTTCGATCTCGCCGCGGTCCACGCGGGCAAGCTCACCCCGGTGTTCTTCGGCTCCGCCGTGAACAACTTCGGCGTGCAGCTCATGCTCGACAGCTTCCTGAAGTACTCCGTCGGCCCCGCGCCTCGCTACCTCGGCGACGAGCTCCTGCCGATCGACGACGCCCGCTTCTCCGGCTTCGTCTTCAAGATCCAGGCGAACATGGATCCAAAACATCGCGACCGCATCGCGTTCATCCGGGTCTGCTCCGGCAAGTTCGAGCGCGACATGCTCGCGCGCCACAGCCGCACCGGGAAGATGATCCGCCTCTCCAACTCCTCGAAGCTCTTCGCGCAGGACCGCGAGACGGTCGATGTCGCCTACCCCGGCGACGTGCTCGGCCTCGTCGGCCACAACGAGTTCGGCATCGGCGACACCCTCGCCTCCGACGGCTCGATCGTCTTCAACGAGATCCCGCGCTTTCCGCCGGAGTGCTTCGCGTACATCTTCAATCCCTCGCCCGCCGACTCGAAGAAATACCGCGCCGGCGTCGAGCAACTCCTGCAGGAGGGCGTCGTGCAGACGTTCAACGTCCGCAACGCCCCCACCGGCTCGACCTTCCTCGCCGCCGTCGGCCCGCTGCAGTTCGAGGTCGTGCAGTATCGGTTGCAGAGCGAGTACAACGCCGAGTCGAAGCTCGAGGCGGCACCCTTCGCCTTCCTGAAATGGCTCGCGCCGCACCCCGCGCTCGCGGACCTGCACTCGATCATCGTCGCCAGCGGCGTTTCCTTCGCCACGGACAAGAACGGCGACCCGTGCGTGCTCTTCCCGAACGAGTGGACGATGAACTATTTCAAGGAGAAGAACCCCGAGCTCGTCCTGCTCGATCTGCCCGACGACGCCGCGTTCCACTCGAAGAAGTGAGGCCCCGTTCCGACGGAGGCGGCACGGCTCCCGTGCCGCAGACTCGCCGTCCCGTCCGCCGACGCCGCCGACCCGCGCGGCGCGTTCACAACACCAGGAGCAGCGTCACAACCACTCCGATACCCGCGACGGCGCCGACCGCCGGCCAGAACCAGCGCATCCACACCGGTCGCGCCTGCCACAGCTCGATCACGTAGATCATCCGGCGGGCCTCGGCGTGGCCCGGCTCGCGTTCCAACAGCAGGCGCCAGAGCGGAAGCGCCTTGCGGTAGTCGCCGGCCCCGGTCGCGAGCGCCGCCATCGCCTGGAGCAGAACGCTTTCGCCCGGCGGCGTGCCCGCCGGGGCGAGGACGTTCATCGCCTCCCGCAACCGGCCGCGACGGGCCAGCTGCTGCGCCTGCAGGAGGCGCAGCGTCGTTTCGAGCGGTTCGAGGTCGGTGGCGGCCATCGCAAGAACTCAGCCCAAGATGCCGGAACCATAGCCGCGCTGGACCTCCTCCAGCGCCTGCTGCGGCAACAGATCCTGCAACCCGAACACGACCTCCTTGAGGGTCGCTGTATTCTCCGCGGCCACGGCCTCGCGGCCCTGGCGGATGAGCTCCTCCGCCCGAGCAGCGTCGCTCATCTGCGACTGGCAAGCGGCGAGGCTTTCGAAGTGATTCACCCAGAACGCGGATTGCCGGAAGAGGATCGCCGAGGAGACGTCCTCGATCTCGGCCTTCTTGGTGCGCAGGCGCATGGCGTTCTTCTCGCCGATGAGGGCGGCCACGTGCTCGCGCAGCATGCGGGCCCGCGCCTTCTCCTCGTTGGTGCCGTTCTGGTTCGCGAGGGTGTCGAGCTCGGTGAGCTTCACGTCGACCTCCTTGACCAGCGACGGCCACGTGGCGCGATCCTCGACCTCGTCGAGCCGGATCTTCCAGTCGAGGATCTCGCGCTCGACGCGAAGAACGGCATCGAACTCGGCCTTCTCGTGGTTGAGGACCGCGTCGATCTCCTGCGTCAAGGCCGAGGTCTCGTGGTCGAGCAGCGCCTTCTGCACCGCCTGGTCCTCCGCCAGGTGCGGATTCTCGCGCAGGGTCGCGAGCCGCTTGCGCTCGCGGGCCCATTCGGCGCGCAACATGGCGACATCGGGCTGACGCACCTTGCCGCCGAGCTCGATCTTGGTGGGAAACTCCTCGTCGAGCAGCGGCACATAGGCGACGACCTTGAGCATGCGTGAGGCGTCCATCGCGAAGGTCACGTCGATCTCGCAGCCGGCGGGGATGTCGCGCTTGACCTTCTCGGCCGTGATCTCGAGCGAGCCGATGAGGATGTTGCGGTCGGCCAGGTCGCGGTTGCCCTCGACGATCGGGATGCGCAGCACGCTGCCGGACTCTCCCGAGCGCACACCCACCGCGGTGCGGTAGGTGCGGGTGCTCTTGGCCGGCAGGCCCTGGCCCTTGTTGAAATGGATGCCGATGCGGTTGTCGGCCATCGCGACGCCCACGTTGTTGATGATCGGTTGCTCGTCGACGACGACGCCCATGGTGTAGGCGAACTCGCCCGGGTCGGTCTCGCAGAGGTTGCCGGTCGGGTCGCGCAGCTCGAGCGTGAAGACATTCTGGATGCCCTTCTCGGCGCGGACGTTGAGCTGGAAGGCGGCGCTCTCGTTGAGGGTGATCTTGCCGCTGCGCCACTTGGTCTGCTGGTTCGCCACCTCGAGGGTGTAACCCACCACCGAGCCGCCGGCCGGCAGCGCGATGCGCCCGCCCACGAGGGGATCCGGCTCCGAGCCGACGGGCTTGTAGATGAGCTCGATCGCAAAGCGGTTGGCCTTGGTCGGGGCCTTCGCGGTGGCGGTGCCGACCACGCGCTGGGTGCTCGCGAACACGGCGGCGCCGCGCGCGACGACGGTGAGCGGGTCGACGTTGAAATCGAACGGGATGCCGAGGCGCTGCTTGACGATCGCGCGGAAGTACGGCGCGAGCGTGGGACCGCCCACGAAGATGAGGCGCTCGATCGCGTTAGGTCCGAGATCCTTCTCGGCCAGCACGCGCTGGGCGATCGTCACCGCCTTGTTGATGATCGGCGTGGCCGCGCGGGTGATATCCTGCCGGGTCAACTCCGTCTCGAAGGTCACGGTCTCGCCGGTCACGTTGCGCAGCGTCGCCTCGACGAGCGTCGCCTCGCGGCGCGAGAGGTCGATCTTCGCCGCCTCGGCCGCGGCCTTCAACCGGACCAGGTCGTAGCGGTAACGCTCGACGCCCCGCCGGAAGTCCGGCGTGCCGAACTCCTTCGCCACCCGGGGCGCGAGCAACTGCTCGACGATGGCCCAGTCGATGTCGGAGCCACCCAGGAAGTTGTCGCCGCCGTGGTTGACGACGCTCATCGTGCCGTCCTCGGAGCGGATCAGGGCGGCGTCGAACGTGCCGCCGCCGAAGTCAAAGACCATCCAATACGCCTTGGCCTCGACCCGCTGGAAACCGTAGGCCAGCGCGGCCGCCACGGGTTCCTGGAGCAGGAGCGCGGTGCGGAAACCGGCGAGCTCGGCGGCGCGCTTGGTCGCCTCGCACTGGTGCAGCTCGAACGCGGCCGGCACCGTGATCACGGCGGCGGAGATCTGCTCATTGCGCTTCTGCGCGACATCGCCCCGGAGCGACTTCAACACCTCGGCCGAGAGATCCTCGGGGCGCATGCGGCGGCCGCTCGCGCGGAACGCGTACTCGTAGCCCGTCCCCATGCGGCGTTTGAACTCGAGGTGCAGATCGCCCTCGGCGCGCTCGTCGCCCACCTTGGCGCGGGCGCTGTGCCCGACCCACAGGTTGCCGTTGCGGTTGATGTAGACCGCCGAGGGCGTGATGTCGGCCTCGAGGTTGTTCTTGATGATCTCGGTGCCCGTGCCGGAGACGACCGCAATGGCGCTGTTGGTCGTGCCGAGATCGATGCCGAAGTCGATGGTGTTTCTGCTCACGGTGTTTTGGTCGGGGTTTGCGGGATGCCGACGATGACCTCGCCCACCTGCAGGAGGCGGTCCTGCCAGAAGACGGCAGGGCGGACGGCTTCGATGACCGTGTCGCGCACGAGTTCGGGGGTCGGTTGGAACGAAAGGACTTTGAGCGGAAGGCCGGCATCGTAGGGCTGGCCGATCCAATCGCTCAGGCGCACGCCCATCGTGGTGAAGGCCTCGAGCGCCCCCTCGATGTGGCGGTAGAGCCGGCGGGTCTCCTCGCGGGGCTCGCCGGTCTTCGGGTCGATCATCCGGGATTGCGCCCGCCAGATGTTCGTCGCCAAGGACACGAGACCGGCATCCAACGGGTTCCCCGATTCGACGGGAGTCGCCGGCCCGGTCGCGGTGATCGGCAGGATCGTCTCCGGAACCGGCGCCGGAGGCGGGACCGACGGCGCGGCGGCGGCCCCCGGCGCCTCCTTCAGCGACTGGACCGCGGCGAGCGCCTTGTCGAGCGGCGCGTCGGGCAGTCGGGCCAGTTGCTTCGGATCGGTGGCCATGAGGAGTTGCAGCATGCCGGGGTCGTTCATTGGTCGTCGGTGTGGGGTGTGCTGGAAGCGAGGGCGTCGATCACGTGTCCCGCGATGGCCGCATTCCAGACCTCGGCCAAGGCGAAGCGTTCGGTGGCGTTCTCTTCCCCGGCCCGGAGGACCACGAAATCGCCGCCATCAAGCGAATGCGCCAGTCGCGAGTAAGGCACGGCGGCATCGCTTGGCCAGTTGAAACTCCGATTGGAGAATACCAAGCCGTCGCGCCGCAGCTGGGCGGAGCCGAGCGCGAACGTCTCGCCCCGCTGCACCCACTCGACCAGGCGCACGATCAGGCTCGGCACGAGCACGCCGTAGAGCGTTTCGAGCACGAGGTTGTACGCGCGCACCACATCCGCGTTGCCGGGCCCGAACAGGTTCGACTCGTCGAGCGCGACCACCGTCTCGGCGGTGCACCACGCGATGCGGTAGCAACGCTGTGGACCGCTCGCCGTCTCGAAATCGACGACACCGTAGCGCAGCCCCGTGATCTCGTCGGGTGCCATCGCGAGGCCGTCGAAGACCAGCCGCGTGGGATCGATCTCGAGCACGTGCCCGCACTCGGCCAAGTGCACCTGGTTGCTCCCGAACGCCTGCAGACGCGCCCGCTCCGCCCCGCCCGCGACGGCGCCGGCGGCTTCCTGCTCCGCCGCCGCCACCTCGGGCGCCATCTCGGACCAAAGGGGTAGTTCGCTCTGGACGGGTTTGCTCCGCCGATCGCCTTCCGCCGACCCGGCGGAAGCCCCGGCGCTCGCCTCCGGCGGGCCGTCGCGCTCGCCCGCCCCCGCTTCGGGCTCACCCGTCGCGGCCGGTTCGGGCGCGGTTCGCTCCGCGGGCGGCGCCGCCTCCCCCGCCGCCGCGTCGCCCGGCACGACCGCCGTATCCGGCTGGCTCACGACGACCGGTTCAGCGGCCGCCAGTGCCTCGGCCTCGGCCGCCGCCCGCGCATGCTCGGCCGCGAGCTCGCGGGCCTTCCGGCGCACGATCTCCAGCAGCAACTGCTCGCGTTCCCGCAGCAACGCCGCCCGCTCCGCCCCTTCCGAGATGTCCGCGGCGGTGGCGAGCGCCCGCGCCGCCAAGTCGAAGTGCTCGAGCTGGTAGCACGCCGCGTGCGCGAGCTCGCGCAGGGCGCGCCGGACGTTGGCCAGATAGTCGGCCCGGGCGCGGGGGCCGAGGTCCAGCCGCTCCGCCCCGGGGACGAACTCCTCCTGCAACAGACGGAACGCGGCCTCGAACTCCGCCGTCTCCGCCGCGGCCGGATCGGCGGCGGCGTCGGCCGGCGGGAGCTTCTCCACGATGGCGTTGCCGTGGAGGATGTCGGCCGTCTCCTCCAACCGGCGACGCACTTCCGGGGTCGCGACCAATGTGGTGAGATGGGTGAGCCACGGCAGCACCCCGCAGCTGTCGAGCGTGCGGCGCTGGTAGGAGATGATGCCCTCGAGGGCGGCATCGACCACGCGGGTGCTCACCTCGCGGTAGACTTCGGAATCGCGGCCGCAGATCGTCTCGATCACCTCGAGTTCGTCCGCCGCCTCCGCGAGCAGGCCGGCCGTCAACGTGAGCCCCACCGAGCCGTCGCCGGAGAGGCGGCGCGCGGTGTCGCGCAACAGCAGGTCGACGCCCTGCACGACCTTCGCGGTCGCCCCTTCGAGGGCGCGCTCGGCGCGGGCGGGCACGTCGTGCGCCTGCCGCGCAAAACGCACATGGGCCGTGGCCTCGTGCCACTGCGCCTTCTGCGCGCGGGCGATCGCCAAGGACGCGTGGATACTGCAGAACGCCTCCGGCAGGGTGTCGCGGATCGCCTCGGGGAGCCCGGCGGGCAGCCGGGCATCGGCCAGCTTGGCGATGCGCAGGCGGAAACGGTCCCAGAACTCGTCGCTGGCGCGCACCTGCGCCCATTGCGCAAGCGCCGCCTTCCACCATTCCGTGGTCTCCTCCTCGAGCGGGCCGCCGGTCCGCTCGACCTCAAGCGCGGCCAGCTGGTGAAACACCGCGAGATTGTGCACCGCGACGATCTGCCCCGCGGCCGCCTCGTCCTGCCACTGCAGGAACGCGGCGTCGGCATCGCCGCCCAGGAGCGCCTCGACGGCCGGATCGCTGCCCTCTTCGGGATAACATGCCGGCCAGAACCAGAAGAACTCGTGCAGGAGGCGCGTGAGCGTGTCCTTGAGCTGCTGCGCCGCATCGCGCAACTGTTCGGCCGTCGGCGGCGGATTCGGCGCGAACGCCCAGCCGAA
Organism: Verrucomicrobiota bacterium; assembly: GCA_023446735.1. Lineage (GTDB taxonomy): Bacteria > Verrucomicrobiota > Verrucomicrobiia > Opitutales > Opitutaceae > CAJCBL01. The sequence goes on from JAEXPQ010000077.1 coordinate 6,980, forward strand.
TTCCGGGGCGCCCAACTCCACAGAGAGTCGCAACTGGTCGAGCCGCCGCTGGATCTCCCGGGCGCCCGCCAACGCCGGCAGACCGAGGCGCCGGAACGGCGTGCTGCTGTAGAGCGTGTTCGTCGCGACGGCCACGAGCGGGGACCACGGCACCCGCAGGGCCGGCGCGGCGGTCCCGTTGGCTCCCTCCCCCTCGGCGACGATGGTGTCCTCGGACATCGTGGAAACAGTTGGTCGGACGACGGGTGGCACGGCAACAACTATGCGGTCGCGCGGGCCTGCGTCGTTTGAATGCGGCGCGCGGCGCCGTTCAGCCCGGGGGCCACGCCATTTGGCGCCGGCCGAGCAGGTGGATGTGGAGGTGCGGGACCGACTCGCCGCCGTGCGGACCGTTGTTGATCACCAGCCGGAACCCCTCGGCGAGCTCCAGCTTCTGCGCCACGGCGGCCGCCGTGAGCAGCAGGTGGCCGAGCACGGATTGGTCCGCCGCGGTCGCCTCGGCGATGCGTGGGATCGGTCGCTTCGGAAACACGATCACGTGCACCGGCGCCTGCGGCTGGATGTCGTGGATCGCCAGGCAGAGATCGTCCTCGTGGACAATGCGGGCGGGGATATCCCGGGCGATGATACGCTCGAAAATGGTGGGCATGTTCGGGGGGCCGCACTCCACACGATCGCCGGGCCGGAGTCCAGCCGCAGAACCGCCCGAAACGCTACAAAAACATCAACGTGAGGTTCGCGCGCGCCCGCTTGCGCGCGACCGCCAGCGCCGCGAGAAAATCGAGCACCTCGCGATAGGCGGCGCGGCGGCGCTCGGTCCACCGCCGTCCGGGCGGGCAGAAGGTCGCGTGCAGGTTCGTGATGAGCAGCGTCGCCTCCTGGTACGGCGCCAGGCCCTTCAACGCGTCGAGCACCCGCTGCCGGGTCCAGAGCGAGTCGGCCGCGGCCGGGTCCTGCGCGGCGTCGTAGTACGCGAAGCCGTGCCGCAGGTCGTCGACGCCGTCGGCGAGCCGCTGCTGGAGCGTGCGCACCGCGGCCGCGAAATCCGCCGGCGCCACCGCGGCCCCGGCGACGATCGCGACGCCGGTGTCGGCGAGCGCCTGCTCGATGCCGGCCTTGAGCTGCTCGGCCAGGTACAGGTCCTGCCCGGTGACGCCGGCGAAGACCGAGTTGAGCAGATGCAGCGCGGGCAGGTCGCGGGGAACACTCATGGCTCGGCGGTGAGGGTCGGGCGTAACCATTCGGTCGAGGGCCGAGAGTCGAGGGTCGAGGTCCCGGTTCTCGCGGGCGAGCTCGGCGCCGGACGATCCGAGCGCCCGCTCACCGGCGATCTGGCGCTCGTCCCTCGGCACTCGGCTCTCGTCTGCATCGACATGGGTCAGGCGGAGGGTTTCGGCTTCACCAAGCCGCGCAGCTCGTCCATGAACTCGCTCACGTCACGAAACTCCTTGTACACGCTGGCGAACCGCACGTAGGCGACCTTGTCGATGGTGCGCAGCCGCTGCATGCAGGCCTCGCCCACCGCGCTGCTCGGGATCTCGGTGCCGAACTTCTCCTCGAGCTGGTCGACGATGTCCTCGACCGCCATGTTGATCTGTTCGAGGTCGACCGGACGTTTGTGGCAGGCGGCGCGGATCGCGCGAACGATCTTGGTGCGGTCGAGCGGCTCGCGGCGGCCGTCGCGTTTGATCACGAGCAGATCTTCGCGCACGATCATCTCGGTGGTCGAGTAGCGGTGGCCGCATTCGAGGCACTCGCGCCGCCGGCGGATGGTCGACCCTTCGCGACTGATCCGCGAATCGATCACCTTGTCCTCGATCGAGGTGCACTTGGGGCAACGCATGGGGAAGGAAACTCGGAACGTGGAACTCGGAAGGGGATACTGAACCGGCGCGGGGTGTGCTGCGAAAGCCTTTCGGACCGGGATCTCGAGTTCCGAGTTCTCCGTTCCGAGTTCAGTTCAGCGTCAGGAAGTTCTTCAGGAGCGTCATGCCCTCCTGCGTGGCGATCGACTCCGGGTGGAACTGTACGCCCCAGATCGGCAGCTCGCGATGGCGCAGGCCCATGACCTCGCCCTCGGCCGTCTCGGCCGTGATCTCGAGGCAGGCCGGGAACGACTCGCGCTCGACCAGCAGCGAGTGGTAGCGGGTCGCGTTGAAGGGATTCGGCATCCCGCGGAACACGTCGGTGTTTTTGTGCAGGATCGGCGAGGTCTTGCCGTGCATGAGCCGGCCGGCGCGCACGACCTTGCCGCCGAAGTAGTGCCCGATCGACTGGTGGCCGAGGCAGACGCCGAGGATCGGCTTCACGCCCGCAAACGCCTTGATGATGTCGAGCGTCACGCCCGCCTCGGTCGGCGAGCACGGGCCGGGCGAAAGGAGCACGCGGTCCGGATTGAGCGCGAGCGCCTGCGCCGGGGTGATCTCGTCGTTGCGGAAAACCTTCTGCTCCACGCCCAACTGACCGAAGTACTGGACGAGGTTGAAGGTGAAGGAGTCGTAGTTGTCGATGACGAGCAGCACGGCGAGCGAGGGTTGCGGCGTTGGGGAGCAGGTCAAGCACCCGGCCGGGCGAGTTATTGACAATCGCCCGCGGGCACACCCCGTCCGCCCAATCCGAACGACACCTCCGCCACCCGCCTCAAGGCCCCACCATCCCCGGCCTCACGGCGCCAACAGCTCCGGATGCCCGGCACGGGCGAGGTGGCCCGCCAGCAACGTCCGGGTCTCCGGCGATGCGTCAAAGGCGAGGATCTTGGCGATGAAGTCGCGGGCGTTGGCCACTTCATCGGCTCCCGCGAGGGCTTCGACATCCTTCACCGCCGTCTTGATCGCATAGTCGCGCACGCGTCCGCCTGGATCCGCGCGATTGTAGCCACCGCCGCTGCCCCGCCGCCTGAGCAGATCGAAGCCCGAGACCATCGACCGATACGGCTTTACCTGAAGTAATTCCCCGTATCGCCGCGCTTCCAGCAACAGATCCGAGACCTGTCGTCCCAAAACATTCCTCCGCTCGTCACCGGCCGACAGCATATCGAAAACGACCAGAGTTTTGTCCTCTTCACCAAGCGCCTGGTTGAGCGGGCCGTAGTCGAGGAGCGCGCCGAGGTCGGTCGCGTCTTTCAGCACACGCGTTTCGATGGCATCACGGCGTGCACGGACGGCGGCGAGCGCCGCCGGAAACTTCGCCCCCATTTCCACCACCTCGAGAAGTAGCGATGCCCGAACTCCGGCGAAGTTCCGAAACAGGGGCATGCCTGTATCGTAACACCAGAGATACTCTCGCAGCGCTCCCTCATGGTGGCCGCTCCGAGCCAGCGTTCGCGCCTTGTTGAACCGCTCGTCGACCATCTCGGATGTGATCGATGCGACCAGCGGGGCCGCCTCCTCCGGCAGAGCATCCCCGGACTGCGCAGAGAGCTGCTTCGCGCCCGGTTTCGCCGCCCGACCCGTTTCACTCGCAAGACGTAATTCTAGCTCCGCCACTTTCGCCTGCAGTTCGCGCTGCTGCTCCCGCAAAACCGACGCCTCGGCTTGGGCACCCCTTCGGCCGTTCCATTGGTGAACCGCTGTGCCCATCGCGATCACCGCGGCCACGCCCGCACCGACCGCAAGCATCTTGGATGTAGTCATAAAGTACAGAATACCCTGTCCAACGATTCCGCCCACCACGCCACCGGCCAGCACTGTGCCAGTGATCTTGCTCGCGAGTCCGTCCGGCGCTCCCAGTGCCGCCGGGACCGTCAACGCCACACCGAGCGCGGCCCCGGTCGACACGATGCCGCGTTTAGCCAGCGCATGCTGCAAGCGGTCGAGCGCCCGGTCGACGCGCATCCGCGCGGCGTTCTCGCCCACTCGCAACGCCGCGCCGATCTCGGCAAACGCCCGCCCATCGAAGAACCGCAGAACCACCGCCGACCGGTCTTCGTCATCGAGTTCGAGGAGTGCCTCGTCGATGACAGGGCGCACACGATTCCAGGCCTCGTCAGCGGCGGAGCCACGGTCGGTCTCGGTCATGGCATGGGCAACCTGCTCGCGTTGGCGGCGACGCCGCTCGGCGCGGTGGAGATTCCGGGCTTGGTGGCACGCGGTGACGTGCAGCCAGCCGGCCAGTTCGCGGTGATCGGTGAGCTGCGACGCTCTTCGCGCGAGAAGCACGAACACGGCCTGCGCGGCGTCCTGCGCCAGCAGCGAGTCGCCGTCGGTCTGGCGGAGCGCCGCCTGGTAAACAAGTCCCAGGTGCCGCTCCACGAGCGCCCCAAAAGAGCGTTCGCATCGTTGCTCCACAAAAGCCCGGAGAAGCGTGGCGTCCTCGATCATGCGTGTCACTTCATCCTGTCCGCTGCGTGAACAAACCGCACACCAAAACGCGTCGCGCGGTCGCGGCTCGCTTGGCTGGAGAGCGTCTCGACGCCGCCCGCACCTCGGACGCCTGGGCCCCGGCCATGTCGCTGCCCCATCCCCTTTAGCGCTGCCCCATCTGCCACCTCCCCGGCCTCACGGCGCCAACAGCTCCGGATGCCCGGCACGGGCGAGGTGCTTGGCGAGGAGCGCGCGCGTCTCAGGCGCGTTGTCGAAGGCGAGGACCTTGTCGAGCAACTGACGGGCCCCGGCCAAATCCCCGGCGCCCGCCAGTGCCTCGAGGTTCTTGGCCGCAGTCGCACACGCTTGCCGGCTGCCCCGCGCCGCCGGCCCGCCGCGGGCGGAGGCCTCGAACACCGCCACGGCCATACCGCTCGGGCTCATCTCCGCGAGCTCTCCGTACCGGCGAGCCTCCAGCAACTGGTCGAGCAAGGTCCGGCCAAGGACCGCCTTGCGTTCGTCGCTCGCCGCCATCGAATCGTAGACCACCAGCGTCTTGTCGCCGTCGCCGAGGGCTTCGTTGAGGGCCGCATAGTCGAGCACCGCGGTCAGGCTGCTGTTCGACGCGAGCACCCGACCCTCGCAGGCGTCGCGCCGCGCCTGCAACGCCGCCAACGCCGGCGGATGCTTGTCGCCGAGTTCCACGAGCTGGTTCAGGAGCGCCCCGTTGCGCACGCGCGAAAGGTCCGCGATCCGGACCATGCCCACGTCGTAGCACCACAGCAGCTCGGCGAGTCCGGCGTCCCACTTTCCTTCGCGCAACAACTCCAGCGCCTGCCGGTAACGGTCCATCACCGCGTTGCGGGTCAGGTTCTCGTCCGGGCCGGACGAACGCGACGCGGCGGCCGCGGCACTCGCGCCCTGGTCCACACCCTGTTGATCGGGACGCACCGGGTGCGCCGTCAGGCGTTGCTCCGCGTCCGCCAGGCGGCGCTGCAGTTCCGTGTGCTGGCCGCGCAACTGCACCAGCTCGGCCTGCGTCGCCGCGCGTTGTTGGTGGAAGTGGACGGCCGTGCCCAGCGCGACGGCGGCCGCCACGCCGGCACCAGCGGCGATGATCTTGGATGAGGTCATGAAATGAAGGAAGGCGGTCGATCCGGCGGCCCCGCCCGCGGCCGCACCGGCGGCCGCCGCGGCTCCGATCTTGCCGGCCAGACCCGCCGGAGCCGCCAGCGACGCCGGAACGGCGAGCGCGGTCGCGAGCATGGCGGCGGTCGAGGTGATGCCGCGCCGTGCCAAGGCCCCCTGCAGCCGCTCGAGCGCCCGCTCCACGCGCATCCGCGCGGCGTTCTCGCCCACCCGCAGCGCGGCGCCGATCTCGGCGAACGCACGCCCCTCGAAAAACCGCAGCACCACCGCCGTCCGGTCCTCGGGTGTCAGCTCCAGCAGCGCATCGTCGATCACGGGACGCACGCGGCTCCACGCCTCGTCGTTGGTCGGCTCGCCGTGCAGTTCGTTCATGGTGGTGGCGGTTTGTTCGCGCCGGTGCCGGCGCTCCTCGCTGCGGCGCAGCTCCCGCGCCTTGTGGCAGGCCGTCGTGTACAGCCAGCCCGCCAATTCCGGATGCTCGCAGAGCGTCGCCGCCTTCTCGGCCGCGAGCAGAAACGTCGCCTGCGCGGCATCCTCGGCGAGTTGGGTGTCGCCGTCCGTCACGCGCAGGGCCGAGTGGTAGACCAGCCCGAGGTGCCGGTGCACAAGCTCGGTAAACGAGGTCTGGCAGCGTTGCGCCGCGAAGCGCCGGAGGAGGGTCGGGTCGTCTGTCATCGCGTTTCCATCCGGAGATGGCCGACCGGACCGCAAACCGCACACGAAAAGTCGCCGCGCGCCGCCAGGCCTCCGGTCCGTGTTCCGCGACTCGGGCGCTCCGCCATTTCCGGCTTGTCGTCGCCAACCCTCGGCGACGAGCATGCCGTCATGGCCAAGCTGTGGATGGTTTTCGCCTTTCTCGTGCTCAACCTGCTCGCCCGCGCAGGCGACACCGCCATCGCGCCGCCAGCCACACCGTTGCGGGCGCCCGACGACCGGCGCGAGTACCGCCACCTCGTGCTCGAAAACGGCTTGCGCGTGCTGCTTTGCTCCGAGCCCGACAGCAGCATCGCCGGCGCCGCGGTCGCGGTCGACGCCGGACACTACGACGATCCGCCCTCGCGGCCGGGCTTGGCGCACTACGTCGAGCACCTGCTGTTCCTCGGTTCCGAGAAGTATCCCGAGGAGAGCGGGTTCCAGCGCGTGGTCAAAGCCAGCGGAGGATCCTCCAACGGCGAGACGCGGAGCGATTGCACCGTCTACATGTTCGAGGTCCCCCAAGGCGCGTTCGAAGCGCCGCTCGACCGGATGGCGCAGTTCTTCATCGCCCCGCGATTCGATCTCACCGCGGCGGAGCGCGAACTCACCGCGATCGAAAACGAGTTCGAGCGCCACCGCGACGACGATTTCGCTCGTCGCCAGTTCGTGTCGCTGGAGCTCTACGATCCGGGGTCACCGGCATCTCGCTTTCCGATCGGCAACCGCGCCACGCTGGCCGGCACCACCCGCGACGAGGTCGTCGCCTTCCATCAGGCACGCTACAGCGCCGACCACATGGCGGTGGCACTGTATGGGCCACAATCCCTCGACCGACTCGAAACATTGGCCCGCGCCGGCTTCTCCACCGTGCCCCGCCGTGCGGTGGCCGCACGGCCTGCCGCCCCAAATGTGCTACCGGCCAAGGACGCGTGTCGCTTCGCGCAAATCATCGCCAGCGGCGAACAATCGAGGCTGTTCCTCGAGTTTCCGATCGGTGCGACCCGACAATACGTCGATTCCAAGCCCGCCGAGTTGGTCGCCACCCTGTTCACCGCCCCCGGCCCAGGCAGCTTGCTTGATCGCCTGCGCGCGGAAGGCCTCGGCCTTTGGTGCAACGCCTCGGTCGAGCACCAGTCGGCCGACCACAGCTCGCTGTGCCTCTGGATCCCGCTCACCGCCGCCGGGCGCGCTCACCCGGAACGAGTGCTGCAGTTGGTCTTCGCCCGCTGCGAGCGCCTCCGAAATACACCGTTTTCCTCCACCTTCTTCGAGGAGCAGTTCTTCCTCACGGCAAAGAAGGAGGCCTACATGCCGGAGACGGGGGCACTGGAGCGCATCGCCACGCTTGCCACCAACGCGCTCCACCATCCCCTCGAACTCGCAGAGTGGGCGCCGTTGCTCTGGCACGAACCCGACGACGAACCCTACCAGCAAGTGCTCGCTGCGCTACGGCCGGCCAACGCGCTTGTCTCCCTCGTCGCGCCGGGCGTACCGGCTGACCGGAAGGAGCACTACTACGGGTTCGACTACAGCTACGCCGAACTCACCGGCGAGGCGCTCCAGCCGATCACCCCAACGGCGGCCGACATCGCCGCGAGCCTCCTGCCAGAACCGAATCCCTTCATCGATGGCCTCAGCACGCTGGCGGATAAGCGACCGACGTGCCTCATCGATGAACCCGGCCTCACCCTGCACCACCTCCCGGTCACCAACCCGCGCCGCCCGCTCGTGGCCTACCGTTTCGTCATCCACCCGGGCACGGGCACACTCAACCCGCAGCAACTCTGCCGACTCGTGCTCTACCAGGGTCTGATGACCTTGAGGTTTCCCGCCCACGATCAGGCGCTCGCCGCCGGCATCACCTGCGAACTGACATTCACCGCCGACGGCTTGGTGGTGTCCGTCTCCGGTTTCAGCGGAGGCACCGAGCGCTTCCTCGAACAATTGTTCGCCCGCTTGGCGCAACCTACAGTGGAGCCCGCCGCTTTCGCGGAACTCCGCGAGCACCTTGAGAACATGGCACAGGATGCCAACCGGGCCGAAGCCCTCGATCTCGTACACATGCGTTGTGCCGGGTTGGTGAACGATCCGGGGATCTTGATTGCAGATCTCGCCACGCCGGCCCGCCGCACCACGCGCGATGAGGTCCTCGCCGTTCCCCGCACGCTCTTCGGCCGCTGCCACATCGAAGCCCTCGCCTGCGGCAACGTCTACCCCGACGAGGCCGCGCGGCTCGCCCGCCTCCTCCGCGACCAGTTCCGTGCGCGCCCGGCGGCGCCGAAGAAGGTCGTCCGCTCCAGGTTCCTCCAACTGCCGGCCGGCGCCACCGTGGTCGACGCCGCCACCGTGCCCGGCTCCAACTCCGCCGTACGGCTCGCGTACCTGAACGGTGCCGACACTCATGAGCTCCGGGCCGCCCTGGCGGTCGCCGGCCGTTTTATCGAAGGCGATTTCTTCGCCGAGCTCCGCACGCGCCAGCAACTCGGCTACCGGGTCGCAACCGGCGTGGCCAGTGAACCGCGTTTCCTCGGCCTCATCGGCGATGTCCAGTCGGCGGAGCACGCCAGTGACCTCCTGCGCGAACGTGTCGAAGCCTATTTCAACGACCTCCCGCGGCGTTGGGCAACCGTGACACCCGAGCAGTTCGAGACCCTCCGGGCCGGCGCGCGCAGTTCATTCGAGAGCAAATCGGTCGATCTCGCCAAAACCGCGGAAAAGTTTTGGGACCTCGCATACAGCCACAACCACGATTGGGACCGAGATTCGAAGATCATCGCCGCGCTCGACGCCCTCACGCCCGAGCGCGTCGGCCAGATCCTCACCGAGCTCGTCGCCCCCGCCACGCGCCGCCTCGTCGTCGTCCAACTCACCGCCAAGGACCACGTGCTCAAGACGCCGCCGGTCCCAACGTTCACCGACCGCGCAGCCTGGGTGAAAACCCAAACCTACCGCTGAGCCGCGCGAGAAGCGGCACCCGCAGGATGGGAAGACGGACTGCCTTTGCCTTCGCGATCCGGGCGGGCCCCCTCCAGCCTTCCGCTTGCGTCCCGCCCCGGCCGCCGGTTTTGCTCTTCGGTCCATGCCGTCGCACTTCGAACTCCTGCTCACCGACACCGCCACCGCCGCCCGCCGCGGCCGGCTGCGCACCCGCCACGGCACCATCGAGACGCCGATCTTCATGCCCGTCGGCACGCAGGCGACCGTGAAGGCCCTCACGCCCGCCCACCTGCGCGAGATCCACGCGCAGATCATCCTCGGCAACACCTACCATCTCAACCTCCGCCCCGGCTCCGATCTCGTCGCCAAGCTCGGCGGCCTCCACCGCTTCATGGGCTGGGACGGCCCGATCCTCACCGACAGCGGCGGCTTCCAGGTCTTCTCGCTCGCGAAACTGCGCGACGTGCAGGAGGACGGCATCGCCTTCCAATCCCACCTCGACGGCGCCAACCTCTTCCTCGGCCCCCGCGAGGTCATGCGCATCCAGCAGAACCTCGGCTCCGACATCGCGATGGTCATCGACGAGTGCCCTCCGTGGCCCTGCACCCGCGACGAGGCCGCCGCCGCCGTCGCCCGCAGCCGCCGCTGGGCCGGCCAATGCCTCGCCATCGCCCGCGACACCGGCTGGCTCGACGCCGGCCACCACCTCTTCGGCATCGTCCAAGGCTCGACCTTCGCCGATCTCCGCGCCGAGGCCGCCGCCGGTCTCCGCGAACTGGATTTCCCCGGCTACGCCATCGGCGGCGTGAGCGTGGGCGAACCCGAGCCCGAGATGCTCCACCAGGTCGGCTGCACCGCCCCGCACCTGCCCGCCGACCGCCCGCGCTACGCCATGGGCCTCGGCACGCCCTCGCAGCTCCTGAAGATGATCGCGCTCGGCGTCGACATGTTCGACTGCGTGATGCCCTCGCGCGTCGCCCGCAACGGTCTCGTCTTCACCCCCGACGGCCCGATGAACCTGCGCAACGAGCGCTTCCGCGAGGACCCGCGCCCGATCGTCGACGGCCTCGACAACTACTGCTGCCGCCACTTCAGCCGCGCGTATCTGCGCCACCTGCACAACGCCGGCGAGCTGCTCGCCGGCACGCTGCTGACGATCCACAACCTGCACTTCTTCCTCGATCTCATGGCCCAGGCCCGCGCCCACCTCGAGGCCGGCGATTTCGCGAGCTGGTCCGCCGCCTGGATCAAGCGCTACGAAGCCGGCGCCGCGGAGAAGGAGTGAACGGGCAGTTCACCAGACCGGAAACACCCGACTTGCCGCCGGTTGCGACGCTACTACCGTCGCTGCCATGAGCACCGTCCAAGAGATCCAAGAGGCCATCCTGCAGTTGCCTCCCCAAGATCGCGAGGCGCTGCGGCGTTGGCTCGACGCCACCGAGGAAGAAACGCCCGAGATGCTCGCCGCCATCGACGAAGGGCTGCGCTCCTTGCGGGAAAAAGGCGTGATCCCGCTGGAGCAGGTTCGCCAGAACCTCGCGCAATGGGCTTCCAAGTCGGCCTAACCGAGCAGGCCCAGGCTGATTTGGGCGCAGTGGTCCGTTTCCTCGCCGAGAAGAACCCCGAAGCGGCGCTGCGCCTCGGCAACGAGATCCTCGACACCGCCCTCAGCCTCACGCTGTTCCCGCGCCGCGGGACTCCGGTGCGCCGCCGCCCCGGAGTGCGCAAGCTCACGCTCCGCCACTACCTGATCTTCTACCAAGTGAACGAAACCGCCCAGTGGGTGGAGGTCGTACGCATCTGGGATGGCCGACAGAACCCCGCCAGCCTGCGGCTCCCCTGAACCCGTATTCTGGTCTCAACGCCGGCGAGAGGCTCGCCGGCACACTGCTGACGATCCACAACCTGCACTTCCTCCTTGATCTCATGGCCCAGGCCCGTGCGCACCTCGAAGCCGGCGATTTCGCAAGCTGGTCCGCCGCCTGGATCAAGCGCTACGAAGCCGGCGCCGCGGAGCGGGAGTGAGCGGGACGCGCAAGCCTCACGGCTTCCGCTACACCAGCTCTCCATAGCGGAACGCGTGAGCGTTTCGCCCGCCGCCTCACCCGCCCCCGCTCATTTGTGACCCCACAACAGCACGACCTCGACGCGCTTGTGCTTCCAGACTTCGAAGCGCGTGAAGAGCTTGCCGGGGTTCATGATCGCATACGGATCGAGCGCCTGCTTCACCGCGATCATCGCGTGGACGCAGGCTTGGCATCCTCAAACGAGGAAAGCGGCGTCCCCACCAGTCCGATGCGACGCACGCCCGAGATTGCGCCGCAGAGCAAAAGTCCCGATACCGCGGACCTGACCGTCAGCGCGGTCGCGCGCCCGCGGCAGGCGAACCTCACTCGGCCGGCTTCTCGGCGGCCGGGGCGCTCTCTTCCGGAAGCGGCGCGGCGCCGGGCAACGAGATGGAAACCGATCCCGGTGTCGTCGGCGCGGCCTCGACCGCGGGCGCGGCCTTCACGGCGGACTCCGGCGCGGATTCCCCGGCCGGGGCGCTCGACGCGACGTCCGCCACTGTCACCTCGCCGGCCTTGGAATCGTAGATAAACCGTTTGCCGCGGGGTGCCGCCGGCAGCTTCGGCAGGTAGCGGGTCTCGACGAGTTCGTCGAGGGTGCGCGGGAGGCGGCCCTCGATCACATTGAACTGCTGCACCGCCTGATTGAGCGTCAACAGGCCGGTGACCTCGGCGGCCTTCTTCTCCGACTTGTCCAACGTGTGCGCGTAATCGGCCAGCGGGCCCTTTGCCTCGGGCGTCTTCGCGTTCCCGGAAGCCGGGGCGGTGGGCGCCGCGCCGGGCTTGGCGGGAGTCGCGCCGGCCGGTCGACGTTTCTCGGGACACCCGGTCAACACCAACGCCGCCGCCGCCATCGTTCCGAAAAGCCAAAGACGCGATTTCATGCGCGCCATCCTGCGAAGCGGTGCGCGCCGCGCAAGCCCGCGCCGACCCGCCGCCGGGGATTGTCATCGGTTTCGCACACGTTTGAATCCCGCCGATGCCCGCCCGTTCTCCCGAGCTCCGGTTTCAGCGTCTGCTGCGGCTCGCCCAGTTCGACGCCCTCTCCCTGCTCGTAGTCGCGACACCGGCGACACTGGGCGCCGCCCTCGGCGGCGAATGGACGGTCGCCGCGATTGGAGCCGGGGTCGTCGGTTGTGGCTCGCTGGAATGGCGAGGGCAGAAGCAACTGCGGCTCGGTGCGGCCGCCGGGCTCGGCTGGATGGTCGTGGCCCAGCTCGTCTGCCTCGGGCTGCTCCTGCTCTACGCCTGGCGGCTCGCCCACCTGGACAACGCCTCCCACCTCCTCGCGCTGCTGCCCGCCTTCGCGCGCGCCCAACTCGACTCGTTCCTCCTCTACCCGGAAGAGATCGACCACCTGTTCCTGCTCGCCCAGCGCCTCACCGCCGGCGCGATCGCGCTCACCGCCACGCTCTACCAGGGCGGCCTGGCGTTCCACTATCTGCGCTCGCGCGCGCTTGTCCGCTCCGTCCTCGCCACGCCACCGGTGCTGCGGCCGTCGCTCGGCTGAGTCGATCGGTCGAAGAGGGACCGAGAAGATGAGTGTCGCGAGCCCGCGCAACACCGGGGCCGCCCGAGCGTGGCCGGGAAAGACGTTTCGCGCAGATGGGGTTTGTGCGCACGGCCGCCTTGCCCATGTTCCCGGGAAAACTTGCGCGTCCGCCGCTCCGGCTGCGGCCGTTCCCACTCCTCCCAATGAAACTTCTCGACCTCAACCGGCACGGCGGCATCGGCGCCAGCTGCCACCTCATCCAACTCGGCGACGTCCGCATCGTGATCGACTGCGGCCTGCACCCGAAGCTCAGCGGCCCCGAGGCCACACCGGACCTCACCCCGCTCGCCGGTCTCGAGGTCGACCTGATCATCGTCACCCACTGCCACCTCGACCACATCGGCTCGCTGCCGCTGCTGCTCCGCCAGCAGCTCCGCGCCCCGGTCGTGATGTCCGCCTCCAGCGCGCTGCTCTTGGCCCGCATGCTCCACAACTCGGTGAGCGTGATGGAACGTCAGCGCGAGGAGCAGGCCCGCAACGATCTCCCGCTCTTCTCCCACGAGGAGGTCGACCGCTGCGCGCAGCGCTTCCACTCCCTCGCCTTCGGCCAGACGCGCAAGATCAGCGGCGAGAAGGACGACGTGGAGGTCACGCTCCACCCCGCCGGCCATGTCGCCGGCGCGGCCGCCGTGGAGCTCAAGCACAAGGGCCGCCGCATCTTCTTCACCGGCGACGTGCTCTTCGACAGCCAGCGCACCGTGCCCGGCGCCCGTTTCCCCAGCGGCCATTTCGACACCATCGTGACGGAGACCACCCGCGGCGCCACCGACCGCCCCGCCGGCAAGGAACGCGAGGCCGAGATCAACCGCCTGCTCGACACGATCAACCGCACCATCGCCCGCAACGGCTCGGTCCTCATCCCGGTCTTCGCGCTCGGCCGTCACCAGGAACTGCTGACCATCTTCCACGACGCCCGCGAGAACCGTCGCCTAGCCCGGTGCCCGATCTACTCCTCCGGCCTCGGCATGGACCTCTGCGACTATTTCGACGACGTCGCCAAGAAGACCCGCCACATCAACTTCAGCCGCACCGTCCTCAAGGCGCTCAAGGTCCAGCAGACGCCGAAGAAGCTCATCCCCGGCGTCGATCCGCGCCAGAACGGCATCTACCTGCTCAGCAGCGGCATGGTCGTGGAACGCACGCCCTCGTACCTCATGGCGTCATGCCTGGCCGGGCACGCGCACAACACGATCGCCTTCGTGGGCTACAGCGACCCGGACACGCCCGGCGGCCAGCTCCAAGTCTCGCATCGCGGCGACAAGTTCCTCTTCGCCGCGCTCGACACCGAGGTGAAGCTCAACTGCGAGATCGAGCGCTTCGAGCTCAGCGGCCATGCCGACCGCGAGGAGCTCGTCGACTTCGCGCTGCGCCGCGACCCGCGCGCCATCGTGCTCAACCACGGCGACCCGGAGGCGCGCGCGTGGTTCGCCGCCGAGTTCGCGCGCTCGGCTCCGCACATCAAGGTCACCGATCCGACCCCGCTCGTACCGGTCGAGATCTGAGCCCGGAAAGCACGAGGCTCGGCAGCGAAACGCGTCCGCAACCCAGAACACAGAGCCGACGCGCGGACGACCGACCGGCGTAGCGGGAATTAGGACATTCCGCTACGCGGAACCTGAAACCGGTGACCCCGAATCAGGAACGTCGAGCTCTGAATCCAAAACTCTGGGCCCCAAGCCCTGAACGCTGAACACTGAACCCTAAGCTCTGGACCCAAATCCCGCCGCGCGTCGCGGTCACGCGCGCAGGAGTTCCTCGGCGTGCTGCAACGCGGCCTTGGCGGTGCGGTCGCCCAACATGCGCGCGAGCTCGGATACGCGGTCCTTCTTCGTCGCGTGGATCGCGCGGATCGCGACCTCGGCCCGCTCGCCGCTCTGGTCCTTCTCGACCACGAGATGGCTGGCCGCCTGGGCGGCGACCTGCGGCAGATGCGTCACGCAAAGAACCTGATGTTTCTTCGCAATGCCGGCCATGCGCTCGCCCACGATGCGGCCGATCTCGCCGCCCACGTTGGCGTCGACCTCGTCGAAGACGAGCAGCGGCACGTTGTCGAGGTCGGCCAGGACGGTCTTCAACGCGAGCATCACGCGCGCGAGCTCGCCGCTGGAGGCGATCTTGTGCAGCGGCAACGGCGCCTCGCCGACGTTCGGCGAGAACAGGAACTCCGCCGCGCAATCGCCGGCCGGACCGAGCTCGGGCTCGGTCGTAAGCCGCACGGTGAAATCCGCCTTCTTGAAACCGAGCTCCGCGATGCGTTTCGCGGCCGCCTTCGCCAGCTCCCGCGCCGCCTTCTCCCGGGTCGTCCGCAGCTCCCGCGCGATCGCCAGCGCCGCGGCCTTCGCCTGCGCGATCTCCCGGCCGAGACGCGCCATCGTGCCGGCGAGGTCGCCCTGCACGGCGAGCCGTTGGCGCATCTCCTCCGCCGCGGCCCGCACCGCCGCCACGGAGCCGCCGTATTTGCGCTTCGCATCCAGCCACGCGTTCATGCGCTGCGTGAGCGTCTCCATCTGTTCGGGTTCGAACGAGAAATCCCCCCCGAGCGACTCGAACTCGCGGCCAAGATCCTCGACCTCGAACGACAGCGCCGCGAGCCGGTCCACGAGCGCCTTGCTCGACGGGTCGAGCTGCTCGAGCGCGCGGCCCTCGCGCACCAGCGGCGCGAGGCGGCCGAGCAGGCCGTCGTCGCCGCTGAGCCCGTCGGCCACCGCCCGCGCGGCGTTGAGCAGTTCCTGCGCGCTGTTCATCCGCTGGAAATCGCGCTCCAGCGCCTCGACGTTCTCGTCGCTCAGCCCGAGCCCGTCGATCGATTCGAGTTCGGCCCGGAGGTACTCGATCTGGTCCGGGGAAAGCTTGGTCTCATGCGCGAGCCGTTCGGCCTCGGCGGCCAGTTCGCGCCATTTCCCGAAGGCGGTGCGGTAGCGGGCGAGCTCCGACGCGTTGGCGGCGAACAGGTCGAGCAGCTCGAGCTGGCAGCCGGCCTTGAGCAGGCGGCGCGGTTCGCCCGGGCCGTGGAAATCGATCCAGCGCTCGCCCAACTCCTGCAGGGCCGCGAGCGTCGCCAGCGCGCCGTTGACGGCGATGCGCGGGGCCTTTTCCCGCGCCAGAGTGCGCTTCAGCAACAGCACGCCGTCCTCGCAGCGGGGCAGCTCGAGGCGGTCCAGGGCGGCATCGAGCTCGGCCGTGTGTTCGAAATGCAGCGACGCCTCCACCTCGCAGGCCGCCGCGCCCTGGCGGATCACGGTCTTGTCGACGCGCGCGCCGGCGAGCAACTGCAGGGCCCCGAGGAGGATGCTCTTGCCCGCCCCGGTTTCACCGGTCACGGCCGTGAAGCCCGGCCCAAATTCCAGCTCGACCGAGTCGAGCAGCGCGAGGTTGCGGATGCGGAGGTACTGGAGCACGCCGCCACGCAAGAGAAGCGGCCGGGCGGCGTCAAAGCCGCAGATGGGCGCGACCGGAAGCGGTCTCGGGCAACGGACGCCCTCCCGGCAAAACGCGCGCAGCAACGGCCAGCACATGCTCCTCGCTTGCGGAAGGGTCGGCGCTTGCCGCCGGACCGTGTGCGCTCTGCGGGCGTCGAGGACGCGGTCCGCGGGCGAGCCGCGCCCCTACCACAAGCACACCTCCAGGCCGGGCGGCGAAACGCGCCGCATCGATCCCGGCGAGGGCGACAGATCACGCCCGCCGCCGCTAACGCGCCGGCTCACGCGACCGCGTCGAGCCTCGTCCCGAGGTTCGCGGCGCGCCCGGCGGTGGCAGAACGCCCGGCCCGGTTGTACACGCGCGCCGCCTGCGCGAGCCGCCAATCGCGCGGCACCACCGACGCCTCCAGCGCCGGACGAAGCTCCTCGGCATCACCGGTGTAGCCGAAACGCGAATCGTCGCCGGTCGACGACTGTTCGTAGCGGATCACCCCCGCCTCGCCCGGATCCTCCGGCGCCGGAAGGCGGCGACGCTCGCGCGACTCGAGATCGAGCGTCGCGTTCTCCGCCCCCGCTCCGGCCGGCGGGCCGCGCTCAGTGGCCGCGTTGCGATGGCGCGCACCGGTGTGCACCGCGACCTCCAACCGGAGGTGCGAATAGATGTCCACACTGGTGATTCGCTCGATCATGGCGCCGGCGGCGCTGGCCGAACGCGAGGCTAGCGCATCGGAGGTTTTTCGCAATCGGCGCCGCGGCGGCGCGCGTTACCGGCGACGGAGCGTCACCAGGGTGAAGTCGTCGAGCAACTGACCGCTTCCGGTGAAGCGACGGACCTGCTCGACGATCCCGTCGTTGATCGCGGCGGGCGGGAGGCGTCCGAGGTTGCGCAGGGTGTCGGCGAGCCGGGCGCCGGAGAACTCCTGGCCGGACTCGTTGGGCGCCTCGGTGAGGCCGTCGGTGTAGAGCACGAAGACATCCCCCGGGGCGAAACGCAGCCGTTGCTCGACAAGAGCGGAGCGGAACAGCTCGTCGCTCACCAGCCCCACCGCGAAGCCTTCCGACGCCACGAACTCGGCCGGGCCGGCGTGCGCGCCCGCCATCCGCAAGATCAGCGGTAACTCGTGCCCGGCGCGCGCGAAACAGATCTCGTCCCGCACCGGATCGATGACCGCATAGAGCATCGTGAGATACATTCCCTGGCGCATCGCGACGCCCATCTCGCGGTTCACGGCGGCCAGCACCGCCGCCGGACTGCCGGATTGCAGGGCCGATTGGCGGAGGCAGGTCCGGCCGATCGCCATCAAGAGCGAGGCGGCGATACCTTTGCCCGCCACATCGGCGACGGCCACCCCGAGACGACCGTCCGGCAGCGGCACCAGATCGTAGAAGTCGCCCCCCACCTGCTGCGCCGCGCGGTAGCGGGCATCGAGATCCAGTCCGGCGACGGTCGGCGCCTCGGCGGGCATGAGCAGTTGCTGAATGCTGCTGGCCAACGCCAGATCGAGATCGAGTTGGCGTTTCTCGAGCTGAAAGCGCAGGAGGCTCTGGTTGTGGAGCGCCATGCCGGCCTGTTCGGCCAGCGCGCAGACGAGCGAGAAATCGTTCTGGTTGAACGGGAGGCCGTCGGTGGGATTGACGACGCACAGCACGCCGTAGACCTCGTCGCGGAACGCCACGGGGGCGGCGATCAAGGAATTCACCTTCAGCGCGGGATCGTCGTGCTGGACGATACGCGGGTCGCCCGCCGCATCCGCCACGATCACGGCCCGGCCGCTCCGGGCCGCC
Source organism: Verrucomicrobiota bacterium (assembly GCA_023446735.1). Classification (GTDB taxonomy): domain Bacteria; phylum Verrucomicrobiota; class Verrucomicrobiia; order Opitutales; family Opitutaceae; genus CAJCBL01. The sequence goes on from JAEXPQ010000077.1 coordinate 24,885, forward strand.
GCGCCGACCACCCCCTCGGACTCCGCGAACTCCTCCGGGCGCAGGACCTCGTCGAGAAACCGCGCGCGGGTCGCGGCCTTTTCGCGGACCGCGCTCGGCAGGCGGCGTTGGGGCGGAAACAGCCCCTCGGTGGCGACTCCGCGCAACAACCCGCCCGGCACGCGCTCGAACAAACAGGCGCTGAGCGCGCCCGTGCTCAGGATGGCCGAATGCACGATGCGCTCGTGCAGCTCCGGCCGACCCAGATCGCTGCCGAGGGCTTCCACCAGGCCATGGGTAAACCCGGCGACGATCTGCTTCTCCTGCAACAGCAACTGCTTCTCCTCCGCCTGCTGCTCCGCCTCGCGCCGAACCGCGCGCGACTGCCACCAACCGACCAGCAAGCCGACAAGGGCACCGATGAGGAAGAGGTCCATGGGTCGGGAGGAAAGCGCAGAGCCTGGGCCTTGCTATGGCCGGACGCGCCGCCGCGGGCGAGTTTTCTCTGAAATGAATGGCGGCCGCGAGCCCCTGTGCAAAAAGCCATCAACTTCGCGAAAACTCCCCTCCGGCACCAGCCCCAGCTTGAGCCTGCTGCGCCGCCAGTCTCCTGTCAGGACCGCTCGCCTACGCCGCCACCTGGCACCACCAAACCCAGCCCCCCCGATGAAATCGCTCACCTCCTGCGCCCTCGCCCTCGCGTCACTTGCCGCCGGTTACGCGGCGGACATCACCCAGCCCGCGGTGTTCACCGTCAATCCAGTCGTTGCGGCGCCCAATCCGGGAGCGTGGACGGCCACCTCCGCCGGCGGGACCGTCAACGCCGTCAACTACGGCGGCGGCTTCGAGCCTCTCTGTTTCAAGTGGCGCTGGCAGGCCGTCGGCGATGCGCCCGACTCCATCATCCTCAGTCCCTGGGACTACGACGGCTGGGACTCCTTCAACGACGGCCTCTACGCGGGTGCCACGGTCCGCGTCTATCGCGCCTACAACGACAAGCTCGTCCGGGTTCGCGAAGACCGCATCGCCGCCCATCGCGTAAAACGCTGGATCACCTCCAGCGAGACGATCGACGCTGGCGCCACGAGCTATCGGATCTCCCTGCCGCCTTGGTACCGCCCCGACCAGACCTACTATTGGTCGGTCGTCGCGGTGGACCACAACGGCAACGTTTCCCCGGTCTCCAACGTGGTCACCACCCAGCGGAACCAGCAGACGGGTGCCACGGTGACCAACGCCACTCACGCATTCACCCCACCCGCCACGCCGAGTGAAACCGTGCCTCCCACCGCGCCCACGAACCTGCGGGTCGCCCTCGACGAGGCCACCGGCGTCTTCACCTTCGCCTGGGACCCCGTGGTCGCGAGCGATCTCGAAGGCTACCAACTACAGGTCTCCTATTGGCCACCGGAGGAGATCCGGCCGGTGGGGATCGAACTGGAAGGTCGCGCCACGAATCCATGGCAACACATCCGCCGGGGCGACCTGATCTACGTGGACCTCGAGCGCACGGAATGGGACCCGCGCGCCCTGATCAGCCCCCGCCTCTACGGCGACTATGCGTCGGGCATGCCTGTCTTCTGGCCCTGGGAGATCAACCGCCTCGCCCCGGACCGCGTGCAGCACCTCGTCCCCCATCCCGCGCCCATCCCGGCGGAGTTCACCGCGAGCCAGCGCGGGAAAACTTGCCTCCACGTCGCCACCACGCGGCCCGGCGACGAAGTGGTGCTCGGCCAGTACAACCACGCCGGCACCACCCAGACCTGGTACCCCGTGCTCGAGGTGGGAGCCACCTACGTGATCGAAGCCTGGATGCGCCAGGAGGGCATTCCCGGCGGCACCGTCACCTTCCGTCTCGGCGGCGACTACGGCGGCGCCACCTACGGCGACCCCACGGATGCCTTCGTCCCGTGGATCAATTTCCAGGTGACGGGTGAGTGGGTGAAATACACCGCGACCTTCACGATTCCGGGGCCGTTTGACGAGACCGGGGTGGGCACCACGGAACTGCTCTTCACGGGACCCGGCCAGCTCTGGCTCGACAACTTCCGCGTCTACAAGCAGGGCACCGCGTACATGGACTGGCCCGCCGTGGACTACCAGGCCCTCGCGAAATCGGATCTCGGCGCGATCCGCACGCACCAGTTCATCAAGTCGGGCTGGAGCTACACCATGGAGAGCCTGACCAATCCCGCAGGCGTCACCGGCAGTGCGGGCAACCACCCCCGGGGAGACCACACCCTGCCCCTGATGCTCGAGATCCTCGAGCGCGCCGACATCGACCCGTGGCTGCAGATCGAAACCAGCCAGAGCGAAGCGGAGTGGCTGGGCTTGGTCGAATTCCTCGCCTCCCCCTACGATCCCGCGGTCGACACGCCCACGGCGAAGCCCTGGGCCTTCAAGCGCTACAGCCAGGGCCACCCGGCGCCGTGGACCGATTCGTTCGGCAAGATCTACTTCGAGATCAGCAACGAGATGTGGAACACGTTGGGCGATTTCGCCCCGTGGAGCATCAACGGCGTCTCCATGACCGACGCCGCCACGGGCGAGAGCCACGGCAGCCCCGCCGTGCAGGGTCTGCTCCAAGAGTACGTGCTGAGCGTCATGAAAACCAGCCCCTACTGGCCGCAGCTCGCCCCCAAATGGGAGGTCGTGATCGGCGGCTGGAACGGCAACCGCGGCGAGGACGACTGGGGCTTCGCCGCGGTCAAGAAGTGCCCCGACATCAAGCATGTCACGTGGGCCAACTACAACGGCGGCTGGGACGAGGGCGCGCTGCCTCTGACCGCCAACGACCAGGGCCGCTTCCTCGCCCTGACGGTGGTCCCGCAATCGATGGACGCCAGCAACCGGGCCTTCGCCCAGGCCCGCGACGCCATGGCTGCGAAGGGCTACCGCTTCGACATCGGCACCTACGAGGCCGGCCCGGGCTACAGCCTCAACGGCCTCAACGGCGCCCAGGTGACCGAGGCCCAGCAGGAGGCCGAAAGCCAGGTGATGAAGGGCCTGCCCGGCGGCACCGGTACACTCGACTCCTTCCTCGACGGTGCGTTGTACGGGATGAAACTGCAGAACTTCTTCACGTTCGATCGCGGCCGTACCCACTGGCGCTCGCACGCCCGCCACGAGAGCGGCCTGCAGGCCTATCCGCCGTGGCTGGCGATGGAGATGTACAACGCCCACGCCCAAGGCGACTTCCTCGTCGTCACCACCAACTCCGTGCCCACGGCCGACCTCGCCCCCACTATCTCCCGTCCCGAGATTACGGCTGCGCCCATGGCCGCCTGCTACGCCACCCGCCGCGGCGACTCCTACGCCGTCTTCGTCCTCTCGCGCATCCTCGACAACTACCCCGTGGCCGGCGACGACGGCCACATCCCCGTCACGCTGCACCTGCCGTTCAATTCCTGCACGGGTATCCGCTTGGTGAGCATGCAGGGCGACCCGCGCGTGCACAACCTCGACTCCGCCGAGATCGTCCTCGAGGAGCAGTCGATCCCGGTCGGCCAATTCGCCCGCGAGTTCACGCTCAACGCCGCGCGCGGCGCCACCGATCTGGGCCTGCCGCCCGCCGCCAGCTACCTCTACATCTTCGAGGGCGTGACCGGCGACACGCCCCCGGCCCAGCCGCAGGCGAGCCTCTCCATCGCCGCGGGCACCGCCAATCCCACCCTCCAGCTCCCGATCGAGTTCGACGTCGTCTTCTCCGAACCGGTCGACGGTTTCGACAAAGCCGATGTCGTCTTCGACGGCTCCGCCCCGGTGGTCGACTTCCAGGTCACCCGCGCCCCGGTCGGCAATGGCGCCGTGTACCGGATTTCCGTGACGGGCCTGGCGAACTCCGGAACGCTCTCCCCGCGGATTCCCGCCAGCGGATGCGTGGGCACGACCTCGGGCGCAGCCAACATCACCTCGACCTTCACCGGTTCCGCCATCGCCTACGACCTGCCGCCCGCCGGCGGCGTGGCCCTCAACGACGTGATCGCGGATGCCGAGACCGGCATGGACCCCGGCGACACCGCGGAATATCGCGGCGCGAATCCGTCCCTCTACCTCTACGGGGATCCGAGCGCGAGCTGGGCGCACAGCGCCTACCTGCGTTTCCCGGTGGTGAACTGCCTCGACCGCACGATCACCTCGGCGGTCCTGCGTGTCTACAAGATGGGCACCGCCACCCCCACGCTGGGGATCTGGACGGTCGACGACGACTCCTGGGCGGAGTCCTCGCTCAACGGCTCCAGCCGCCCCGCCCACGGCACCCGGATCGCCACCACCACCTTGCCGGCGGCCGAGGGCTACGTGGACATCGACCTCACCGCGTACGTCGTCGCCGAGACCCGCAAGGACGCCATGGTCTCGCTCGTGATCGGCGAGGTGGCCCGAAGCGGCGAGGGCGGCTACTCCCTGGTCGCACGCGAGGGTCCCGGAACCGGCTACCCGCCCCTGCCCGACGGCCCGCCGCTGCTGGCCATCACCTGGGGGGGGGGCCGCCCCCCCCCCCCCCGCCCC
>JAEXPQ010000107.1 GCA_023446735.1 Verrucomicrobiota bacterium
TTCCCCTCGATCGACGGCATCTTCATGCTCGACGACATCATCGGCTTCATGGGCGAGGACGACTTCCGCACCTTCGGCCTGCCGCTCTTCAAGGAGCTTTACGATCCGAGCGTGTCGGTGCGGTTCCTCCACAATGATGCGCCGTGCCGCGTGTGCGCGCCGATCCTGCCGGAGATGAACGTGAATCTCTTCAACATGGGCTTCGAGGTCACCCTCAAGGAGCTCAAGGAGCTCACGCAAAACAAGGTCACGCTCGTGGGCAACCTGCCGCCGCGCGACGTGCTCGCGAAGGCCGACGCCGCCGGCGTCTACGCGGCGACCACCGCGATGCTCGAGGCGATGCCGGACCGGTCGCGCCTGGTCGTCTCCTGCGGCGGCGGCATGCCGCCGGGCGTGAGCACGGACAACGTGAACGCGTTCATCCGCGCGGTGCGGGAGTTCCGAAAGTAGGTCGGCTCGGTCGTCCGGGTCCGGTGAGACCGATGCTGGTGCCGACGGGTGCATTCCGGGGTGGGTGAGCTTGGCCGGGGTCAAGCCCGCCCCTCCAACGGTGGCGGCGGGAGCGGAGCGCTTCCGCCACGCGGACCGGTTCCGCGAAACCTGCGGTTGCGCTCCGGCGCGGGCTCGTGGCAGCGTGGCCTTTCGACTCCTCAACCACGCCTTCGCCCGATGTCCGCTCCGCTGCCCGAAGTCTCCGGCTCCGAACCGACCAACCTGCCGCCCTGGCTGATGGCCCTGCGCCGCGGCGAGAACCTCGTCGTGGTGTTCGCGCTGGGCGTGATGATGCTCCTGCCGGTGCTGGAGATCGTGCTGCGCACGATCGGCACGGTGGGCGTGACGGCCTCGACCACGTTGGTGCAGCATCTCGTGCTTGCCGTCGGCATGCTCGGCGGCGCGATCGCGGCCCGCGACAACCGCCTGCTCGCGCTCTCCGCGGCGGCGCAATGGTTCAAGGGCGGCGCGCTTACGTTCTCGCGCGTCGTTGGTTACGGTTTCGCGGCGGCGGTGAGCGCGGCGCTGGCGGTCTCAAGCTGGGATTTCGTGATGTCGCAGCGGCAGCTGGGAAAGATCTTCGCCTACGGCGTGCCGGTGTGGGTCGTGCAGCTCTTGCTGGTGGTCGGCTTCGCGCTGATCGCGGTGCGGCTGGTGTGGCATGCGGCGGCGCGTTGGCAGTGGAAACTGGCGACGTTCGCCCTCGCGGCGGCCTTGCTCGCGGCGGTCGTGTTCGTGAATGGCCGGGGCATTGAACCGGAGCCGCTGCGGTGGCCGGCGATGATCGTGCTCCTCGTCTCGGTGGCGCTCGGCGCGCCGATCTTCACCGCGCTCGGCGGCGCGGCGCTCATCCTGTTGTGGACGCAGGGCGAGCCGGTGACGGCGGTTCTGCTCAAGCAGTATCAGCTCACGGTGAACCCGACGTTGCCCAGCATCCCGCTGTTCACGCTCGCGGGCTATTTCCTGGCGGAGAGCGGTGCGGCGAAACGGCTGGTGCGACTCTTCCAGGCGCTCTTCGGCAGCGTGCGCGGCGGTCCCGCGATCGTGGCGACGCTGGTATGCGCGTTCTTCACCTCGTTCACCGGGGCCTCGGGCGCGACGATCCTCGCGCTCGGCGGTGTGCTCATGCCGGTGTTGCTGGCAGCGAAGTACTCGGAGCGTTCGTCGATCGGGCTGCTGACCGGCGCGGGCTCGCTCGGCATGCTGTTTCCTCCGTGCCTGCCGCCGATCCTCTACGCGATCATCGCGAGCAGTGGTGGCGAGGTGAGCGTGAGCATCGAGGAGATGTTTCAGGGCGGTTTCTTGCCCGGCATGCTGCTGGTGTTGCTGACGCTCGCGTGGGGCTTGCGCGAAGGCCGGCATGCGCCGGAGTCGGGCCGCCAGTCCTTCGACCGGCGCGAGGCGCTGGCGGCGATCTGGACGGCGAAGTGGGAGCTGCTCGTGCCGGTGGTGGCGCTCACGGCGCTCTTCGGCGGTTTCGCCACGCCGGTCGAGGCGGCGGCGCTGACGGCGATGTACACCTTCCTGGTCGCGGTCGTCATCCATCGCGACCTGCACCTGTTCCGCGACGTGCCGCGCGTGATGACCGAGTGCGGCCTGCTCGTTGGCGGCGTGATGTTGATCCTCGGCGTGGCGCTTGGGTTCACCCACTACCTGGTCGATGCGCAGATTCCGGATGCAGCGGTGGCCTGGGCGACCGCAACGATCCACTCCAAATGGCTGTTCCTGCTTGGGCTGAACGTCGTGTTGCTGGTGATCGGCGGCTTGGTCGAGATCTACGCGGCGATCGTGGTGGTGGTGCCATTGCTGGTGCCGCTGGGGCAGGCGTTCGGACTCAATCCGATCCACCTCGGCATCATCTTTCTGGCGAACATGGAGCTGGGCTTCCTCGCGCCGCCGGTGGGCCTGAACCTCCTGCTGTCGTCGTACCGCTTCAACAAACCGATGACGGAGGTCACGCGCGCTTCGTTGCCGATGCTTGCGGTGATGTTTGTCGGCGTGTTGTTGATCACCTACGTGCCGTGGCTGACGACTTGGTTGCCCGGTCTGTTCCGATGAGAGAAGCGTTGCGCTCAAAGCGAGTCGAGCAGCGGCGGAAGCGGGCAATCTAGGGAGTCGGCGATGGCGCGAACGAGTTCCGTCTCTTCGGCCGAAACGATGCGATCGAAGCCGACGCTGCGTGCGCAGGCGGCGAGAAGAACCCGCCGGGCAGATTCGGGCGCCGCTGCGAGGACATCGAGTGCGGAGGAGATCGCCGCGAGGTCGCAGTTCGACGCGGGCAAGAGCTCGAGGGCGTGCATGAGCCCGGAGAAATAGGCGGTGCCGGCGGTGAAGGAGCGGTGGGCTTGTTCGTGCGTGTCGGCCGCGGCGCGGGCGCAGGCGGAAAGGATGACCGCGATCTGGGGCACGAACTGGGCGAGCGAAGGTCGGCTCCGGTCCGCGGAGGCTGTGCGCCGTGGCGCGCGGGCGAGGTGGCGCTGGAGCACCTTCAGCAACGCGAACTCGAAGAGGTGAATCTCGCCGTCGTGCGCGGCGACGGTGTGCGCGGCAGCGACGATCGCGGCCTTCGCGGAGTGGGGCAGGGACTGCAGCGCCGGCAGCGCCAGACCAAGGAGCGGGAGGCGTTTCGAGCGGTGGAGCGCTGCGATGTCATTGGCGAGATGCGACAAGGATTCGGCCGTGGCCGGGCCCGCGGCGCCGCGGATCGCGGCCAGTTCGTCGGGGTGCCGGGCCGGATCGCACGACAAGAGCAGACCGAGGACGACCGCGGGGGCGCCGGTACCGGTGCGGGCGGCCTGCAGCACCGCGGGCGGAATCGACGCGAGCAGCCGTTGGGAATAGGAGAGATGGTCCGCACCGGGAGTGACCGCCGGGCCGATGGAAGAGCCGAGTTCGGCGCGGGCGGCGGCGAGGTCACCGAGACTGCGCGGCAACGCGCGCCGGGCGCCCCGCGGGGCGGGAGACACGGGCTGGTCGATGGCGGCGAGACGCTCGGCAAGCGACGGATGGGTGGAGAACCAGTCGAGCAAGGCCGAGTGGTGGACGGCTGCGAAATGGAGATGGCCCAGCTTCGAGGCTCCGGCGGGACCGGTGAGGCGTTCGGCGGGCGTGGCGGCGATCTTCCTGAGCACCCCGGCGAGGCCGGCGGTGTTGCGAGTGAACTGGATCGCGGAGGCATCCGCGAGAAACTCGCGTTGCCGTGACACGCCGGCCTGGAGCGCGCGGGCGAGAAGGAAGCCCGCGTAGCCGACCGCGACGATGAGGAGCGCGAACGGCGCCAGCACAAGCAGCGGCGTGGGACCCGCGGCGGGTTCGTGCGCCCGCCGGCCGGCGCCGTCGGTCCAGCCGGCGCGGAGCAGATCGATCCCAGCGTCCGGAACGAGAAGCAGTCCGGAAAGCATGGCGACAAGGCGGGCGTCGAGTGCGGTGTCGCCGTGGAGCAGGTGGCTGAACTCGTGGGCGACGACGCTCTGCAGTTCGTCGCGCGTGAGCCGGTCGAGGCAGCCGCGGGTGAGAATGAGCACGGCGTCCTCGGAACGGCGGCCGGCGGTGAGGGCGTTGATCGCGTGCTCGTTGCGGAGCACGAAAACCCGGGGGGCGGCGCGGCCGGAGGCGATGGCCATCTCGTCGACGATGTTGCGCAAGCGCAGCGCGGCGTCGTCGCGTGTGGCGGAAGACAGTGGGGAGGCCCCGAGCCGTTCGGCGATGGCGGCGCCGCCGTCGGCGAGATTGAGCCATTCGATCGCCGCGCCGGCGAGAACGAGCAGTCCGGCGCCGCCCGCGAACAGGGCGAAGACGCGCCAATCCCAAACCCACCATCTGGTCCCGCCGGCGCCGAGCGACCAGGCGGCGTAGAGGACGGCGGGCAGCGCCCCGATGAGGAGCAGAAACAGGGCGAGCCCGGCGCCGAAGAGGAGGACCAGCCGAGCGGAGCGCCGTCGGGCATCGGCCTGCTGTCCGAAGAAATCCATGACTCAGGCCGCGCCGCCGAGGAGCGGCGGGATGGGGCAGTCGAGGGCATCGGCCACGGCGCGGAGCAGATCGGCTTCGTCCGGCTCGATCGTGCCATCGGCGGCGACGGCCTCGGTGCCGGCGAGGAGGAGAACCTTGCGGATCGCCGGCGAGGCCTGGACGAGTTTGTCGAGGGCGGCGGAGATCGATTCGAGCGAGCAGGCGTCGGCCGGCTGGAGCGTCAGCCGGTCTTGGAGAGTCGGAACGCGGGCGGCGGCGCAGGCGAAGGCCCGACTGGTCTCCTCGGGCGACTCGGAACCGACGCGGGCGAGGGCGGAAAGCAGGAGGCCGATCTCGGCGGCGAGGGCGCCGAACGAGTAGAAATTCACCACGCCGGGTCGGTCGCCGCGCGCCGGAGCGGCGACATGGCGCTCCAGGGCTTTCTCAAGCATGAACTCGAAAAGGGTGACCTCGGCGTCGGCGGCGATGAGGAGCTTGGTCGTCTCGATGGCGCCGAGCACCTCGGCCGCCGGCAGGGCGCGCAGGGCCGGCAGGGCGAGGTTGAGCAACGGCAGGCGGAGTTCGTGGGAGAGTCCGGTGGCGTGGGCGGCGAGGGCGCCGAACGCCTCGGCGAAGGGCACGCCGTGGCGCACCCGAATTGTCTCCAGTTGGCGGGTGCGGACGGTCGGGTCGGGCGCGAGCACCAACGCGAAGATGGCGTGAAGCACCTCCGGGGGTGGGCGCGCCGCGGGGGCGTGCGGGGGCGGGAGGGCGGCGAGGAGCGCGCGGGCGCGCTCAAGATGAGCGGCGGAGGTGGTGCCGACCGAGTCGAGAAAGGCGGCGGTCGCGACGGAGTGCGGGAGGGGGGGCGGGGGGGCGAACGCCGATGGTCCGCCCGCCGCACCATGGCCGGTTTGCCATTGGGAGAGGACGGCTTGCGCGATGCCCCGCTCGGTTTCCTGTCTCAGGCGGGGGCCGAGGGGGCGCGGTCGCGAGAAATCGTCGAGGAGCGGCACGGTGGGTACTGCGGGGAACTTGCCGTCCCACTGGGGATCGATCGCCCGGATACGATCCTCCAGCGCCGGGTGGGTCGCGAGAATCGAGAAGCCGCCGCTGAACGCCTGGGCGAAGAAGAAGTGCCGGATCTGGGTGGCCTGCTCGGTGACGATGTTGGCACCGAGCGTGTAGGCGCCGATCTTTTTGAGGGCGCCGCCGATGCCCGCGGGGTTGCGGGTGAATTGCACGGCCGCGGCGTCGGCGAGGTGTTCGCGCTGGCGGGAGACGGCGGATTGGATGAGGCGGCCGAAGAAGTAGCCGATATAGCCGATGGCGAGGACGAGAACTCCGACCACCGCGATCGCGGCGACGGCGCCGCCGCCCTTGTCGTTGCGGGAGGAACGGCGGCCGCTGAAGGCCGTGCGCAGTATTCCGCGACCGACCATCGCGATCATGAGGATGCCGAAGAGGACGGCGAGCAGACGGACGTTGAGCCGCATGTCCCCGTTGAGGATGTGGCTGAATTCGTGGGCGATCACGCCCTGGAGTTCGTCGCGGGTGAGTTTCTCAAGGGCGCCGCGCGTGACGGCGACGGCGGCATCGCTCGGGGTGTAACCGGCGGCGAAGGCGTTGAGGGCGGGCTCCTCGTCGAGGACGAAGACGGCGGGCATGGGCACCCCGGAGGCGAGGGACATCTCCTCGACGATGTTGAGGAGACGGCGTTCGGCCGGCTCAACGGAGCTGGGGGAGAGCTCGCGACCGCCGGCGAGCTGGGCGACGGCGCGTCCGCCGCCGCGGAGCGAAAGCCAGCGGTAGAAGGTGCCGCCACCGATCACGAGGAGCGTGAGGCCGGTCGTCCACGCGATGTGGTCGAGGCGCCACAGGAACGTGGAAGGGGTCGCGGGCGGCTCGATCGTGTAGGTGAAGTGGTTGTGCCGGTCGCGCTGGATCTTGGTGCCGGCGAACTGCCCATAGCCGTAGGCGGCGGCGAAGTTGAGTGCGACGACGATGAGGCCGACGGCGACGACGAAATAGAACACCAGCAGGGTGGTGCGGCGGCGGGCGGCAGCCTGGTTTTCGAAAAAGTCCACAGGGGAGAAAGGAAGGACGGCCGGGAGCCGGAGGGCGCGGGCGAAGCGGGGCGGAGCGTTGAAAACGGGTGGCGCGGGGCGGGAGCGAATGCAGGCCGGGCGCCCGGGCGAAGGCGACCGCGGGCGTTGGCGGCCACCGCGGGGGGTACTATCTCAAAGCCGTGGTTACCGCTTCGACTTGGGCGTGCCGGCGATGGCCCCGCCGCTGACGCCCAGCGCGATCCCGAGAGCCAGGCCGATGGCGAGATCGTCGAGCGCCACCCCGAGGGCGACGCCGAGCGCGAGACCGGTGCCGAGGCCGAGCGTGAGCGGTTTGCCGAAGCCGGTCTTCGCGGGCGGAGGCGGCGGCTTTTTCATGGCGGGAGGCTCAGGAGAACTTCACCTGCGGGGCCTGGCGTTCGGAGGCGTTGTCGACCTGGAAGAGCTCGGCGGCGGCGAAGTTGAACATGCCGGAGATGAAGTTGTTCGGGAAAGTCTCGCGGGCGGTGTTGTAAACCATCACGGAGTCGTTGTAGGCCTGCCGGGCGAAGGAGATCTTGTTCTCGGTGGAGGTGAGCTCCTCGGTGAGCTGGGCCATATTCTGGTTGGCTTTGAGATCGGGATACTGCTCGGAGACGACCATCAGGCGCGAGAGGGCGCCGGTGAGGCCGGACTCGGCGGAGAGCAGGCCCTTCATGGCGGCGGCGTCGGCCGGATTGGCGGCGGCGGACTGGGCGGCGGCGAAGGCGATGTTGCGGGCCTTGATGACGGCCTCGAGGGTCTCGCGCTCGTGCTTGAGGTAGCCCTTGGCGGTCTCCACCAAGTTGGGGATGAGGTCGTAGCGACGTTTCAATTGCACGTCGATCTGGGCGAACGCGTTCTTGAAGCGGTTGCGCAGGGTGACGAGGCGGTTGTAGATGCCGGCGACGAAGAGCGCGGCGACGAGGGCGAGACCGAGGAGGGCGGCGAGGATGACGAGGACGACGACGGTCATGGTGAAGGAGGGGTTGGAGTTGTCGCGGAGGAAACCGGACGGCCGGAGGGGTCGCAACGGCGAAGTGCGGCGGCTGGAAACATCCGGGCGGCGTGGAACGCGGGGCGGCGAGACGGGCGGCTTCGGCCTTGCCGGGGGCGGGCGGTCGGCCAAGGTGGCGACGATGTCGTCGCCGTTTTCCACCATCCAATCAAGGGCCGTGTCGTCGGTATTCGGCGGCGTGCCGTTGCGACGATGAAGATCGGTTTCCTCGGCGGGTCGTTCGATCCGATCCATCTCGGGCATCTGGCGATCGCCCAGGATGCGTTCGAAGGCTGCGGTCTGGACCGGCTGGAGTTCATCCCGGCGGCGGAGTCGCCGTTGAAGGGGCGCGAGCTGACGGCCGGCGCCGGGCAACGGCTGGAGATGGTGCGCCTGGCGCTGGCGGGCGATCCCCGTTTCGGCGTGCTCGATCTGGAGCTGCGGCGGGGAGGCGTGAGCTACACGGTGGACACCGTGCGGGAGCTGCGCGGGCGTTTCGCGGGCGCGGAGCTTTTCTGGGTGATCGGGACCGACCAACTGGTGCGCCTGGCCGAGTGGAAGGACATCGGCGAGCTGGTGCGGCTGGTGGAGTTCGTGCACTTGGCGCGCCCGGGCGTGGCGGAAGCGCCGGTGCCGGCGATTCCGGGCCTGCGGTTGCGTCGAATCCCGGGCCACGAGGTCGCGATCAGCTCGAGCGAACTGAGGGCGCGGGCGAACCGAGGCTTGCCGTTGTGGCCCTTCGTGCCGTTGAAAGTGGCCGACTTCATCGAGTCGCAATCGCTCTACCGCACCAATCCATGACCAAAACCACATCCGAAACCGTGTCGCGCGAGCGGCAATTGCTGGCGCTGATTTGCCAGGGCCTGGACGACAAGAAGGCCGGGGACCTCAAGATCATCGACGTGCGGGGACTGTCGTCGATCACCGACTATATCGTGATTGCCACGGGCTTGGCGGAGCCGCACCTGCGCGCGATGCGCATCGAGGTGGAGAAGGTGCTCGACGCCCAGGGCGCGAAGATCGCGGGCATGGACCGGAACCAGCAGAGCGGCTGGCTCGTGGTCGACGCCTACCAGATCATGATCCACTTTTTCACGGCGGAAGCGCGGGCGCGCTACGGGCTGGAACAGCTCTGGCGGGACGGGCGCGAGATCCCGCTGCGCGTGGCGCTCGGGCTTGAGGAGGAAAAACCGGCCGCCCTGGTGAAGGCGAAAGCGAAGCCGGCCAAGAAGAAGGCGGCGCCGAAAAAGAAGGCGGTGGCGAAGAAGCCCGCGGCTGCGGCCAAGAAATCGGCGACCAAGAAATCTCCCGCGAAGGCGAAGACACCTGCTCCGAAACGGAAACGCTGAGATGGGGTGCGGAGGGCGCCGGGGTGGTTCGCCATCGGCGGCGCCCGGGCGGCTCAGAAGGTGTAGCCGAGCGTGGTGATGATCCGCTGGTCGGATTTCTCGCTGTCGCTCACGTAGGTGTTGTCGAACTCGTACTCGTAGCGCAGGGCCAGGCTGAGCGTGTCGGTGAGTTTGCCGCGCAGGAAGGCGTTCAGCGTGAGTTTGTAGTTGGTGACGCTGGTGTCGATGATCTGCACGGTGCCGTTGGGCAGGATGCGGACTCCGCGCCCGTTCGGGGAGTATAGGGCTGTGAACTCCTCGCCGAGGTCGAGCCGTGGGGTGAGTTTGATCGAGAAGTCCTGGAACATCTCGCCGAAGAGGCTGTGGCCGGTGTCGGCGTCGCCAATCTCTCGGTACTGGCCGGTCGCGCCGGCGCCGATGGAGGCGTTGGTTCGCTCGTTCTTGATCACCCGGTAGCCGAGGCCGATGTTTTGTTCGGCGTTGTGTTGGATGCCCTTGATCTTGGCGGATAGATACGAGGTGTTGCTCTGGCCGAACCAACGCTGATCGAGTTCGCGGCGCCAGCGGAAGGCGGCCTCGGTGCGGTCGGTGGCGACGGTGCCGTTGGCCTTGGAGTAGAGGTAGCGGGCCTGGCCGCGGAAGGAGTTGCGCCGCCGTTGCAAGTTGGTCTCGCCGCGGAGGTTGACGTCGGCCCGGTCGTTGCGGCCGGATTGCAGGGTCAGGCCGGATTCGATGGTGGACTTCCACCGGGACGGTGCGGCGGGCCCCAGCTTGGCCGTTGCGGCCGCCGTCGCCGGCTTGGCGGCGACCAGGGCGGGTGCGGTGCCGGGTTGGGTTGTCGCGGGCGCCGGGTCTGCCACGACCGTGGCCTGGTTCTCCGCCACGGTCAGCGTGCCAAGGATCGGGCTCGCCCAACGGATTTGGCCGTTCTCGCGGGCAAGCAGTTTGCCTTGGAGACGATCGCCGTTGGCGAGTTGGAGCGTCTCGGCGTGCAGCGCGACCGAGACGAGAGCGAGGGCGAAAAAGCAGAGACGAAAGGGGATGGTGATCACGGTTGGACTCCTGCTGGGCGGAGGCAGAACCGTGACCAATCAGTGGCTGGTCTGTTCCCCGAATTGAACGAGCATGAGGCGGAACTCTTCGACATGTGCAGCGACCAGTTTTTCGGGGCCGATCAAAGTGAAGGCGAGGAGTTTTCCCTTCTTGAGCAGAAATACGTTCGCCTCCGCGATCACGCCTGTCGCGGAGGCTTTGCGGACGAAGGTGATCTCCCGTGTCGGGGTATCCAGCACGGTGGCGCCGGCGTCGGGGTCTTCGACGGAGCTCTTCTCCGTGAGCAGGCGGAAATCCGCGCCGCAGGTTTCACGAAGCCCGTCGACATAGCGGCCCCACGTCGCGACTGAAAGGTCCTTCATGAACTCCTCGGGGGTGAACACGGTGGCGGCGAACGCAAGATCCGGGGCGGACCGGTAACGAAACGCGATGGAGAACCGCGCCGGCGTGGCGACGAGCGGCTCCCACGAGTTTTCGATGCCGGTGACGAGATCGAAGCCGCTCCCGGAAAGCATGCCGATGCGCACCGGGTAGTTGTCGAAGAAGCGTTCGACGGTGCGGTACTCGAGCTTGGGGCGGTTCTGCTCGGGCCAGTAGAGAGGTTTGCGCTGCTCGCTGGTGGCCTCGCCGGCCCCGGCGGCGGGCGAGACGCACGCGAGGAGGGCGAGGCAGGCGCCGGCTGCGGCGGACAGTGCCCGGATGAAGGTGGGGCTGCTCATTGGGATCAGGGGCTGGGCGGCGTGCGCGCGGCGGCGAGCGCGGCGGCGTACTCCGCTTCGGAGTGATACTCGGTGAAACCGATGCGGTTGGGGTAGGGGCGGCCCTCGAAGGGATCCCACTCTGCTTGAGCAAACAACTCGTTGTAGGCCCAGAGGCGAGTCGGCGCGTCGTAGACCGTGCCGGTGCCTGGCCAAGCCTGGGTAGCGATCTCGCTATCGAAGAGCGCGACCACTGCTCCGCGGTAGCCGAAGGTCACCCCGGTCCATTTCTCGAGGAAGCGCGGGTAGTTCTCGAAGCCGCCGCTGTACTTGTTGTCCTTGGTTGGTACGATGCCGCCGATCAAAGCCGCGGAGACCTCGGTGGTGGTGGGAATCCGATTTCCGATGGATTTGCTGCTGTTAGCGTCGTTCCAGTTGTTCGAGAGAATGGTGATCGCGTCGGCGACGAGTGCCGCCGGCGGCTCATTGCCCTCGGGTGCCCCCATCAGTTTCTGGGTGGCAGGCAGGACGCCGTCGGCATTGAAGTTGCCGTGGACGTAGAGCGGCGCGTTGGTCCCGAAGATCATGCCGGACTGTTGGCCATGGTCGGGGATCACGGAGCCCTTCTGCAGCCGCACGCCGGCCATGGCGGGGCTAGCGACTTCAACAAACACGATGCTGTTCCAGTCGTGGTCCTTGTCGAAGTTCCCGATCTGCTTGGTCGGTTCGCTGCCGTTGATCGCGGCGACCAATTTCTCGACGTCCACATTGTAGATCTTCAGGGCATTCGCGTCACGCCGCTGGTCGACCATCGAAGAGGTTGAGACCATGCCGGTCGGCAAGGTCACTTCTTCGCGCCGGTAGTTGTCGGGCTCCCCGGAGCCGGAGGAATACCGCGTATA
Source organism: Verrucomicrobiota bacterium (assembly GCA_023446735.1). Classification (GTDB taxonomy): domain Bacteria; phylum Verrucomicrobiota; class Verrucomicrobiia; order Opitutales; family Opitutaceae; genus CAJCBL01. Next base: position 11,527 of record JAEXPQ010000107.1, read on the forward strand.
CTTACCGGTGGGATCCTTGACGTAGTGGTAGGCCTTAACCGTGCCGTTGGCGTCGATGGAGATCACCAGTCCGGCCCTGACGGAGTATTTTTGGGTTTCGATATCGAGATTGTAGGCGGCCCCGGCGTTGTTCGGAATTGGCAGTTCGATGATTTGGTGGACCGAGTTGCTGGCTGGGTTTGAGGGATCGTACGGGGTGTACTCATCAAAACCGGGAAGCGTCGGCACATCGACATCGTGGGCACCGGTGAGGAGGTTGCCGTCCCAGAGGCTGAGGGCGAGTTGTTCGAAGTTCGCGGTCGAGCTTTGCACCCAGTTTCCTCCCTGTTTGAAGGAGACGAGCGCTCCGTCGTCGTTGACGAGGCTGACGTCGCCACCGCCGGTCGATTGGCCGCTGCCTGGTTTGCGCCCCCAGAAAAGCTGCCCTTTGCAGGTGATCGGTGCGTAGAACGACAGTCCCTTGTTGGACTGGTAGTAGAGATTGCCGGCGGTCTTGAAATCGCCGTAACAGAACATCTCTGCTCCGGGAGCGATCTCAAGGTCGGGCAGGTAGTCTCCGAGCGATTGAAGCCCCCGCGGCCGCCGATCTTGCAGGGTGGTGCTGCACCAATAGGTGATGCGGGCCCCAGTGGCGCGGTCGACGGCGGTGGCCTTGGCGAAGATCTGACTGTTTCGAATCAGGACCCTCTTGCCGCGCAGCGGGTCCATCCCGTTGGTCGCTGTCCTGGGGATGAATACACTGACAGGTTCGGAGAAACGTCCGCCCGCGATCTCCATAGAGGAGTAGTCGATGCTTGATCCTGCGAAGAAGTCCGCACCAGGGAGGGCCAGCGGTGTCCCCGAGGACATCATCGTCGTAGGGCTGATATATGCTCTTTTCTTGAGGCGATTGAACATCTCTCCAGTGGCGTATTCCAAGGCTGACTCGGCGGCATACCGGGCGTCGGTCCAGGTGGCATGGCGTGAGTTCAGGCGGCGTTCGGTCAGGCCGAAATCCACCAAGGAGAAGAGGAGGAGGCCAAGCAGGATGGCGAAGATCAACGCCATCGCGATGACGGAGCCGTGGCGGGAGCGGGAGGAGGTGTTCATGGTATTAGCCTCGGCGGGTGACGACGAATTCGAAGCCGTTCAGGATCTCCGGTGTGCGGAGCGATTTGGCGGCGGAGGAGACGCGGCCGACAATGTGGATACTGCTGCCGTTGTTGATGGTGGCGAAGAATTGCCCGGAGGCAGGGGGGCGGATCCGACTGGCAATCACCGAGGTGCGGCCCGTGGCGCTTTCGGTACGGCGGACCTCGCCGATGCCCGTTCCTCCGGTGCGCTGGTACGTGATGGTGGTGCCGTTGCGGAGCGAAAGCGTGACCTGGTCGCCGCTGACGACCGTGATCGTCTGCGCGCGGGTGCAGTCCTGGAGTACGATCTGGCTCAGCCGCCGCAAGTCGGAGGCCACGTTGAGCTTGCCGACCGAGACGCCGAACATGTCGAGCGAGGAGAGGAAGAACCGCAGGACTAGGCCGACAGTCAAGGTGAGGATCGAGGCGGCGATGAGGACCTCGATGAAGGAGAAACCGTGCCGGGAAGAGGAGCGTTTCATGGGGAGTAGCTTTTGCATTCGGAGCGGATGACGCGGAATTCGCGAGTACGGACGGTGGAGGCTGGGCTGGCCTGTAGGCGCCACGAGACCTGCAGGACGATATTGCGAGCGGCGACCGGACGGGCGGGGTCTGTGTTGGCAACGGGCGAAGCAGTGAGCACGGGCTTGAGTTCGACCCGCAGGTCGTCGCCGGTGGTGGCTGGAGTGCCGCGGATGTCGACCGTGCGAACCGCCGTGGCACCTTCGGTGAACCCACCGCCCCGGACTTCATAGGTCGAGTCGTCCGTGAGGCTCTCGTACGAGATCCCTTTCAGATCCTCGAGGTAGCTCTGGGCGAGCACGAAGGCGGATTCGTCCATCAGGTTGCGCTCGGCCACGCGGCGGCCCTGCAGGAGGCCCGCGAGGATGCTGCCCGAGGTGATGGTGAGGACGGCCATGCCGACGAGCACCTCCAACAGAGTGAGGCCCGCGGTGTGGCCGAAGCGGACGCGGCTTCGGGGTGTGGTGGGGGCTGTGTTCATGGGCGGTAGCATAGCGTGGGAGCGACGGCGCGGGCAGAGGCGATGCGAAGCAGTTTGGCCTCTACCACCCGTGGGGCGTTCACCCTATAGGGCCGAGGGCGCCTCGCCGGGCGTTGACGCGAAACGGGCGGAGCGGGATGGTCGACCGCGATGAGCGAACCATTTCTGGAACGTGCCCGCACACTGTTGTGCGAACTGGGCGAGGCGGTGCGGGCGCGGGTGCTGGCAGCCCGGCAGAACTCATCGCCGGAAGAGCTCGGGGCGGTGGTGGCCGTGACGGCCGCCGACACCATTTACGCCGTCGACCAGATCGGGGAGGACGCCATCGCGGAGTGGATCGAGGCGCATTGGCCGAAGAGCGAGCCGGTCGAACTCGTGATGGAGGGCGTAGCCGATGGAGAAACACCGACTTGGCCGGCGGGCACTCCGGTCGGCGCCACGCGATGGAAGCTCATCCTTGATCCAATCGATGGCACGAGAAACCTGATGTACGACAAACGCCCGGCGTGGATGCTCGCGGCGCTGGCCCCGCAACGCGGCGCGGCGAACCGCCTGGGCGATCTCGTGGTCGCCGCGATGACCGAGCTACCCACGACCAAGCAATGGCGCGGCGACCAAGTGAGCGCGGTGCGCGGACGCGGCCTTGTGGCCGAGGCCCACGATCTTGTCCGAGGCGGGCGGGCGCTGCTGCACCTGCGGCCGTCCACGGCGACGGACTTCGTGCAGGGGTTCGCGTCGGTGGTGAAGTTCTTTCCGGAGGGGAAGGCGTTGACCGCTCGGCTGGAGGAGGAGCTGCTGCGCCGGGTCCAGCCCGCCGGCGCGAAGAACGCGGGCGGCGGCTCGGTGGTATTCGATGATCAATACCTTTGCTCGGGCGGGCAGGTCTTCGAGCTCCTCGCCGGCCGGGACCGCATGGTCGCGGATCTGCGGCCGCTCGTCTTCCGCCGGCTCGGGCTGGGTTCGCCGCTGGCCTGTCACCCGTACGACATTTGTACGGCGTTGCTGCTGGAGGAGGCGGGCGGGGTTGTGGAGCGGCCGGACGGCGGTCCGCTCGACGCGCCGCTGGACACGACCACCCCGGTGGCCTGGGTCGGCTATGCCAACGCGGCGCTGGCCGCGCGCGTGCGGCCGGTGCTGCGGGAACTTTGCGCCGAACTGCTCGGCGCGCCGTGACGGCGCGCGCCGCGGCTGGTCAGCGGCGCGAGTCGGACAGCTCCTCGATCGCGGACACCCGCCCGTCCTCGAAGACGATGCGTAACCTTTCTTCGGATTCGTTGCGGTAGATGTCGGCGTAGGCGGGTTGCAGATAAACGAAACGCCGCCCGGTCCGCGGGTCGAAGCCGACCATCCGGCGGTAGCCGGCGAAGGCGGTGCCTTCGTAGCGTTCGTAGTAGTCCCGGTAGATCCAGATCATCTTCCGGCTATCGGCCGAACGCTTGTCGACGCGCCGGGTGGGCTCGCCGATGGCGATGAAGACCATGTCGGGGGTGTCGCCGATCGCCACTTCGCCCTTGCGCAGGCGGTCCTGGTCGGCGGCGGGCAACGAGGCGAAGACCTCCGCCTTCTGGCGGATACGTTGCTCGGTGGTGTTGCAACCGGCGAGCAGCGCGACGGCGCCGAGGGCGAGGAGGACGAGCGGGCGAGTCTTCATGTGGGTGGTTTGACGCCCGGGAGCTGAAAAGGTTTCAGGGCGGGGATCAAAGCCGAATCCGCCGCAGGCGCAGGGCGTTGCCGACCACACTCAGCGAACTGAGGCTCATTGCGACGGCGGCGAACATCGGCGGCAGCGACCAGCCCGGCCAGACGAGGAACACACCGGCGGCGAGCGGGACCCCGAGGAGATTGTAGAAGAACGCCCAGAAGAGATTTTGCCGGATGTTGCGCAACACGGCGCGGGCGAGCCGAACCGCCCGGGCGAGCGCGTGCAGGTCGCCGTGCAACAGCACCAGCCCGGCGCTCTCGATGGCGACGTCCGTACCGTGGCCCATCGCGATGCCAACACGAGCGGCCGCGAGCGCCGGGGCGTCGTTGATGCCGTCGCCCGCGAAGACGACGCGGCGTCCTTCCGCCTGCCGGCGCTGGACCAGTTCCTGTTTCCCGGCCGGGCTCAACCCGGAGAGGTGATCGCGGAGCCCAAGTTCCGCGGCGATGCGCGCGGCGGCGCCGGGGTTGTCGCCGGTGGCCATGACCACCTCGAGGCCGAGTCGGCGTAGCTCGCGAACGGTGGAAGCGGCATCGGGGCGGAGGCGGTCGGCGAGGGCGATGAAGCCGAGGAGTTGGATTGCGTCGGCGAGCCAGATCACCGTCCGGCCTTCGCTCTCGGCGGTCCGGGCGCGGGCGGCGAGCGACTCCGGCGGAGGGAGGGCGATCCAGTCCAGCCGCCCGAGCCGGAGCGGCCGGTTGGCGACAAGGGCGGCGACTCCAGCGCCCGGGTAGGCCGAGAAACGCGTGGTCGGCGGCGGCATTGAACCGGCTTCGCCGGCGGCGCGCACGATCGCTTTGGCCAACGGGTGCTCGCTGCCGGTCTCGAGGGCGGCGGCGAGGGTGAGCAGATCCTGTTCGGTGGTGCCGGCCGCCGGTGCCACCGCGGCGACGAACGGGCGTCCCTCGGTGAGCGTCCCGGTCTTGTCGACGACCAGCAGGTCGCAGTCGGCCAGATGTTCGAGTGCGGCGGCGTCCCGCACCAGGACTCCCGCGCGGGCGCCGCGGCCGATGCCCGTGACGATCGAGACCGGCGTCGCGAGTCCCAGCGCGCACGGGCAGGCGACCACGAGCACGGCCACGGCATGGGCCAGCGCGGTCGGCAGGGCCCCGCTCCCACCGAACGCGAGCCAGAGCGCGAACGTCAGCGCCGCGCCGCCGAGGATCGCCGGTACGAAAAAATCGATGACCCGGTCGGCGATGCGCTGGATCGGGGGCGTGGCCTCCTCGGCGGCGGCGACGAGGCGCACGATCTGGGCAAGCACCGTGTCGGCTCCGACCCGGCGCGCCTCGAGCACGAAGGTCCCCGTGGTGTTGACGGTGCCGCCGGTGACGGGGTCGCCGGGCTGTTTCTCCGCCGGCAGCGGCTCGCCGGTGAGCATCGACTCGTCGATTGCGCTATGGCCCTCGCGGAGCACGCCGTCGACGGGGACCTTCTCGCCGGGGCGGACGCGCAGGCGGTCGCCGACGCGTACGGCGGCGAGCGGCACCGTCTCCTCAGTTCCCTCTGTCTGAATACGGCGGGCGGTGGGCGGGGCGAGGTCGAGCAGGGCGCGGATGGCGTCGCCGGTGCGGGCGTGGGCGCGTTGCTCCAGGATCTGGCCGAGCAGCACCAGGGTCGTGATCATCGCCGTGCTTTCGAAGTAGAGCGGCGGTTCGTGGCCGGGGTGGAGCGAAACCGGGAGGGCGTGGGGCCAGAGGAGGGTGAATACGCTGTAGCCGTACGCCGCGCCGGTGCCGGTCACGGTCAGGGTGAACATGTTGAAGTCGAGCGTGCGCCACGACCGCGCGAAGCGCTTGAGGAAGAACCAGCCGCACCACCAGAACACCGGGGTCGTGAGCCCCGCCTGGAGCCAGCCGGCGGTGGCGGCCGAGAGGCCGAAATCCAGGCGCAGGGGCTCCGGCAGCATCGGTCCCATCGCGAGGACCGCGACCGCGGCGGTGAGCGGCAGGGCGAGCCAGAGGCGCGGCAGCAACACGCGGTAGGAGGGGAGACCCATGTAGACCGGCTCGGTGGTGACGGGCGGCGCGACTTCCATGGCGGCAACTTCCGCGCGGCTTGGTTCCGGGGCGAGCGCAAAGCCGCCGGCGGCTCGTCTGTGAAAAAACGGTGAGAGTGGCGCGCCGGGCCGCGGTGAGGGTTTTTCACCATCTTTACACTCGCAACGCAAACGGCGGGATTGCTCAGATTTCTCATCCGCGCCTGGCGCGGAAATTCCGCCGCTGTGCAGTCCCCACTTGGCGAAGAAGTCGCTGTTCTCCCCATGCACATTCAGATCCTTCCCCACCTGTTCCTTCCATTTGGCCGTTGCCCCTCGCGGGGCATGCGGTTCGCCACGTTCGTCGCCGCCGTTTTCAACGTTTCCTAGGCATGCACGACGAACCCGGCTTGGCCGCGGGCCCGCAGTTGGCGGGGATCACTGCGGAGTGTGTGTTGGCGGCGCTGCCATTTCCCGCGTGGATCTGCACGGAGTGCTCGCTCGAGATTCTCGCCGCGAATTCGCCGGCGACCGCGCATCTCGGTTGCGCGGTCGCGGACTTGCGCGGCTGGTCGCTCGCGGAGCCCGCGACTTGGCGCGAAGGCGAGCATCGCCTGAACGCCTGGGCGGGAACGGCGGCGGACGCGGAGACCGTCTGGCTGCTGCGCCGTCCGGCTGGAGGAACGACGGCGACCCGCGTGCTGGTGCGCCCGCTGGTCGGGCCCGGGGCGGGGCGGTTGCTCGTCACGGTCCCGCCGCCGGTGGGCGGCGGGACGCCCGCGCCGGCGGGACGCAGCGAGGACGACCTGTTGCGCGACGCCAAACGCGAGTCGCTCGAACTGCTCGCCGGTGGGGTTGCGCACGATTTCAACAACCTGCTGACGGCGTTGATCGGCAACCTTAGCCTGGCAAGAATGGATACGGAGCTCGGTGTCGAGGTGCAGGAATGGCTCGAGGAGGCGGAGAAGGCGGCCGGGCGCGCCCGGGATCTCACGCAGCAGCTGCTCACGTTCGTGAAGGGCGGCGAACCGGTCCGCCGCCTCGTCGAGGTCGGAGGCTGCCTGCGGGAGGCGGCGCAGTTCGCCCGGCAGGGGTCGCGGGTGCGGTGCGAATACGTGTTCGCGCCGGATCTCTGGCCGGCGGAGGTGGATGCCGGCCAGATCGGGCAGGTCGTGCACAACCTCGTGCTCAACGCCGTGCAGGCGATGCCGCGGGGCGGCGTGGTGACGGTGGCGGCGCGGAACGTTCCGCGGGACCGGGCCCACGCCCTGGGGCTGGGGCCGCATCCCTTCGTGGTGGTCGAAGTGCGCGATGAGGGGCCCGGCATCGGGCCCGAGGACATGGCGCGCATCTTCCAGCCGTATTTCACGACGAAGCCGAAGGGTTCCGGCTTGGGTTTGGCGACCTCGCAGACGATCGCCCGGCGGCACTTCGGCGCGCTGCGGGTCGAGTCCCGGCCGGGCGAGGGCGCCGCGTTCCTGCTCTACCTCCCGGCCCGTCCGGACGGCCGGGTGGAGAAGCCTGGCGAGGCGGCGGCGCTGCCGTCGTTGCGCGGTCGGGTGTTGTTCATGGACGACGAAGTTTCGATCTGCCAGATGATGCCGAGCCTGTTACGGCGGATCGGCTTCGAGACGGAGGTCGTGACTGACGGCCGGGCGGCGGTGGACTGCTACGGTTGCGCGCTGGAGCAAGGGCGGCCGTTCGATGTCGTGATCCTCGACCTGACGGTGCCGGCGGGAATGGGCGGGTTGGAGGCGGCGCAGCACTTGCGGGCGCTGGATCCCAAGGCGCGAGTGTTGGTGTCGAGCGGTTACGCCGGCGATCCCGTTCTGCGCGACTTCCGCGAACATGGATTCCTCGGCATGCTCACCAAACCGTTCTGCCTCGGGGATCTCGCCTCCGAACTCGGCCGCGTGTTGGAGGGACTGCCGGTGCGGTCCTGACTACGCTGCGTTGCCCTTGGTGCGCCGCAATGCCTGCGCGGCCGCTTCGGCGGCCGAGGCGATTTCGCGAATTCTCGCGATGTCGGCTCCGGCAAAGTTGCCTCCGTCGACCAGGTAGTCCGCGAGCATCCGGATGAGCGCGAGATGGTTGTTCATCTCGTGGCGCAGCCCGGGGTCGATCAACTGGCCCGCGGTCGGGCGGCCGGGTTCCGCCCGGATCGTGATGATTCCGTCGGTGGCCGCACGGTCGGGCGGCGCGCCCCCGGCGGTCCGGTCGTGGGCGAACACGATGCGGCAATCCGGCGCGCCGGCGCGGAGCGCACGTTCGATGCGGGCGGCGTTTTCGGGCGTGTCCGCCTGGACGATCAGGTTCAGCGGCGACATGGCAGGTGGCGACGGCGGTACGGTGCGAGGCGGCGCCGGTGGCGTAAAGTGCCATCTGGCGGGCGGAGGATTGTGTTGCCTCCCTCGGGGGGAGCGGAAACAACAGGGTTTTGTCCAACCATGCTGCGTAAGATTCTTGGCGGTCTGAAATCGCTCACCCGTTCGCTGAAGGGGAAACCTTCCGAGCACAAAACCGGCGGAGCTCATGGCCATGCGGCGCAGAAGTCCAAGGCTGGGCACGGCGGAGCCGGCAAAAGCCATGGCGGTGCCGCACGCCCGGCCGACAAGGCGCCGCGCGCGGAGCGCGGC
>JAEXPQ010000109.1 GCA_023446735.1 Verrucomicrobiota bacterium
GGGACCTCGCCCCGGAACCGGGCGTCGGGCTCCGGCGGCGCGCGGTCGAACTCGGGCCGCGGCCCGAAACGGAGCGCGCCCGGCGGGAGGCGGCGTTCGAACCGTTTCCGGAGTTCGGCCGGCACGACCTCGGCCTCGCCGGCGAGGGAACGCCCCTCGCGGTCGAACACGAAGAAGGATGCGTGGTAGGCGGCGCCGAGGCGCTCGAGCACCGCCGGCCGGCCCTCGGCGGGGGCCGCGCCCACCTCGCCGGCGACGAGCTCGGCGAGGTCCTGAACCTTGCGGCCGGCCGGTCCGGAAACGAGCGCGTTCCAGCCGAAGCCGCCCGAGGCAATCAGAAATCCGATACCGACCACCCCGAGCAGGAGGAGGTTCAGCAGCAGGCACAGGGCGATCTTCAACGACAGCGACGCCTTCATGGGAGAGGGACAGCGCAGAACCTACCCGAAAGCGGAGTCGAACGCCGCAACGTTTACCCAGCCTTAACAAAATTCCCCGACCCGGCCGCTGCGCAGCCAACCGGTTGAACCACCGCTCAGGGCGTGTCGGGCGCCACGAGCATGTAGCCCGCCGAGCGCAGGGTGCGGATGAAGCGTGGGTTCTTCGCGTCGTCGCCGAGCTTGCGGCGCAACGATGAGATGTGCACGTCGATCGAGCGATCGAACGCGTCGTAGTTGCGATCGCGGATCTCGTCGAGCAGGGCCTCCCGCGATTTCACCCGGCCGCACGCGCGGGCCAGGCTGGTCAGCAGGTCGAACTCGACCGGGGTGAGCACGAGGATCGTGTCGGCGAGAACGGCCAGGCGGGCCTCGGCATTGAGGCGCAGCGGGCCGACGACGATTTCAGTGCTGACCGGCGCCGCGGCGACCGCCGGGCGGTTGGTGCGGCGCAGCACCGCGCGCAGCCGCGCCAGCAGTTCGCGGGTCGAGAAGGTCTTGGGGAGGTAGTCGTCGGCGCCGACTTCGAGCCCCACGATCCGGTCGGTCTCGTCGCCGCGCGCGGTCAACATGAGCACCGGCACGTCGCTGCACCGCCGGATCTGGCGCAGCACCTCAAACCCGTCCAGACCGGGCAGCATCACATCGAGAATGACCGCGTGCCAGCCGCCCGCCGCGACGGCCGCGACGCCCTCCGGTCCCGTGTGGACGGGAGTGAGATCGAACCCAAGCGGCGCCAGATAATCGGCCACGAGCCGGCACAGTTTGCGGTCGTCGTCGATCATGAGGAGGCGGGTGCGCCCTTCGTCGTGATTGGGCATGAGTACAGGAAAGAGAAGTAGCGAGAGGGGGCGGTGCGTGCCAGTCGTTTACGGGAGGCGGAGGACAACCGCCGCCGCCACTCGCGGCGCCGGGACCTTGCTCCGACCCGGGCCGCGGGGAGAAGTTTCGCCCCGCACCCGCCGGTTTGGCGGCACCGAGGCTGGCCCGAGACCGGTTCGCCCCCAGAAGCCTCCGCCAACCCCGCACGGTCTTGAGCCTCGTCAAAGCCGAGCACCGCGCCCGCCGGTATAGTCCGGGCATGCCCGCCCTCGGCCGCACGCTCCGCCTCCTGCTTCCCCGCGAACACGGGGCCTGGAGCCTGGCGTTCGAGCCGCTCGCGCTCGGGCTGCTCGCCGCGCCGTCGCGGGCCGGAGCCGGGCTCGCGCTTGCCGCGGCGGCCGCATTTCTCGCGCGCCACCCCCTGCAGGCGCTGCTCCGGGCGGACGCCCCGGCGAGGCGGGCCGAGACCGCGAGACTGCTCCTCGGGCCGGGCCTGGCCGCGGCCATTTGTCTCGGGGTTTCGGCGACACTTGGCTCCGTCACAGCGCTCTGGCCGCTGCTCCTGGCGGTGCCACCGGCGGTCCTGTTCATCGCCTGCGATGTGCAGGGTGAGACCCGGGCCGCAGCCGCGGAGCTCGCCGGCGCCGCCACGTTCGCCGTCCTGCCGGCCGCGTTCGCCACCCTTGCCGGTCGGGACTCGCCTGCCGCCCTCGCGCTCGCGGCGGCGATGCTCCTGCGCGCCGTGCCGTCCGTACTCGTCATCCGCGCGTTCCTGCGGCGCAGCAAAGGCTCCGCCGGAGCCGCGTGGCCGGCCCTGGCCGCAAGCACCGCAGCGGCGGTCTTGCTCGCGGCGCTCACGTTCTGCGACCAGATCGGCGTCGCTGCCCTCGGCGCCGCGCTGCTGTTGCTGGTGCGCGCCGGCTGGCTGCTCGGTCCGTCCGCGCCGGCCCTACACGCACGCCAGCTCGGGACCCTCGAGGCGGCGCTCGGTGCCGGTTTCGTGCTCGCCGTCGCCCTGGCGTGACAATCAGGGGCACCCGCATCCCATTTCCATCATGAGTTCACGCACTCTCCTCCCGTCCGACGCCGCCGGCGTCCTCCCGCTCGTCCCGTCCACCCAGTTTTCCGACAGCGGGATCGTCAGCCGCACGATCCTCGCGGCCGGGCGCACCCGCGTGGTGCTCTTCGGTTTCGCCGCCGGACAGGAACTCACCGAACACGCCACTCCCGCGCGCGCGCTCGTGCAGATGCTCTCGGGGCGCGCCGAATGGACGCTCGCGGGCGAGAAGCGTACGCTCACCGCCGGCGAACTCCTCCACATGCCGCCCGGCCTGCCCCACGCGGTACGCGCCCAGGAGCCGTTCTCGATGCTCCTGACCTTGGTGCGCGAAGCCGATACCGCCGCCCCCGTCCCCAACGGCGACGGCCTGGAGTAGGCGCGCCGCGCGCTGGTGTGGAGTTAGGGGAGGGCTGGGTTTAGGGTTCTGGGTTTAGGGTTCAGGGTTCAGGGTTTCGGGTTTCGGGTTCGCAGCGGCAGCTCCCCGGGAGTCTCGTATCCGGCTCTCGGGCTCGACGTTCCCGGTTCCGAGTCCCGGATTCGGAGTTCGAAGTTCAACGTTCCCTGTCCGATGTTCCTTGTTCGTCCGTCCGTCCCCCACCACCGACTCCGCCATGGCCGTCCCCAAGAACAAACGTCTCGATGTCCGCCCGCTGCTGGAACGCGGCGAGCACCCGCGCGACGCCGTCGACGCCGCGCTCGCCACGCTCAAGCCCGGCCAAGGGCTCACCGTGCTCGCGCCGTTTCTCCCCTCGCCGTTGATCGAGCACTGCAAGGCGGCCGGCTACGACGCCCGCACCGCGCGCACGGCGGACGGTTGGCAGGTGGATTTTTGGCGCGACTGACCGGGCTGCCCCGCGTTACCTGCCCGCATGCCCGACCGGCCCGCCGCCCTGCGCACTGCCGCCCTCGCCCACTCGCTGCGCGCCTGCGAACTGTTCGCCGGGCTTCCGCCGGCCGATGTCGAGACGATCGCCGAGTTCGCCGTCCTCAAGCCACTCGCCAAGGGCGCGTTGCTCTTCCGCGAAGGGGAGCCCAGCGAGGGGTTCTACGTGGTCCAGCGCGGGGCGGTAAACGTCCATCGAGTGAGCCCCGGCGGCAAGGAGCAGGTAATCCACGTCTTCCGCCCCGGCGAGTCGTTCGCCGAGGCCACGCTCGCCACCGGCACCGGCTACCCGGCCGACGCCCGCGCCGTGGAGCCCAGCGCCGTGCTGCTGATCCCGCGCACGCCGATGGTGGCGCTGCTCGGTCGCCGTCCCGATCTCGCGCTGCGCATGCTCGGCGCGATGAGCCAGCACCTGCGGGTGCTCGTGGGCCTGCTCGACGACCTCACGCTCAAGGACGTGGAGACGCGCCTGCTCAACTGGCTCGCGAAACGGTGTCCGCCCGCGGAGGCGGGCGAGGCGCGCGTCGAGTTGCGTTCCACCAAGCGCACGCTCGCCGCCGAGCTCGGCACCACGAGCGAGACCCTGTCCCGGACCTTCGCCCGTCTGCGGACGGCCGGCCTGATCCGCGTCGAGCGCACCGCCGTCCTGGTGCGGGACTGCGCCGCGCTGCGCGCCCGCTTCGCGCGCCTGCTCGGCGAATAGCCGCCGGCCGCCGCCCCGAAGAGCGAAGAGAGCGCGCCGGTCCCGGGAGCGAAAGCGCCGTGTTTCGGATTCGCCGTGCGCCGGAAAACCGCCATTCGTTTGACGCACATCAAGTTCCCCCGGCCCCCGGCGTTGCCCCCGACGACCCCGCCCGGCCTTCTCCTGACCATCCATGAAAGCGAGCGTGATTTCCGGCACATTGCTCGGCGGCCTGATCGGCCTGGCCTTGGGCGTGGGCGCCTACACGTTCGTCTACGCGAAGGGATATTCCTATCTCTCCAACGACCCGCGGGCCTGCGCGAACTGCCACGTCATGGAGGATCAGTACGCGGGCTGGCTCAAGTCCAGCCACCGCTCCGTCGCCACCTGCAACGACTGCCATACCCCGCACCACCTCGTCGGCAAATACGCCACCAAGGCCGAGAACGGGTTCTGGCACTCGTTCTACTTCACCACCGGCGCCTACCCGGAGAACATCCAGGCGCGCGAGAAGAGCCGCCACATCACCGAGAACGCCTGCCGTCGCTGCCACGCCGGCATCGCCGCCGACATCTCCTCGGCCCACGCCCACACCACCGGCGTCTCCTGCATCCAATGCCACGGCCATGTCGGCCACATGAAGTGAAGGACAACCAACCGGTGCCCAAGTAGCAGGGGGCACCGTCGCCCCTCGAGCCTTTCGCCCTTCCTCTCCTCCCTTTCGCCCCGTCTCCCATGAGCACTCCCTCGCCCTCGCCCCGCCGCGGCTCAGTCGCCCGCTTCCTCCTCGCCGCCATCGTCGCCGCGCTCGTCGCCGTCGGTGCGCTCGCGCTGCTGATGAACATCTTCGAGCGCAAGCAGGAGGCCAAGAACCCGTTCTTCAAGGTCGTCGAGCTCACCGACGACACCGCCGACCCCGCGATCTGGGGCAAGAACTTCCCATTCCAATACGACAGCTACAAGCGCACGGTCGACATGGTCCGCACGCGCTACGGCGGCAGCGAGGCCCACCCCCGCACCCCGACCGAGGCCGACCCGCGCTCCGCCGTGGCCCAGTCGAAGATCGAGGAGGATCCGCGCCTCAAGAAGATGTGGGCCGGCTACGCCTTCGCCGCCGATTTCCGCGAGGAACGCGGCCACGCCTACATGCTCAGCGACCAGACCTTCACCGACCGCC
>JAEXPQ010000149.1 GCA_023446735.1 Verrucomicrobiota bacterium
CTTGCGGCCCGCGCCGCCTGTATCCGAACGAGCAAGAATTAAAGTGCTCGCCGACGACCGCAGAAACGCTACGGTCGGTTCGCCGCCCCCCTCTTGATCGCGGCGTCAACCCCACCCCCGCTTTCGCCATGGCTCTTTCGCTGCCCACCCCGGGGTCGCCCGGGTTTGGACGACCGCTGCCACCGGATGTCCGCGACCCGATTCTCGGTGCGTGCCTCTGGCTCGCCTTCGGCGCCGGTCTGGTTCTCTACGTGGCCAACATCCCGCAGCCCCGGGGCATCGCGCCCTCCGATCCGGGCTACTGGTTCTTCGCGCTCACTCAGGGCGTCGTGCTCGTCGCCGCGCTGTGGCGGCGCGCCCCCCTCGTCCTGCGCGGCGGCGCGCTGCTCGGGTTCTGCCACGCGCTCGCGCTCGCCGCGCTCGCCTATCGCGGCAGCACCGCCCACGCCTCGCTGCTGCTCACGCTCGGGGTGCTGTTCTCCGGTCTGTTTTTCGGGCCACGGGCGTTGTTCGGCGCCTTCGCGCTCTCGCTCCTTTGGCTCGGAATCGCCATGGAGGGATGGCAACGGGGCGTCCTGCCACTATCCGGCCCCATCCCGCCGGAACTCCGACCGGATTCGTGGTTCTGGGTCGAACGCATCGTCGGCTTCGCCCTGAGCTGCGGGGCGATCGTCGCCTTGGTGGCGCTCCTGCTGCGCCGGCTGGCGCTGCACGCCGAAGGCGAACGCGAGGCGACCGCCTCGCTCCTTCGGGAGCAACAACTCCGCGCCCAGGCGGAGCTGCGCCAATGCGAGCGGGAACTGCGCTTCATGTTCGCCGCCGCCCCGTTCGGCGTCGCCATCGTGCGCAACCGGCTCTTCCACCGCGTCAACCAGCAGTACGTGGATCTATTCGGCTACTCCGCCACGGAGTTGATCGGCCAGAGCACCCGCCGGCTCTACCCCGACGACGCCACCTTCGCGAAAGTCGACCGGGCGATCTACGGCTCCCCCTCGGTCGCCGGGACCGCCTTCATCGAGACGATCCACGTGCGCAAGGACGGAGTCCGCGTCGATGTCCTCGTCAAGGGGGCCCCGATCGACTCCCGCTTTTCGCAGGGCGATTGGGTGGTGATGGCGATGGACATCACCGAGCGCAAAGCCGCCGAGGAAGCCCTCCGCCGCAGCGAGCGCAACTACCGCGAGATCTTCGACGGCACCAGCGACGCGATTTTCATCCACGACACCGAAGGCCGGATACTCGATGTGAACCGCCGCTCGTGCGAACTCTTCGCTTGCACCCGCGAAGAGGCGCTCGCCACCGGGTTCACCGGCTTCCTCACCGAACAACCCGGCTACACCCTCGCCGACGCCCAGGCGCGAATCGCCCGGGTTCGACCCGACAGTCCGCAGCTGTTCACCTGGTTGAGTCAGCGCAAGGACGGCACCCGCTTCTGGACCGAGGTCGCCTTGCGCGCGGGCGAGGTGGGCGGGGCGCCCTGCGTCATCGCTTCCGCCCGCGACATCACCGAGCGTATCCGGATCGAGACCGAGCTGGAGGCCTCGCGCTCCGGCGTCGAGGCGCTCGTCGAGAGCACCGACGACTTGATCTGGTCGACGGATCTCGAGCACCGGTTCCTCACTTTCAACAGCAGCCTCGCCCGGCACCTCCGCCACAGCTACGGGACCGAGGCGAGGGTGGGCGCGACCCCCTCGGACCTGCTCCCGCCGGACCGCGCCGCCCGGTGGCCCGCCCTCTACGCCCGCGTCTTGAGCGGGGGCCCGTTCCGGGCGGAGTACGATCTGCCCGACGACCGGACCCTCGAGTTGTCCCTCAACCCGATCCTGCAGAACGGCCGCGTGATCGGCGTGTCGGTTTTCGGCAAAGACATCACGGAGAAGAAGCGCGCCGCCGCGGCGGTCCATGCCAGCGAACGCCGCCTCCAGCACCTCCTCGCCAACACGAACGACCTCTTCACCGTCATCGACGCCGCCGGGATCTATCTTTCGGTCAACGGTCCGGCCGAGGCCATGCTCGGCTACCGGCCCACCGAGCTCCTCGGGCGTAACGGATTCGCCGATCTCCATCCCGACGACCAGGCCGCCGCGGCCGCCCACCTCGCCCACGCCATCGCGCACCCAGGGCTGACCATCCGCACGGAGTACCGGTTCCGGCACAAGAACGGCTCCTGGGTGGACATCGAGGCGGTCGGCACCAACTGGCTGCACGACCCCAGTATCCACGGTGTCGTCATCAACAGCCGCGATATCACCGAACGCAAGCGGACCGAGGCGGCGTTGCGCCTGAGCGAAGCCCGGCTGGAGGCCGCGCAGGAGCATGCGCAGATCGGAAGCTGGGAGCTGGATTCCGCCCGCGGTCGGGGCTACTGGTCGCGGGAGATGTTCCGGCTGTTCGACCTCGTCCCGACGCCCCAGCCGCCGACCTTCGGCGAGTTCCTCGCGCTCGTTCATCCGGAAGATCGGGACTTCGTCGCCTCCACCTTCGCCCAGATGGGCCGGCCGGGGGCCCTGGATCGGTTCCCATTCCGCTCCGATCCGTCCCGCGGACCGGCCCGCGTATTCGAGGTCCGTATCCGCACGGCCGATCCGGCGACGCGTCCCGGTGCCACGCTTGTCGGCACGCTCCAGGATATCACGGGCTTGACCCGCGCCGAGCACGCCCAGCGCACCAGCGAAGCCGAGTTCCGCGGCATCTACGAGGCGGCGCTCGAAGGCATTTTCCGCAGCACGCCCGCCGGCCGCTACCTGTCGGTCAACCCCGCCATGGCCCGCATGCACGGCTATGCCAACCCGGAGGAGATGGTCGCGAGCATCACCGACATCGCCACCCAAGTCTACGCTGTCCCCGCGGATCGCCAGCAAATCCTCCAACTCCTCGACGCCACCGGCCACGTCCACAACTACGAGTACCAGGCGCGGTGCAAGGACGGCCAGTTGATCTGGGTCCTCCTGAGCGGCCGCACCATCACCGACGCCGCCGGCCACCTCCTCTACTACCAGGGCACCTGCCTCGATATCACCGAGCACAAGCGGCTGGCCGAGCTCCAGGCCGCCAAGGCCCAGGCCGAGATCGCCAGCCGGGCCAAAAGCGTGTTCCTCGCGAACATGTCGCACGAGATCCGCACGCCGATGAACGCCATCCTCGGCTTCACCCAGCTGATGCTGCGCGCCCCGGATCTCACCCCCGCCCAGCGCACCGATCTCGAGACCATCGATCGCAACGGCGAATACCTCCTCGCACTGCTCAACGACGTGCTGGAACTCTCCAAGATCGAAGCCCAACGCGCGTCCCTGCGGCTCGTTCCCTGCGACCTGCGACAACTCGCCCACAACCTCCAGTCCATGTTCTCCGCGCGCGTCGCGACCAAGGGCCTGGCGTTCTCCATCGACCTCGATCCCGATCTACCCTCCCTCGTCGTCGCCGACGAGGCCAAGATCCGGCAGATCCTCGTCAACCTGCTCGGCAACGCGGTCAAGTTCACCGAAACCGGCACCCTCACCCTGCGCCTCCACGCCGTGCCGCGAGACCGGTCCGGCTGGATCGTGCAAGCGGAGGTCGAGGACACCGGCCCCGGAATCGCCCCGGACGAAATTCCCCTGCTCTTCCAGCAGTTCGAACAAACCGCCGCCGGGCGCAAGGTCGGCTCCGGCACCGGTCTCGGCCTCGCCATCAGCCGCGAGTTCGCGCGGATGATGGACGGCGACATCACGGTCCGTAGCGTCGAGGGCCACGGCAGCGTCTTCACCGTCTCCCTTCGCCTCGGCGCAGCCGACGGGGCCCCAGCCAAACTCCCGTCTGCCAACCCGCGCCGCATCGTCCATCTCGCGCCCGGCCAGACCGGCGGTCGGTTGCTGGTCGTCGACGACCAGGAGGACAACCGGCGCCTCCTCACCTCGCTGCTCCGTTCGGTAGGGTTCGAGGTCGGCTGCGCCAGTAACGGCGTGGAGGCGGTCGCCCATTTCCTCCTCCACAAACCCCGCGCCATCCTCATGGACCTGCGCATGCCCTTCATGGACGGTGCCGAGGCCACCCGCCGTATCCGCGCCTTGGAAGGCGGGCGCGACGTGCGCATCCTCGGCCTCTCCGCCAGCGTCATCCAGGAATTGCGCGACCCGATGGAGGGCGTCGACGATTTCCTCGGCAAACCGTTCCGCGACGACGAGCTGCTCGAACGCCTCGGCCGGCTGCTCGACCTCCGCTTCGACGGCGGCGACCCGCAGACAGCGAGCGCGCTCCGGGAACTCGGGGCGCTGCCCGACCGTTTCGTCGAACCCCTGCGCCGGGCCGCGGCCTCCGCCGACCTCGACGCCGTCCTCGCGCTGCTCGACGAGCTCGCCCAGGAAGCGCCACAGCTGACCGCCGAGTTGCACCTGCTCACCGAACGCTTCGAATGGGATCGTATCGGTGCCGCCCTCCCTCCACCGGTCCACCCCTGCCTCGCACCATGAGCCCGGCCCTCCCTCCGAGCGCCGCCACCATCCTGGTGGTCGACGACACGCCCGCGAACCTGCGCCTGTTGACGAATATGCTCAAGGGCGGTGGCTACAAGGTCCGCCCCGTCTCCAGCGGCGCGATGGCGCTGCGCGTGATCCGCACCCACCCGCCCGATCTCGTGCTGCTCGATGTCAACATGCCGGAGATGGATGGATACGAAGTCTGTCGCCGCATCAAGGCCGAGCCTCGCTGGCGCGACATCCCGGTCCTGTTCATCAGCGCCCTGACGGACACCTCCGACAAGGTTCGCGCGTTCGAAGCCGGCGGCGTCGACTATGTCGGAAAGCCCTTCCAGTTCGAGGAGGTCGACGCCCGCGTCCGCACCCACCTCGAACTGCGCCGCAAGACCCAGGCCCTCGAGGAGAACTTCGCCCGCCTGCGCGAACTCGAGCACCTGCGCGACACACTCACCCACATGGTCGCCCACGACATGCGTTCTCCGCTGCTCGCGCTCCAGATGGCCGTCGAGATCCTCGCTGAGAACGGCCCTGCCGCGGTCGATGCGCCCGAGCTGATCGCCACCGCCCGCCGTAGCGCCGCCCAAGTCGTGGAGATGGTCTCGCAAATGCTCGACGTAAGCCGCCTCGAGTCGGGCAAGCTGCCGCTGCGCCGCGAGACGACCGACCTCGCCGAGATCGTCCGCGGCACGATCGCCAGTCTCCGCCCCCTCGCCGGCGCCCGCCTCTTGGAGCTCGATGGCGATGCCGCCGTGCCCGCCGCCATCGATCCGGAGCTCATCCGGCGGGTCGTCGCCAACCTGCTCGGCAACGCCATCAAGTTCACCACCGCCACCGGCCGCATCCGCATCGAGGTCTGCGGCACCGCGAATGGCCCAAAATTCGCGGTCACCGACGACGGTCCCGGCATCTCCCCTGACGAGAAAAGCGGGATCTTCGAGAAATACGGTCAAACCGCGGCCGGCGCCCGCCGCGGCGGCTTCGGCCTCGGTCTCACCTTTTGCAAGATGGCCGTGGAAGCCCACGGCGGCACGATCGGCGTCGAAAGCGAACCGAACCAAGGCAGCAAGTTCTGGTTCACGCTACCTTCCGCCCCCGCGCCAACCTGAGAACGACACTCCGCTCGTGGCCGAAGCCGCCAAGGCGTTCGCACCGCTGACGCGGATCGAAACTCGGGCGATCGTCACCACGACCCGGCGCGCCCGCTTTCGCCCTGAATGTGAAACCCTCGGGCGAGGGGTTGCGCCCGCCGTCCGCAGCGGCCCATGCTCCTGCGCCATGACGACCTCCGTGCGTTTCCCCACCCCCATCGGCGAGTGCACGCTGCACTGGAACGACGCCGGCCTCACCCACTTCGCCTTCCCCGCCCATCCGCGCTTCCCGGCCCAGTCCTCCGGCTGTGGCGCTGCTCGCGAGAGCAGCGCTCCGTCCTCCGCCCTCCGTCCTCCGTCATCTGTCGTCTGTCCTCCGTCCTCTGTCCTCTGTCCTCCGTCCTCTGTCGTGCGTCCTCGGCCGTCCGCCGCCCGCCCGCCCGCCATCGCCGCCGTGATCGGCCGCGTCCAGCGTCACCTCGCCGGCGACCTGCAGGACTTCGCCGACATCGCCTACGACTGGACCAGCGTCACCGATTTTCAACGCCGCGTGCTCCGCGCCCTGCTGAAGATCCGTCCCGGGCGCACCGCCACCTATGGCGAACTGGCGCGCCAGATCGGCGCAAAGCCCGGCGCGGCCCGCGCGATCGGCGGCGCCGTCGGCGCCAATCCCTGGCCGTTGCTGGTTCCCTGCCACCGCATCCTCGGCGCCGACGGCCGGCTCACCGGCTACTCCGCCCCCGGCGGCGTCGCGACGAAGGCGGCCCTTCTCTCCCTCGAGGGCGTGGGCGTCGTCGTCTGATCGCGCAAAAAGCGCGGCGCCGAAAAAAATCTGGAACCATCGCGGCGGCCCGGCGTCTACCTCCTCGTGCTTGTTGTCCCGCCTAGCGGGATTTTGGGGATAAATCCGACTACGAAGACGGGCCGCCAAGGGGTTGGCG